>NZ_JANMUN010000031.1:0-21395 GCF_031391665.1 Ferruginibacter sp.
GGCGGTTTTGCCATTGTCAAACTCTTTAAGGATGCCTGCTATCTGGGCAGGACTGAATGTGCTTCTTTTCATCTTTTACGTTTTTTAAAGTTACAAAATGTGTCTACTTTTAAAACGTACTATTTTTGGGGGAGCTTACAGAATCACTCTAACTTTTATAAAAAAAATTATTCGTTTTTGTTCAATGGATTGTGTTAAAGACATTTGAATTTGTATAACTTTAATTGGCTGTTTTGCAGTCAGATTATTTTTGACGAGTTAAATCCTATAGTATAAATTTATGTGTTCGGCGAAAGTTATAAAACGTGAACATGCCTAAATATTTTTTTATTCCCATTTTGTTTATTTTGAGTTGTACTTCTCAAAATTATACTAGCAATAAAAATTCGTCTAAAACACAGCACACATCAAAAGATAGTTTAAGAATACGATTGGTTGAAGCCGACACAATATTGATAGTGGGACACTTGGGGAGAATGTTTAAAAGACCTGGATACAATGATACTCTCCCTCCAATTCCGTCAATTTTATTTAATGGTAAGCCTAATCTTGCAATAATAAAAAAGCAAAAAATTATTACTGGTTTAGATTTAGATACTCTAATTAGGATTTTGACAAGACCGGTTACTGATACAACAGATCTTATGAAATGTATTTTCGACCCTCATCATACAATTTTTTTAATTAAAAATGGCGTTACATCTTTTATAGATGTGTGTTTTAAATGCGTTGAATTCGAATCGTCAGATAATTTAAAATCATTTATTGGCTTTGACGATAATAAGTGGGAAGAACTCGAGGTTTTTTTTAATCAAAAAGGTGTAAGCTTTGAACAAAAATATGATTACCCTAAGTAAAACTCTGCCGAACATGAACTGTGTAAAAAAACTTTAGATACTCAAATAATGCTATTATAATTTTCTGTTCCGCTGGAGTCTTCACAGCCCGGCTAAAAGCGTGGCGTGAGGCCCCGTTGTTGAAATACTGCCCGACTTGCAGTAATCAACTCTCTAAAACATTAATAACTTTACTACTCAGCACAAATAATTGTATTACCATGGCAGAATTAAAAACAAAAAAAACAGAACTGAGTGTGTAGGATTTTGTAAAAAAAGTTCCGGAGGCGCAAAAACAAAAAGATGCTTTTACTATTATTGCGCTTATGGAAAAAGCTACTAAAGCAAAAGCTAAAATGTGGGGCACTTCCATTATTGGTTTTGGCGACAGGCTTTTGAAATTTGAAAGCGGCCGGGAACTGGATTGGTTTGTAATGGGATTTTCGTCACGCAAACAAAACCTGGTTTTTTATATAAGCGGAGCGGTAGAAAAGCAACCGGCACTGTTGAAAAAATCAGGAAAACATAAAACGGGAAAAGGTTGTTTGTATATTAATAAACTGGAAGAAGTGGAAATAAATGTTTTAAAAGAAATAATTAATAAAGGTATTGTAAAATAATTTTTAATCCGTACTCACATACTTCACTGCAAAATCTATTTATGAAACAGAGCAGTATCTTCCCTCATCAAAATAACTTTTCTTACTTTTAATAATGTTTGTTTTAACTGAAGAAATTATTTTTCCCCCTGTGGGTGCTGCCAGTGATGAAGGACTTTTAGCCATTGGCGGCGATTTAAGCAGCGAACGATTATTGCTGGCTTATAAAAGCGGCATCTTTCCCTGGTACAGCGAAGGTGAACCGATTTGCTGGTGGTGCCCCAACCCAAGGTTTGTTTTATCGCCTGCTGCATTAAAAGTGAGTAAGAGTATGCAAACAGTTTTAAATAATGGCAGTTTCCGTTTTACCATTAACAAAGCATTTGATAAAGTAATTGCCAATTGTAAAACTATAAAAAGAAAACATGAAGAAGGCACGTGGATACAGCAGGAAATAATTGATGCTTATACCAAACTGCATCAGCTTGGTTTTGCTATTAGTGCCGAGGCATGGCAGGATGGAGAATTGGTTGGTGGCTTGTACGGCGTATTGCTGGGCAATATTTTTTTTGGCGAGAGTATGTTTAGCACAAAAAGTAATGCCAGCAAATTTGCTTTTATCAATCTTGTAAAGCATTTACAAAAGCAACATATTAAACTGATAGATTGCCAGGTGTACACTGCACATTTGGAAAGCCTTGGTGCAAAAATGATTGACAGAAAATTATTTTGCGAAATACTGGCGAAGGAAATAAAATAAAAAGTTTAGCTGCAGGCCTGTTGGGCTAAAGCCCGTGGCAATTGAAAGTATCTTCAGGCTTTAGCCGAATTTTAAAAAACAATTTATAAAGTTTAAAATTGATTTAGAAGCTGTTTGAGTTATTTATTTTTTATTTATTTTTTATTTATTTGGCTAAAGCCGCTTACCACAATTTGCATTACCACGCCTTTAAAGGCATGGTAATGCAAAGAAAATACTACCGGCTTTTTAATAAAAGCTGTCAGGTTGAGCTTGTCGAAACCGGGGCCATCTGGAAAAGAGCCTCTTTTTATTTGTGAACCCGCCTTCGACAAGCTCAGGCTGACAGTATAATTTTAATGTCTAATCGGCATCAATGAAATTCCTATAAAAATTTAAGCGATCCATACTCTATAAATCGCTGCAAAGTTTATAACCCCGATAAAAATTAGTACACTTTAAGAAGTTTTTTGTATTTAAGGAGATGAGTAAAGTAATAGTGTACAAGAGTGCCCTTCTTTCCTCAGGATAAACTCTGCCAATGAAGTTCCACATTGCTGAAAAAGCCTGGCTCCCTGAAAAAATCGGAACAAGAAAAAATAAAAAATTATCTTTTAAACTTTTGTTTCAAAGCCGCCAATGCATCAGTAAGCGGCACTTCTTTTATTGCTGTTTTAACAGGAGTAGTAAATGTTTTTTTAACTCCGGTAAATTGTTTGCGTTCCGGCGCAGGTAATGTTTGTTTAATGGATAAAGCAATTCTTTTACGTGCCGTATCTACTTCTAAAATTTTTACGTTTACTTTTTGATTTAGTTTCAGCACTTCATTTGGGTCGGTAATATAAGTGTGAGAAATTTCGGACACATGCACCAATCCATCCTGCTTTACACCAATATCTATAAATGCACCAAACCTTGTAATGTTGGTTACTACACCAGGCACTTCCATTCCAATTTTTACATCCTCCATACTGTAAATATTGGCAAACTCAAATTGCTGTACTTCACTCCGTGGATCGAGGCCGGGCTTTTTTAATTCGTTTAAAATATCTTTTATAGTAAGTTCCCCAATTTGTTCGGTGGCATATTTTTTTGCATCAACAGTTTTCAATAACTCTTCTTTACCAATGATGGCATTTACTGCAACACCTAAATCTTTGGCCATGTTTTGCACCACCGTGTATGCTTCCGGATGCACTGCACTGGCATCTAATAAATCTTCGCCATCTTTTATGCGTAAAAAACCGGCGCACTGTTCAAATGCTTTTCCGCCCAATCGTGGTACTTTTAATAATTGTTTACGGTTGCTGAATTTACCAATTTCATTCCTGTACTTTACAATATTATCGGCAAGTGTGCTGCCAATGCCGCTTACATAACTTAATAAATGTTTACTGGCAGTATTTAAATTTACCCCCACATTATTTACGCAGCTTATAACGGTAGCGTCGAGCCGTTCTTTTAAACGAAACTGGTTTACATCATGCTGGTATTGCCCCACGCCAATACTTTTAGGATCTAACTTTACTAATTCGGCCAGCGGATCCATCAATCTTCTGCCAATACTTACTGCACCACGTACCGTAATATCTTCGTTGGGAAATTCTTCTCTTGCTATGGCAGAAGCAGAATAAATGGAAGCACCATCTTCATTCACTAAAAACACCGGCAGGTTTAGGTTTAATTTTTTTATAAACTGCTCCGTTTCTCTTCCGGCGGTGCCATCACCAATAGCAAAAACTTCAATGCCGTATTGCTGTACTAAATTTTTAATTTTAATTTCTTCTGCAGCAACCCTGTTATTCTCATGCGGAAAAATGAGATCTGTTTTTTGCAACTCCCCTTTTTCATCCAAACAAACTACTTTACAACCGGTGCGGTAACCGGGGTCGATGGCTAAAATTCTTTTGCTGCCCAATGGAGAACTCAATAATAACTGGCGCAAATTTTCTGCAAAAACATTTATCGCATCTTCATCTGCTTTTGTTTTTAATGCGGTACGAAATTCAGTTTCCAAACTGGGTTGCAGTAATCTTCTGTAAGCATCTTTTATTGCTTTGCGAATTTGATCGCTGCAATTGTTCATGCCTTTTATGTATAACCCTTCAATCATTTCCAATGCCTCATCTTCCAGCGGCGAAATTTCAATGCGTAAAAATCCTTCTAAAAATCCACGGAGCACTGCTAATATTCTGTGCGACGGAATTTTTGCGATCAATTCGCTGAATTCAAAATAATCTTTGTACTTAATGCCTTCAGTTTCTTTTTCTGTAATTACTTTACTTTGTAATGTGGCAGTATTTTCAAAAAGATTTCGCAGCTTTGCCCTTACTGATGCATCCTCATTCACCGTTTCGGCAATAATATCTCTTGCACCCTGCAATGCGGCATCTGCATCAATTATTTTTTCGTTGATAAATTTTGCAGCTTCTGCAATTAAATCGGCATCAGTTTGTGCAATAATAAAATTCGCTAAAGGTTCTAAACCATTTTCTCTTGCCGTTTGCGCTTTTGTTTTTCTTTTTGGTTTAAAAGGCAGATAAATATCTTCCAGTTCTGCAATGGTAGTAGCTTTATTTAATTTTTCCTGCAACGCTTCCGTCATTTTTTCCTGTTCAGTAATAGCTTTTTCAATAAAAGTTTTACGTTCCGTAAATGCTGCCAAAAATTTTGCTTCTTCCTGTATCTGCTGAATTTGCACTTCGTCCAGTGCGCCAGTTTTATCTTTACGGTAACGGGCAATAAAGGGAATAGTTGCGCCTTCTTCCAGCAAAGCTAAAACGGCTTCTACCTGTTGTATTTTAAAATTAAATTTTTGTGCTATTGGGTTTACGAACTCTGACATCGGCTAAACTTTTTTTGTGTATTGAATACCCTGATAATGGACGACGGACCACAGACGATTGACAACTATGGTCTGTGGTCCGTCGTCCATCGTCTTTCTTCCGGGTGGCGAAAATAATGTTGTGTATCCAAACAAAAAATTGGAAGAATGGCGGTAATTAATTAAAGCACTATTTTTTTATGCGGATTAGCTTCGGCAAAAGAATAAATACTATTGCGGATATAATCATTATCGGCATAAGGATTTAAATAATTTTTTAACTCAATAGAAGATTGCAGTTTTAATTTTGCAGGAATATAGCCCATGCCCCAAAAACTCCCCCGTTCTATTAATAAACATAATTTTTCTTCTGCTTTAATGCCTTCATCTACCACAATAAATGTTGGCAGTTGCTCATTCAATGCTTCTAATGCTTTATTTATTTTGCCGTTATAAATTACCGGAGGTTCCAAAAACTCGTAATCTGTTATGGTGAAAGGCGTTTTATCTAAAAAACAAAGTTTGGCATTTAATTCAAATTCGTCCACCATATTTTTTAAAAGCACCAAGCCTTCATGCAGTAAATTAAATATATACAATGCCTGAACATTTTTTTTCTTTTTATCTATGGCTAAACGCATATATCCTCTTGCATCTTCAAATAAATACAGTGCATATTTTTGCAGGGGTTGTTTTTGACTGCGGTTGTACAATGGCCATAGCTTTTTAATTTCAGTGCTTTCTAAAACCAATGCTTCTAATTCGGTAGCGCATTCTTTATGGCTTATTTTATGAATGTTACGTAAAAAATTCTGCCGCTTCCTGTCGGGGTCGTTATGTGTAAAATGGCTGCTTACCCTTTTTTTTATGTTGATTGCCTTACCTACATACACAATTTTATCTTTACTGTTGTGAAAATAATATACCCCGGGTTTTACCGGCAGTTTATCAATTTCCTTTTTATCCAAATGCAACGGCAACCATTGCTCTTTAGATAATTTTTTAAGCATATCGTTGATAAAAATTTCGCCGTTATTAGCAAGATAATAATCAAATAATTGTACGGTGGCTTTTGCATCTCCACCGGCACGGTGGCGGTTATCAATATTTATTTGTAAAGAACGGCAAAGATTTCCTAAGCTGTAACTGGGCAATCCCGGAAAAATTTTTCTTCCCAGGCGTACAGTACATAATTTTTTTGCTGTTAACTCGTAACCGGAATTTTTTAATTGATGTTTGATAAAACTGTAATCAAAATTTACATTGTGTGCCACAAAAATTTTATCATTCAGCAAATCAAACAACACATCTGCAATATCATCAAATGCCGGTGCATCACTTACCATATAATTATCTATACCGGTCAATGCAGTAATGTAACGAGGAATATTTTGTTGCGGATTAATCAGTGTTTCAAAATGTTTTACAACTTTGGTACCATCATGTATAAACACAGCAATTTCGGTAATGCCGTGAGATGCTGCATAACCGCCGGTGGTTTCTATATCTACAATGGCGTACAAAATAGTTGTAGGTGGTTTGTTGTTGGGAATGTAATTTACTAATTATTTTAGTTAGAAAAGAAAATTTTATAAAGACTGAGTTTATGCAACAGGTTTTTTTCTGCATCAACCCGGTTTCGACAAGCTCAACCTGACAGTAAGCCAATCAAAACAACTTTTCTAAATAATGTGTTTTAATATTAAAAAGATATTTCAAACCGGCAACTTTATCAAAATTTTCTTTTTTAGCCGCTTCTGTTTTTTCTGACTTGGTCCCTACAATTAAAACATTTTTTGGTGTATGTTCGGTAGCAATAAATTCAAACACTTTTGTTTTGTAGCCATGCGCTTCTAAAATTAGTGAACGGATAGTGTCGGTAACAATTTCGGCCTGGCGCTCTAATAAAATACCATGTTTGGTGATGTTCTTCAATTCATTTTGCGGCGCCATTTGTTTACGAATCTGTTTGTGGCAACAAGGTGCACAAATAATAACTTTTGCGTTGGCCAGTATTCATTTGTAAATAGCATCGTCGGTAGCGGTATCGCAGGCATGCAATGCAATCAGCATATCAATTGATTTTAATTCGGCATCCTGTATAGTTCCTTTTTTAAAAATTAAATTTTTATAATTTACAGCTGCTGCAATGGTGTTACACTTTTTTACAAGGTCTTCCCTCATTTCAATACCGGTAACAGCCGCAACCAAATTTAAGTTGGCAGTTAAATAATCGTACAACGCAAAAGTTAAATAGCCTTTGCCACTGCCCATATCTGCAACAGTAATATTTTTTTCAAAATCAATATCTTTTATAATGCCTTCAATAATTTCTACATAACGGTTTATTTGTTTAAACTTATCCTGCATATCTTTTTTTACAATGCCTTCTGCGGTTGTAATACCCAGCTCATGCAAATACAAAGCTGTGGCAGAATTAATAACCCGATTTTTTTGTTTATCATGTTGCCCGGCATCTTCTTTAATTACTAAACTGGCCGGCCGTGTAATTATTTTTACAGTGCCGCTTTTATCAGCTGATAAATGAAAATCATTAGTGGCTGTAAAAAGATCTGCATTATAAAAATCGGTTTGCAGCATTTTCTCTATCAAAATAAGGCTTTCTTTTATATCGTAGTTTTTAAAAGTATCGTTGGTGTTATTACGGTAGGTAAAATAAAGTTTAGGGGCGTTTTTTATTGTTACAGGTTTTATAAAAATATTTTTCAGCTCCGCAGATTTTTCCCTTTTATTGCCCAGTGTAATTTTAATAAGTTGCTGCCCGGCAAAACTTGCAGAAATATTTTGAAGAAAAAGTTGCAGATTATGTTGCATGAATTTATTTTTTTACGACATTGCAAATGTAATCATTATGTATATGGTTAATTTATACAAATTAGACAATGAATCTATCCGATTAAAAAAATGTCAGGTTGAGCTTGTCGAAACCGGCGCTATAGTCAACCCGCCTTCTACAAGCTCAGGCTGACAGTATTCTTTTCAACTTTTAATTGGTATAAACCGTAATTTTAAACTACTAAATTTAAAACTATGCAAATAGCTAAATTTCCCTTTACAATATTAGACTGGAGCAATTTGGAAGTAACCGAACGTGATGGCGTTACCGGTAAAACTATTTCTAAAATATTTTTTATGGGAGATATCAGGGTGCGGATGGTGGAATACACCGCCGGGTACCTGGCCGATCACTGGTGCCACAAAGGCCATGTTATTTATTGTATTGATGGCGAAATGGAAACCAAACTGGAAGATGGCAGAAGTTTTATTTTTTCAAAAGGCATGACGTATCATGTAGGCGACGATTGCGAAGCACACCGTTCGTCATCAGTAAACGGATGCAAACTGCTTATTGTTGATTAACCGGTTTTGTTTTCTTTAAACTTTGTAACCGCATCTTTTTTCATCAATATTTTTACCAGCTGTATTATTGCAGTAATTGCAAATATGGTTCCTATAATCCAGTTTAAATATTGCTGGCTGTTGGCAATCCTGCTTACCATCCATTTGCCGCCAAAAATAAAAACGCAGTTGCCCAATAAAGTTCCTACTCCTATACCAACAATATAACTGTTGTACTGGCTTTTCTTTGGCTCCAATATTTTTTTTGTAAATAAAACGGTGCTCCATCCAAACCAAAAGGGTATTTGTACCGGGTTAATGGCGCACATAAACATGCCGAGTAAAAAACGGTGCATATTATTTTGCAGCAGTACATTTTTTTCGTTTGCACCACTGCCGGCTGCAGCAATAAAACTACCAACAGCCAATGCAATAATAATAGCCAAGGTAACCCATTCCATTGCTTTCATTAATTTTTCCTGCTTACGCACCCAATCAATACCCACCAATGAAATTCTTACATAAATCATTTCTACCAGTAGTGATCCCAATGAAAAATACATCGCATCTTTAATACTTTCCTGTATGCCAATTTGCATGGCTGCAATGTTGAGTGTACCTAATGGCAGGCTTCCCAAAAAGCTTATCATTAATCCCCAACAAAAAATTTTTATTAGTTTCTGCATCAGTTAATATCGAATTTAAAATATCGAACTGAAAAATGTCGATTTGAAAAATATCGAATAGCGAATATTTTTAAACTGCAGCAGACATTCGATATCCGCACATTCGCCATTTCATATTTTACCCCATTTGTTCATCAGCGGCTTTCATCATTTTAAAATTTGCATTTGCTTCTTTTAAAAATTTTCTGCCTTTTAAAAAAGGCCAGGGCGCAAGTCCCTGTTCACGGTTGTATTTACTTATTTTGTACAGCGCTTTCCAGTGCATCAGTATTTCTTTGTATGCCCCGGTTAAGGTATAACCGGTATCGTAAAAATGATTGGGCTCAGCACCACAGCCATTATATTCCAGGATGGTAAAATTTTGGCCATTTTTTAGATCTTCTACGTTACTGCACATAATGTCGTAGCGGCCATAAAAAAAATCATTCACTCTTATACTTATGCTGTCAAAAAGCGAAACTAATTTTTCGTCAATGTGCTCTTTTAAATCAACAAAGTGGGCACCACGGTTGTGGTTGGCCGCATAACTCAGCATATATTTTTCTCCGGCCGTTAACACATCATGCCATTTTTCTTTATGCTTGCTGTGCAATTCTCCTAATCTTTTATTGCCTTTGGGGTGCTGCAGAATTAATTCTTCTACGGTATGTTTTCCATCGCCTGTAATTTGCAAAGGAATTTTATGTAAAAAACCTGTCACCCTTCCTTTATTTTCTTTAGGATGACGGATATAAAAAACGCTTACCTCCATCGGGTAATGCACCATTTTTTGTACAATGTATTCCACCGGCACTTTTTTATGATAAGCGCTAAATTCTTCTTCGGTATCAATTTTTCTGAATAAAACTCCCTGCCCTCCCACTTCGGGTTTTACAATTAACGGATAGGGAATATCAGTTTTTGTTAACCGCTGCAGTACCGAAGTAAAATCTTCTTTTGGCAATACATTAAAAGTGGTGGGATACAATTCCTGCGGCAGCAGATCGTACATTTCTTTTTTAGGTTCGCCTTCCATACCGCCAAAAGTAAGTTTGGGGTTACTGCTGGTAAAAAACCAAACTGCATTTGATTTTATGATGTACCAAAGCCAAACAGGAGTAATGGGTGCATACAGCAATTTAAACGGCCAGGCTTCCCAATTGGTTATTTTGTTTAAGATATTTTTCAAATGCTTGTTTATAATCGTCAAAAATAAACCCTAAACATCAAACCGCAATCGTAAAACTATTAATTACATTTGCTGATAGAAATAATTACTTATGCATGTACCAACAATGGCCGAAATGACGGCGAATGGCGAAAACCCCGAAATATTATTTTGGGTGGGTTGCGCCGGAAGTTTTGATCAAAGGGCTCAAAAAATTACCAAAGCATTTGTTACCATTTTAGATAAGGTGGGTACCAAATACGCCATTTTGGGTAAAGAAGAAATGTGTACCGGCGACCCTGCAAGGCGCAGCGGCAACGAGTTTATGTTTCAAATGATGGCCTATCAAAATATACAAATATTGAATGGTTATGGCATAAAAAAAATTGTTACTGCCTGTCCGCATTGTTTTAATACATTGAAGAATGAGTATCCCGAACTGGGAGGCACTTACGAAGTCATTCATCATGCTACATTTATACAGCAACTGATTGATGAAGGCAAAATTAAAATGAGTGAAGGCGG
Source organism: Ferruginibacter sp. (assembly GCF_031391665.1). Lineage (GTDB taxonomy): Bacteria > Bacteroidota > Bacteroidia > Chitinophagales > Chitinophagaceae > Ferruginibacter. The sequence goes on from NZ_JANMUN010000031.1 coordinate 10,717, forward strand.
TACTTTTAAAGGAAAAAAAATTACTTACCACGACAGCTGTTATTTAGGCCGTGCCAATAATATTTACGAAGCACCCCGAAAAGTTTTAGAAGCTTTAGATGCAGAGCTGGTAGAAATGAAACGCTGCAAAAGCAATGGTTTATGCTGCGGTGCCGGTGGTGCACAAATGTGGAAAGAAGAAGAAAAAGGTGATACAAGAATTAATTTAGAAAGAACCAAAGAAGCGTTGGCAACAGGTGCATCCGTTATTGCTGCGGCCTGCCCGTTTTGCAATACTATGATGACGGATGGTGTAAAGAGTAATGAAAAGGAAGGCGATGTGCAGGTGCTGGATATTGCGGAATTGGTGGCGGCGGCGATGTAGAGCAGCCCCTCCTATCCTTCCGCCAGCTGGCGGAGAGGGAAAAGTAGAAGATTAAATTTGAGATTGATGTTTGAATAAAATATTTCACGACAATGAATACAGACATAACAGCACATATTCCTTCTGAATTTGATGATAACTCCAAAGTATGGATTTACCAGAGCAGCCGTTTATTTTTAATGAGCGAAGCTTTTGAAATGGAAGACATGCTGAACAATTTTGTTGCTAACTGGAAAAGCCATGGGGATACGGTAAAAGGTTTTGCAAATTTGTTTTTTGGGCAGTTTATAATTTTAATGGCAGATGAAACACAAAGTGGTGTTAGTGGGTGCAGTACTGATAGTTCGGTTCGTTTAATAAAAGAAATTGAGCAAAAATTTAATGTGGATTTGTTTAACCGTCAAAACCTGGCTTTTATTTTAAAAGATAAAATACAATTACTGCCTTTGCCGCAATTAAATTATGCGGTTGAAAATAATTTTATTAATAGCGATACGTTATACTTTAATAATATTGTGCTTACTAAAAAAGAACTGCTGGAGAAATGGATTGTGCCGGTTAAAGAGAGTTGGCTGAGTAAGAAGTTGTCTGCAAAAATTTAATACAATTATTTCTTCAATTTTTTCAGCAAAGCTTCTCTTCCACTCTTCTTCACTTTCTTACTAAAAATATAACTCAATGCAATTCTAAAATTCTTCGTCTTAGTAATACTGTAACTTTCTAAATTAAAATTACTGGCGTAAGTAAAGTTTTTATTTTGCTGCTGCCTGAAGGGATCAATAACACTTAATGCCAGCACCATTTTCTTTTTAAATAATTTTTGCTGCACGCCCATACTCATACTTAAAGTACTTCTTACGGTGCCCTGCGGATTGGCAAATCGGTTGTAGGTAATGCTTGCGTTACTATTGAGTAAATCGTTAAACTGGTAACTGCCGTTAAAGGTTGAAAAAATGGAGCCTCCATTGCGGTAGCGGTTTACGGTTCTGTCGTGGTTGCTGTACACATTATAACTGTATCCCAAACTCAAATTCAGTTTTATTTTTTTACTTAGGGTGTAGCCGCCCCAGGTATTGGCTTCGTATTCTTTTCGGCCACTAAGGTTTTGCCAGGTGGTGGTAGTGCTGCCATCGGGCTGGCGGGTACGTATGGAGCTGTAAATATTTTGCAATGCATTATAACCCGTTGAGGCATTGATGTAATATTTTTTATTCCATTTACCAATAATAAAATCGAAATTATCAGCAAAATATGGTTGCAGGTATGGGTTACCAAAACGGGTGTTGTATGGGTCGCCATAATCAACACTGGGGTTAAGCTGGGCTAAGCCCGGCCGTTGTATAGTACGTTTGTAACTTAAAGTAATGGTAACATCGTTCTCCCATTTTTTTATGGCAGTTACAAATGGTAAAGCACTACAGTAATTGTTGGCATAATCATCTGCGCTGTTTACAATTTCGAAATTGGTGGCGGTTTGCTCTATTTGTGTACCGGCAGTAATATTAAAATCGGGTTGTATGGTATAGCGCAATGCGGCCCTGTAAAAAAATATATTCTGATGAAAATTAATGTCATTGCTCAGCAATTCGTTTTTTAAAAAAATATTATCGGGCTTTTTTAAAAACACCGTGTTTAAAATATTGTGGCTGTTAGTTCTTATCAACCCATTGCCCAGGTTAAGATAAAATTTATTGCTCTTCAGCGGCCTGTCGTAATTTAAACGAATGCTGATGGTGGTACTTTTTATTTTGGTATCCTGCTGCTGGCTGCTGTCTGTGCCGGTAAAAGAATAATCAGGGTTTAAAAATTGCTGGTAATAATCTCTTTCGTTATTATTAATGCCAAAATTTACACCGGTAATCACTTTAAAAACTACACCGGGCTTTTTGCCTTTGTTGGTATAGGTAGCATTAAAATTTGGCGATGCACTGGTAATGTTGGTTGCCGTAAAACGGTTACTCAACCTGTAAATTAAATTGTTGCTGTTAATATTGGTGTATTGGTTGTTGTTATTACTTTCTGCAGTACTGCTGTTGTAAAATGCAGTAAAATTAAAAGCATTGCGTTTGTTTAATTCGTAATCAAAACTAACCCTTGCATTGGGCCGCAAACTGTTATTGCTGTTAATGCCGGTGGTATTAAAATAATTTACAGAATCTGTATAAATATTTTGCCTGTTGCTGTAACTGCTGCCTTCAAATTCGTTGTAACCAAAACCTGCGCTAACGTTTAATGCAATTTTATTTTTACGGTAAGCAAAATTTCCGTTGATACCATTTTCGCCACGGGTACCATAACTTACATTTAAGCGGCCACTCATACCCACTCTTCCTTTTTTAGTTACAATATTTATTACGCCACCTCTTTCGCTTGCATATTGCGGTGGTGGTGTGGTCATCACTTCAATTTTATCGATCATACTGCCGGGCATACTCTCTAATAAATCCTGCAATTGTTTGCCGTTTAATTCTACCGGCTTATCATCAATTAAAATTTTCACGTCTTTACCACGCAGTTGTACTTTACCATCGTTATCTACATTTACCAATGGTGTTTGTTTTAATAATTCGGTGGTAGATGCACCGGAACTTAATGCCGATTCGCCTGCATTAAAAATTATTTTTCCATCTTTATTTTCAATAAGTGGTTTTTCTGCATAAATAATTACTTCTTCTAAATCGGTAGTTTTTTTATTCAGTTTAATATCGTTCAAATCAAAATCATATCGTTCGGCCCTCAAGTAAATACTGTCTAACCTTAAATTGCTGTAGCCCACCATGCTAATTTGTAAGCGGTAATAACCGTAAGGCAATTGCTCAAATAAAAACGAGCCATCTTTAGCGGTGATTAAAGTTGTTGTAAATAAACTGTCTGCAATTTTACTGAGCGTAACTGTAGCGGCTGCAATGGCTTTGGAGTTTTCGTTATCCAGCACATTGCCAATAATAATACCTGGGTTTGCAATTACTTTGGCAGAATCCTTTTGTGCAAGAACATCTAAAAAAAGTACAGAAAAAATAAAGAAGCAAAGAAATTTCAATTAAAGTAAGGTTTTGGTTAACAAATTTATCTTATTACCTTAATTAGACGACATTTTTATTATCAACGGTCTAATAATTTGTATAAATCAGCTTCTGCCATCCTGTCACAATCTGCATCATTTCATTTATCTTTGCCCTCTTAAAAAATACGGAGCAAAATGCTGGAGTTATTGACACCTAAAGAACATGATGAAGTAAGGCAGGGAGAAGCTTATGCGCCTTTTGCTAATGATATCAACGCTTATAAAAAACATTTTTATATAGAAAGCTATGGCTGCGCCATGAATTTTGCTGATAGTGAAGTGGTAGCTTCTATTTTACAAAACAATGGGTTTGGTGCTACTAAAAATGTGGAGGATGCCGATTTAATTTTCATCAACACCTGCAGTATAAGAGATAAAGCCGAGCAAACGGTAAGAAAAAGATTAACTGAATTTAGAAAATATAAAAAGAGCAATCCCGGTTTATTGGTGGGTGTGCTGGGTTGTATGGCCGAAAGGTTGAAAGCACAATTTATTGAAGAAGAAAAATTGGTTGATTTAGTGGTTGGCCCCGATGCTTACCGCACATTACCCGGTTTAATTGAAGAAGCTGAAACCGGACAAAAAGCAGTGAACGTTTTATTAAGCCGTGATGAAACTTATGCCGACATTTCTCCCATACGATTAAACAGCAATGGCGTAAATGCTTTTGTAAGTATAATGAGAGGATGCAATAATATGTGCAGCTTTTGTGTGGTGCCATTTACAAGAGGGCGTGAAAGAAGCCGTGATGCAGCAAGTATAATTAATGAATGTGCAACTTTATTTGAAGAAGGTTACCGAGAAGTAACTTTACTGGGGCAAAATGTAGATAGTTATTACCAAGCCCCCTCTATCTCCCCCGAAGGGGGAGGAAATGGAGATGACCTTAGCGAAAAGGCAATAACCTTTGCACTATTACTAGAAAAAGTAGCGTTGATTGATCCATTACTCCGTGTTCGTTTTTCCACTTCGCATCCAAAAGATATTACGGATGATGTATTGTTTACCATTGCTAAGTACGATAATATTTGCAATTATATTCACCTGCCCGTACAAAGCGGCAGCAGCAGGGTTTTACAATTGATGAACAGAACATACAGCCGTGAGTGGTACATTGCTAAAGTAAACCGCATTAAAGAAATTATACCTGATTGCGGTTTAAGCACCGATATGATCACCGGTTTTTGTACCGAAACGGAAGAAGACCATCAGGAATCTTTAAGCCTGATGCGGTACTGCCAGTACGATCTGGCCTACATGTATTTTTACAGCGAACGCCCCGGCACTTTAGCAGCAAGAAGATTTAAAGATGATATACCGGAAGAAGTGAAGAAAAGAAGGTTGCAGGAAATGATCGACCTGCACCGCATACAATCTTTACACAGCATGCAAAGGGATGTGGGCAAAACATTTAAAGTATTAATTGAAGGCACGAGTAAGAAAAACGAGAATGAATTACAGGGAAGAAATGATCAGAATAAAGTGGTGATATTTGAAAAAGGCAACTTAAAGAAAGGGGAATATGTTTTTGTGAATATTACTTCCTGCACAGCTGGAACTTTGTTTGGTGAAATAGTAACCCCCTCCGCCCCCTGAAGGGGGAACTTTACAGTACAAAATTTAAAGTTCTTTTATTTATTTGAACAGATTAAAATTGAAAATAACAGTGTCTTCTTCTGAGAATCAAGAATGCAAAAGTTCAATGTTTTATGGAGCAAGTCCGATAATATTTGAATTAGCAAAAAAATTAAGAAATAATGTAACGGCTACGGAAATGATTTTATGGGGGAGATTAAAAGAATACTTTCCTCAATTAAAGATTAGAAGACAATATCCGATATCAATTTACATAGCTGATTTTTATTGCCATTCTAAAAATTAATAATTGAAATTGATGGTAGTATTCATAATTTGGCGGATGTAAAAAATAATGATCACATTAGGCAAACAGATTTAGAAAATTTAGGAATAAAAGTTTTAAGATTTTCAAACGAAGACATTTTGTATCATCTTGAAGCAACTTTAGAAAGAATAGGAAATAATTTTAAATAATTTTAAACCAAGTTCCCCCTTCAGGGGGCGGAGGGGGTATGGATTTACAAAGCATAAAAAATCGTTTCGCAATAATTGGTAATGCACCTGCATTAAACCATGCATTAAATATTGCCACCCAGGTGGCCAATACCGATCTGTCTGTTTTAATTAATGGAGAAAGTGGTGTGGGTAAAGAAGTTTTCTCACAGATCATTCATGCCTTATCTGCAAGAAAACACAACCCTTTTATTGCAGTTAACTGCGGCGCCATTCCCGAAGGGACCATCGACAGTGAATTATTTGGCCATGAAAAAGGAAGTTTTACCGGTGCCATGGAAAGCCGCAAGGGTTATTTTGAAACGGTAAACGGCGGTACTATTTTCTTAGACGAAATTGGTGAAATGCCTTTAGGTACACAGGCCCGTTTGCTTCGTGTACTGGAAGCCGGTGAATACATCCGTGTAGGCTCCAGCAAAGTACAAAAAACAGATGTCAGGGTAATTGCTGCAACCAATAAAGAGCTTATTGAATTTACACAAACCGGGAGATTCAGAGAAGATTTATATTACCGTTTAAATACTGTGCCCATTAGAGTGCCATCTTTACGGGATAGAAAAGATGATATTCCTTTACTGTTCAGAAAATTTGTGGCCGACTTTGCAGATAAATACAAAGCACCGCCGGTACAACTGGATGAAGAGGCAAAAAATGTGTTAATTAACTACAGCTGGCCGGGTAATGTGAGGGAATTGAAGAATATTGCAGAGCAAATTTCGGTGCTGAGCCAGAATAAAAATATTAATGCCGCTCAATTAAAAAGTTTTTTACCCGAACATAATTATTCAAGGTTACCGGTATTATCTGGTGGGGCTGGTGTGGTAAGCCAAACGGAATTTGCCAACGAAAGAGAAATTTTATACAAACTCTTTTTCGACATGAAGAAAGATGTGAACGAATTAAAAAAGATGTTTTACGATTTACTGCAAAACCCAAACATTGCCCACAATCATGCACCGGTTTTTGCAGATGACATAAAAGAGTACAGCAGCAATAATGGAAATGTATTACCCGGCTCCTCATCGCAACCGGTAATTTTACACCAGGGTAATAACAACGATATTCACCAGCACGAAGATGTGGAAGAATCGTTAAGTATTATGGATAAAGAAAAAGAATTGATCATAAAAGCATTGAAAAAACATAAAGGCAAACGTAAAGATGCATCGCTTGATTTGGGGATTAGTGAAAGGACTTTGTACAGAAAATTGAAAGAGTATGATATTGAAGAGTAAAATAATGGGCAATGGACAATGGGCAATTACCAATAAGCAGAGTGCAATAAGCAAAGTATTTCTATTGCCGATTTGCATATTGCTTATTGTTGTTTTCTCCTACTCCACCTGCAAATATGGTTTTAAAGATACTTCACCCATTCCGGAGGAAGTAAAAACATTCCGGGTTAATCCTTTAAGTAATAAAGCACAATATGTAAATGTGCAATTGGCGCCTCAGTTAACCGAAAAATTGAAGCAAAAAATTATTAATACCACACGGCTCCGCCAAACCAACAGCGACGATGCCCATTACGATATCAACGGAAGTGTTACCCAATATTATACCAGTACCACAGGTATTACCGGTACAAACGCCAGTTTAAACCGGCTCAATATTTCTTTTCACCTTGTTTTTAAAAATATACTCGACGATAAGAAAAATTTTGAAACTGATGTAAGCACTTATGTAGATTTTCCTGCCACACAAAGCCTTGCACAGGCCGAATCGGCCAACAGTACAAAAATTATTGGCAATATTGTAGATGCCGTTTTTAATAAAATTTTTTCTAACTGGTAAAAAACAGTTTGCCATTTGTAGTTTGTAGTTTAGCTTTGAAATATGCAGCAGCCTTCTCCTCTATTTAATTTTATAACAAAAGAGAACCATTCCGGTGTACCCGCTAAAGATTTTTTAGCAGCCGTAACAAAACAACATCCCTATTTTGCGGCGGCACATTTTTATTTATTACAGCAAATAAAACCGGGTGATGCAGGGTATGATTTGCAGGCAGCAAAAACTGCCATACTTTTTAATAATCCGCATTGGTTAAATTTTCAATTGCAAAAACCAGCATCGGTTTCTCAGGAAATTACAACTGAAATACTGCCTGCAGAAAATGAAGGTAACGATGATGACAATGCAATAACTGCAATAATAATTTCTTCTACCCAGGAAAAAAGTATTGAACCCCCCGAAACTGTAAGCCCAACAGCCGAACAATTGATGCTGGCAGAAAATGCGGACAACGATGATGATGAAACGATAACAGAAAAAGAAATTGCTCCCATAAAAATTAATATCAATATTCCCGAAGTAAATACCAGCAATGCAGATGCCCTTACTTTTGAACCCATGCATTTGGTAGATTATTTTGCATCGCAGGGTATTAAACTTAGTGAAGAAGTGCAACCGACGGATAAGTTAGGCATGCAATTAAAAAGTTTTACCGGCTGGCTTAAAACCATGAAGAAAATACATGTTGCCGATACACAAGCCAGTGCCGGCATTGCCGATATGGTGATACAAACACTGGCCGCAAAAAGCAATACCGAAGGCGAAGTGCTTACCGAAGCTATGGCCGAAGTGCTGCTGCAACAGGGAAAGACGGAAAAAGCTGCGGAACTGTATAAAAAATTAAGTTTGCTCAATCCCTCTAAAATCGCTTACTTTGCAGCCAAAATTGAACAATTAAAAGGATAGATTATGTTAGTGTTATTTGGAATTTTAGTAATTATTGCCTCAGTTATATTAGGATTGATAGTATTGATTCAAAACCCCAAGGGTGGCGGTTTATCAGCCAGTTTGGGTGGTTTCAGCAACCAGTTAATGGGTGTAAAACAAACTACCGATGTACTTGAAAAAGGCACCTGGGTATTTGCTGCTATTGTTGGCATACTTTGCATTGTTTCGCCTGCATTTATACCAAAATCTGGTGCTGGCAACGCAAAACCTAACGATTTACTTAAAGAAACTTCAACCTCTCCGGCAAAAGGATCAGTTGCACCTTCGCCAACAGTTCCAATGCCTGGTACGGCACAGCCAAAAACTGATACTCCTAAATAAATTATAAAGTTTATAAAATATTTAATAGCCCCGATGGTAACACCGGGGTTTTTTATTTTACTTTGCCTCACATAAAACAATCATGATAAAAAAAATAATTTACTTCCTCTTACTTATACTTTTAGCCGGCGGTGGTTTTATAGGTTGGAAAGTTTTTGGACCAACTGTAAATGCTCCTGAAAAAAAATATTTCTACATAAAAACGGGTGATAATTATGAAGGCGTAAAAACAGATTTGCACGACTTAAAAATTATACAAAGCGAATTTTGGTTTAACCAGGTTGCAAAAAAATTAAACTATCCCAAAGTTGTAAAAGCCGGCCGTTACGAAATTAAAAATGGCATGAGCCTTTTTAGTTTAATACGCATGCTGCGTTCGGGCAATCAGGTGCCGGTTAATTTGGTCATTAATAAAATAAGAACTAAAGAAGACCTGGCCCAAAAAGTTGCAGCCAACTTTGAATGCGATTCTTTAAGTTTTATTTCTTTTTTAAATAATAATGATTCTATAAGAAAATATAATTTAGACAGCAACACTTTAATGACGGCGGTAATACCCAACACCTACAGTATTTTATGGAATACTTCTCCTGCAAAAATTTTTAAAAAATTGTACAGCGATCAGGTAAAATTTTGGAATAATGAAAGAAGAAGTAAAGCTACTGCATTAAATATGACACCAAAGCAGGTTTATACTATGGCAAGTATTGTAGAAGAAGAAACCAATAAAGAAGAAGATAAAGGAAAGATTGCCAGTGTTTACATCAACCGTATTGAAACAGGGATGAAATTAGAAGCTGACCCCACCGTAAAATTTGCTATGAAAGATTTTGGTTTAAAAAGAATTTTACACAAACATCTTGAGTATCCATCGCCGTACAACACTTACCGGCAAACGGGTTTACCACCCGGGCCCATTTGTACACCATCATCAAAAACAATTGATGCAGTTTTAAATGCCCCGCAAACCAATTATATTTTCTTTGTTGCAAAACCCGACTTTAATGGCTATTCAAATTTTGCAACTACCTATGCAGAGCATTTAGTTTTTGCTAAAGCGTATCAAAATGCATTAGACAGTTTGATAAAAGTCAAGGCAGCAAAAGCTACTACTCCGTAAAAATAATTAAGTGTTCTTAAAAATACAATTAGTGCGTTAGTAATTATATTCAGCAAAAAAAAAATTACCTTGTAGCATAATGACTAAGCTGGAACGCATATTGGTAACCAAAACACCGCTTGCTTTTATTTTACGCAAAAGCAAACACTGGTATTTACCGGGTTTTGAAGGCGTACCACTTTTTGATGTACTCAAGTTTTTTTATAAACAAGTTAAAACGGTAGGGCTTACTGAAAGAGCATCGGCAATTTCTTATAATTTTATAATGGCAATACCACCATCGTTTTTATTTTTATTTACACTTATCCCAAGTTTACCTTTTATATCTAAGTCAAGTATTAAAACCCAGTTGCATGTTTTAATTACTGATATTGTTCCTGCAAAAGCCTACAACGAAAATATTATTAAGTTTGTAGATTCTTTTTTAAAAGGAGATAAAATTGGATTGCTTTCCTTCGGTTTAATATTAGCACTGTTTTTTGCGTCAAACGCTATGATGGGTTTAATGCGGTCTTTCAATAAAAATTATATTGGCTTTGCCAAAAGAAAAGGATTGCAGAAGCGCTGGATTGCAATCAGGCTTACAGTTTTAATTTTTGGATTGGTACTGGCTTGTCTTATTTTGTTAATTACACAGGGTGCAGTTTTAAATTGGTTAGGGGTAAAAAGTAATTTTTGGAAAGATTTCATTTTCTATTTTCGCTGGGTAGTTATTGCTTTGCTTGTATTTTATTCTATAGCCTTCATTTATAAATACGCCCCATCTGTTCATAAACGCTGGAAATTAGTTTCGCCGGGAACTATACTGGCTACTTTTTTATGCATCCTGGCTACATTAGCCTTTTCTTCTTTTGTTAATAATTTTGGAAAATACAATGCGCTGTATGGCTCAATTGGTACCATAATAATGCTGATGGCACTTATCTTTATTAATTCGCTGGTTTTGCTGGTTGGTTTTGAATTGAATGTGAGCATAAAAA
>NZ_JANMUN010000146.1:0-6737 GCF_031391665.1 Ferruginibacter sp.
CCCGACTTCAGCAACCTTAATGATGAAGAATACCTGGTAGCAGAAGCCCTGGAACTAAAGAAGGAATTGCATTTAAGCGAAGTGCAGCAAATACTGGATGCTTCTCATGTTTACCCTGTTGTAAAGAAACTGATCGATAAAAAAGTTTGTTTTGTCTGGGAAGCGCTCAAACAAACCTATACACCAAAGAAAGAGACCTATGTGCTGTTGAACCCGGAGTACGATAAAGAAGATAAATTATCTGAGCTGCTGAACAACTGGACAAAAGCTCCCAAGCAAATGGAATTATTGTTAAGTTACCTGCACCTGGTGAAAACAGAGGGAGAAGTAATAAAATCATCCCTGCTGAAAAAATCAGGAGCTTCAGATGCACAGTTGAAAGGCCTGGTGGAAAAGAAAATACTCCGGTCAGAAAAAAGAACCGTTGACCGTATCCAATATTTGCCAAAAAATGTTCAGATTGATTTTGAACTGACGGAAGCGCAACAAAAAGCTTTTGAACAAACACAGGAATTGTTAGGAGATAAACCAGTTTGTTTATTACACGGTATTACTTCCAGCGGCAAAACAAATATTTACATTAAACTGATTGAAGAATATATAAAGCAAGGAAAACAGGTATTATACATGTTGCCGGAGATTGCACTCACTTCACAAATCATACGACGGCTGCAAAAACATTTTGGTGGATATATCGGCATTTATCATTCCAAGTTTTCACAGAATGAAAGAGTGGAAATATGGAATAAAGTAAAGAATGGCGAATTAAGAGTCATCCTCGGCGCAAGATCTTCTGTTTTTTTACCTTACCAGGATTTAGGCTTGATTATTTGTGATGAAGAGCATGATACTTCCTATAAACAACAGGAACCGGCGCCAAGGTACAATGGGAGAGATGCAGCCATTTATTTTGCTTCATTGTTTGGTGCCAAAACATTGCTCGGTAGTGGCACACCTTCGATAGAAAGTTATTACAATGCCAGCAACGGCAAATATGGGTTAGTGGAGCTGCTGCAGCGATATGGCGATTTGAAACTACCCCCTATTGAAATGATTGATACCCGGAAAATCATGCAGAAGGACAGGACGAAAGTGATGTTGTCACCGCAACTGGTGGAAGCAGTGAATGAGGTGATGGCAAGAAACAAGCAGGTGATTCTTTTTCAAAATCGTCGGGGTTATTCCCCTTACCAGGTTTGCAGCACCTGTGGCTGGATACCGCAATGCAAATATTGTGATGTGTCACTGACCTTTCATAAACTCAGCAATAAACTGGTTTGTCATTACTGTGGCACTACTTATCCGCCGGTGCATACCTGTGCCGCTTGCGGTAGCGATAAATTTGTACAGCGAAATTTCGGCACCGAAAAAATTGAAGAACAATTGCAGGAAACTTTCCCGGATGCAAAAGTGGCGAGAATGGATATGGATACCGTGCGGGGAAAAAATGCCCACGATGTTTTGATACAGCAGTTTGAACAAAAACGGATTGATGTTTTAGTGGGTACTCAAATGGTGGTAAAAGGTTTGGATTTTGATAAAGTAAATTTAGTAGGCATTTTAGATGCAGATGGTTTATTAAGCTTTGCCGATTTCAGGGTTAACGAACGTGCTTTTCAATTGATGGAGCAGGTGAGTGGCCGTGCCGGCAGAAAAAAAATACAGGGTAAAGTAATTATACAAGCCACCAATGTAAAGCACCCCGTATTGCAATTGGTACAGCAACACGATTATAAAGGTTTGTATCAAAACGAAATTGTAAACCGGCAGCAATTTTTTTATCCGCCGTACAGCCGTATTGTTTTATTAACTTTAAAACATAAAGACAAAACAGTTGTTGCCAATGCGGCTGATAAACTTGCTGCTCTGCTTCGTCAGGATTTAAAAGAATATATTGTTGGCCCTGCAGCACCGGTTATTGACCGCATACGCAACCAGTATTTAAAGGAAATATTAATTAAGCTGCCTAAAGAATATGGTATGAGTATGACGTATAAAAAAGTTATCCGCAACCATATTAATTTATTAACGGGAGAAAAAAATTATAAGAGTGTACATGTGGTTGTAGATGTTGATACGAACTGATACAACCCCGTCAGCGGTTATAAACCCTGACGGCGGTTGCAGGAGGCTGTAACAAATTATGTTGTAAGTTTTTTGTGACAGGCAGTTGTAATTCTATTTGACTTCATTGGCGACGCTCCATTCAACCAAAAATTTCTATTTAGCTTTGTCCATATTATACATTAAAAATGCAGGTACAGGAAAATTTCTCTCTCAAAAAATTAAATACATTCGGTATAGATGTAACTGCAAAATATTTTGCAACCTTCAATACAGTTGAAAAAATTAATGAACTGCTGGATTTTAATAAACATCAAACTCCAAACGCCAAACCCCAAACTATTATTCTCGGCGGCGGAAGTAACATTCTCTTTACCAAAAAATTTGATGGTCTGGTTTTAAAAAATGAAATAAAGGGCATAAAAATTATTAAAGAAGATGAACATTATGTTTACGTACAATGCGCCGCAGGCGAAAACTGGCACCAGTTTGTACTGTATTGCATCAACAATAATTTTGCAGGCGTAGAAAATCTATCACTTATCCCCGGTAATGTGGGTGCCAGCCCCATGCAAAATATTGGAGCGTATGGGGTGGAATTAAAAGAAGTATTTTATGCACTAGAGGCTTTTCATCTTACAGAAAAAAGAATACACCACTTTACTTTAAACGATTGCGAATTTGGATACAGGGAAAGTGTGTTTAAAAAAAAATATAAAAACCAGTTTATAATTACCAATGTAATTTTCAAACTAAATAAAATTCCGCATTTCAATACGTCTTATGGAGCAATAGAACAGGAGTTGGAAAAAATGGACGTAAAAGAATTAAGTATAAAAGTAATTTCGGATGCGGTGATAAATATTAGAACATCTAAATTACCTGATCCATCAAAAATTGGTAACGCCGGAAGTTTTTTTAAAAATCCCGAAGTAACACATTCGATATTAGACATTCTATATTCAAAGTTCCCTGGTATTGTTGGCTACAACTTACCCAATGGCAATGTAAAATTAGCGGCGGGCTGGTTAATTGAGCAGTGTGGTTTTAAAGGCTACAGAAAAGGCGATGCAGGTTGCCACGAAAAGCAGGCATTGGTGCTGGTTAACTACGGCAAAGCTAATGGCGATGAAATATTTAATTTAAGCGAAATGATAATTACCAGCGTGAAAGAAAAATTTGGAGTAGTTTTAGAAAGAGAAGTTAATATTATTTAACAAAAAACTTAAGCAGCATTTTAATAATTGTAATCGTCTGTATAATAACTTAACCTTAAACTTAAAATTAACATTATGAAGAAATTATTTTTTGTACTCATCATCACTTTACTATTTTTAAACACCAATGGTCAATATGGAAAAGGTGATGCAGATGTTACTTCACCTGCCAAGGCAGTTTTTTTTGAGATTGGCGGTCCGGGTCTTGCATCTATTAATTACGATATGCGTTTTACCAAATCAGAAAGTGGTATTGGTGGGAGAGTAGGCTTTGGTGGATTTAGTATTGGTACAGGTACGGATAGGGCAACCCTGATTTTTATTCCTTTAGGTTTAAACTATCTTTTAGGAAAAGATAGTAAGCATTATTTTGAATTGGGAGCTGGTGCTACAATTGTAAATGCCAACGATGGCACCAGCAACAGCGATTTCAGCAGCACATTCGGCCATTTAAATTTTGGTTACCGTATGCAACCAAAAGATGGAGGTTTCTTTTTCAGGGCCGCAATAAATCCTGTTTTTGGCAGAGGATTTTTTATTCCTTATTACGCAGGCATTGCATTTGGGTATAAATTTTAATTGCTTCAATAAAAAAATGCCGCAATTTTTTTATTGCGGCATTTTTATAAATCTTATTTTTTCTTATCAATTAAAATCATCTTCATTAAAATCTTCTTCACTAAAATGCTGGCTGCCTATGTTAAGCATGCTGCCCATCAAATCTTTAAATTCAATTTTACCTTCTAAAACTTTTTTGCTGATTAAAGAATGTGCTGCAAGGCCATGTAAAACAAATTCCATCAGCAATGCATTTTCTTTTTCATTTGCCGATTTAAAATATTTTTTCACCAGCGCATGTAAGCCATCAACTTTATACAGCAACTGCACTTTGTCTTCATCTTTAGTTTCAAAAAAATTATTAAGGCTGTTACCTGCATCAAACCAACGTGTGATCGATTTGTAAGGATTATCATCCGGTACTGCTTCTTTACTTCTTTTCTTTTTTAAAGTATCAGGATTAGGAAAGTACAAACCAAATTGCGTACGGATAGATTTCTCTAATAAATTAAAAGCAACCTGGTACGGCCCCTCCTGCTCACCTTCGTATACCAATTCTATTTTTCCTGTTATTGATGGAATGATACCAATCAGATCACTCAACCAAACCTGTGTTTCTTTTTCATTATTAATAATTGCACGGCGTTCTGCAGCACTCACTGCATTTTCATAAGCGCTGATGGTAAGCCTTGCACTCACGCCACTTTTTTTATCTACCAGTTCACTGCCTCTTGCTTCAAAAGCCACCTGCTCAATTAAACGTTTTATTAAATCACTCACTTTTACTCTTGAAGATTGTTCTTCACTAATGCCAGCTTCCTGTTCGGTAATGGCTAATGAGGTTTCAATACTTTTTGGATAGTGGGTGAGTATCTGGCTTTCAATACGGTCTTTTAATGGAGTAACAATACTTCCACGATTGGTGTAATCTTCGGGGTTGGCAGTAAATACAAACAATACGTCTAACGGTAGCCGCAGTTTAAAACCACGTATTTGCAAATCGCCTTCTTCTAAAATATTAAACAGCGAAACCTGTATCCTTGCCTGCAAGTCGGGCAATTCATTTATTACAAAAATGCTGCGGTTACTTCTTGGAATAATGCCGTAATGCAATACACCTTCATCTGCAAAACTTAATTTTAAATTAGCGGCTTTTATAGGATCAATATCACCGATTAGATCAGCCACACTTACATCTGGTGTTGCCAATTTTTCGCCGTAGCGTTGTTTTTTATGCAGCCATGCAATGGGTGTCTCGTCACCTTTTTCTGCAATAAGGTCCACTGCATATTTAGATACCGGCTTCAACGGATCATCATTAATTTCACTACCTGCAACAATGGGAATATATTCATCCAGCAACTCAATCATTTGCCTTGCCATACGGGTTTTTGCCTGGCCACGTAAACCCAAAAACAAAATATTATGCTGCGATAATAATGCTCTTTCGGTATCCGGTATCACCGAATCTTCGTAACCCAAAATACCAGGGAAGGGATTTTCTTTTGCTTTAATTTTTTTAATAAGGTTATCACGGATTTCCTGTTTGATACTTTTTGAAACATAGCCGCTTTTCTTTAATTCGCCGAGTGTTTTGATTTTGTTATTGTCCATTTTTATTTTTTATAAATCACTAAATTGGTATTGTGTTGATAAATTAGAATTGTTTACTTTTTGATGAAAGCTTTGTTTATTATTTTACTACGTAAAACAATTTTGGCCACAAAGACACGAAGGCACAAAGAAAAACGGCAAGCCGTTTTGTGGGCTTTTAATAATTTAAAGAATAAATCTTTTAATGCCATCTTTAATTAAAGGAACATTGAAATTAATTAAATACCCCAATCTCAGTTTTGTTAATTTAAGATGGCTTTTAAGTTGTGCCAGCCATAGGGCATTCAAAATATCTTTTGCTTTCAATTCACATACTACTAACTGATCAACAAATACATCCAGCCTCAATCCTTCATCAAAGAATTTATCATCGTAAAAGAAAGGCAAATCAATCTGCCTTTTGTAAGGGATACCTTTCTTTTCTAATTCATAACAAAAGCAGGCCTCATAAATTTTCTCCAATAAGCCAGGGCCTAATTCTTTATGTACTTTATAAGCAGCATCTACAATTTGCTTTCCTAAAAACTCTTCCCTTTCTGATAATTGTGAATACATTATTTGGCTGTTTTTTATTTCGAAGAAATAACCTTAGTGCCTTCGTGCCTTTGTGGCTAATGTTTTGTGCCAAAGGCACAAACAAATAATCTTTGGGTAAAATTAATAAACCGTCTTTCTTTTCCCGCTCTCAAAATCTTTAAAAATAAACGATCCCAATTTATCCAATCCTGCAAAAAAAGCTTTACCATTATTACACTCTGTAAACTCCTGTACAAATTTTTGTAAATAAGGATCGGTAGCAATCATAAATGTAGTGATAGGAACTTTTATTTTTTTACATTGTGTAGCAAGGCTCATGCAACGATTTAAAATTTTTCTGTCCACACCAAAACTATTTTTATAATAACGGGCACCCACTTTTAAGCAAGTAGGTTTACCATCGGTTATCATAAAAATTTGTTTGTTGGGGTTACGTCTTCTGCGTAACAAGTCCATGGCCAATTCTAAACCAGCAACTGTATTGGTGTGATAAGGTCCCACCTGCAGATACGGCAGATCTTTTAATTGTATCGGCCAGGCATCGTTTCCAAACACAATGATATCGAGACTGTCCTTTGGATATTTTCGCCTGATCATCTCCGCAAGAGCCATTGCCACCATTTTGGCGGGAGTGATCCGGTCTTCTCCGTACAGGATCATACTGTGACTGATGTCGATCATTAAAAACCGTGGCGGTTTGTGTTTTGTATTCGCTTTCGGTAACAAGCAGATCATTCTCCGTTAACG
>NZ_JANMUN010000182.1:0-10783 GCF_031391665.1 Ferruginibacter sp.
GAAGGAAAGCTCATCAACCGCAGCTACACCGATAAAGATGGTATTAAAAGATACGTTACCGAAATACAGGTAAATGAGTTACTGCTGATTGGCGGTGAGAAGCCTGCCGCTTAAGGCAATGTAAAATGGCGAATGGGTGAATATCGAATGTTTGTAATATTGAAAGGTTTTCTGTTAATCATACTTTCTACACATTCGATATTCGCAAATTCGGTATTACCTAAATTAATAAATAAAGCGTCATGACCAATGAGGATTTAAAAAACAGAACCAAGCAATTTGCCTTACGCATAATTAAGCTGGGCAAAAGTTTAAAAGGGGATGATATTGACCGTATTTTACTAAAACAATTAATACGCAGCGCTACATCTGTTGCTGCAAATTACAGGGCTGCAATAAAGGCAAAATCAAAAAAAGATTTTGTTTATAAACTAAATGTAATTGAAGAAGAGGCAGATGAATCATATTTTTGGTTAGAAATAATTTGCGAAGCGGAAATTATAAAAGCAGAAAAACTTTCTTTATTAATAAAAGAAGCTAAAGAACTTACAGCTATTTTTACAGCACAGGGAAGAACAGCGAAGGCAAATTTAAAAAATTCAACCACGGAGTAAAATTTCGAATTTGCGAATATCTAATATTATTCAGTTTTAACTGTCAGTAATTTTACAAATTTTGTATGCATAAATTTATCATTGATCCTTTCGGATATTGTTAACTGCTTATATTAAACAACATTCGATATTCGCCATTTGTATATTCGATATCAAAACATAAAGGAATGACAACTACCATAGAACGCAACGAAATATTCGACCTTGCATACCGCTTTGTAACCGAAACATCTGAAAACATTTTCCTCACCGGTAAAGCCGGTACGGGCAAAACCACTTTTTTAAAATACTTAAAAGAAAACGCCACCAAAAATATTGTGGTAGCAGCACCAACAGGTGTAGCGGCCATTAATGCGGGTGGTGTAACGCTGCACAGTTTATTTCAATTGCCCTTTCATCCATTTTTACCCACCAGAAATCATAAGGAAGAGTTGCTGGGTAAAATAAGGTACAACAAACAGCGCCAGCAATTGCTGCGTAAAATGGAGGTGCTGGTAATTGATGAAATAAGTATGGTGCGTTGCGATGTGATGGATGCTATTGATACTATTTTAAAAAGCATCCGCCGCAATTATGATACGCCTTTTGGCGGTGTACAATTATTATGCATTGGCGACTTACACCAGTTGCCCCCGGTAGCACAAAACCACGAGTGGGCTATTTTACAGGAATATTATACCAGCCCATTTTTCTTTGATAGCATGGCCATTAAAGAACAAATGCCGTTGCTTATTGAACTGAATAAAATTTACCGGCAAAAAGAAGATTCGTTTGTACGCCTGCTAAATAAAGTTCGCAACAACCAAATGGATGCCGATGATTTTGAAGACCTGCACATGCGCTACGATCCGTTGTTTTCTCCCATGCCAGGAGAAAAATATATTACACTCACCTCTCACAATAAACAAGCTGCGGAAATTAACCAAAGAAAAATAGAAAATTTATTTACCAACGCTTTTACTTTTAAAGCAGCAATAGAAGAAGATTTTCCGGAACATATTTTTCCTGCAGAAGCAGAATTAATATTGAAGGAAGGTGCACAGGTAATGTTTTTAAAAAATGATGTAATTGCAAAAAGATATTTTAATGGAAAGATTGGCGTGGTGAAATTATTAGAGAAAAATAAAATTGTTGTAGACTGCGATGGTGTGGATATTGAAGTGGTTAAAGAAACCTGGGAGAATACCCGTTATACTTTAAACCGCAGCGATGGAAAATTAGAACAGGAAATCATGGGCACGTTTACACAATACCCTTTGCGTTTGGCCTGGGCCATTACCATTCATAAAAGCCAGGGGTTAACTTTTGAAAAAGTAATGATTGATGCAGGTTCTTCTTTCAGCAGTGGGCAAGTGTATGTAGCACTCAGCCGTTGCACCAGTTTAGAGGGAATCGTGTTGTTGAGTAAATTATCTTCATCAACATTATTTAGTAACGATAGTGTAATTAAAGGCCAGCAATCGCTTACACACAAGGGCTCACTTGCAGATCGCTTTACAGGCGCAAGGCAGGTTTTTACACAACAATTGATAAGCGAAATTTTTAGTTTTAATGAGGTTGAAGTTAGTATCGCTTTACTGCTGCACCACATTACACAACAACAGGATAAATTAAATGCCGAAAGTTTACCTTGGATAGAAAATATAAAACAACATTTTATTACGGATAAATCGGTGGGTCTAAAATTTATTGATGTGGTGAGTGGCATTATGAAAGAGGAACCGGTAATTGAAAATAATGCTGCCGCACAAAAAAGAATTAGTGACGCTGCCAATCATTTTGAACCTAAATTTTTATCGTATCAAAAAACGTTACAAAATCATCCGCTTGTAACAGAGCATAAAGAAACTTCTACTATTGTTAATGAGCAGTTGAATCAATTGGCTTTAGTTATTTACAGCATCATTTATTATTTGCAATATTGCAAACAGCCTTTTTCGTTAACTACATTTTTACAACACAAATTAAAATTTGCGTTGCCTAAAATTAATCTTACCTGCTATGCCAGTGGTAAAAAAGAAATTTATACCGATGTTGCCAATACCGAATTATACAACACCTTAAAGCGCTGGAGAGATATGAAAATGCAGGAAGAAAATGTGTTGATTTATATGGTGGCCAACCAGGCTACGTTAAAAGAAATTGCTACTTATTTACCGCTTACTAAAAAAGATTTGTTGCAAATTAGCGGCTTTGGAAAAGTGAAGGTAGATAAATATGGCGATGACATTATTGACGCTGTGGAAGAATATTGCAGCCGCAATGGTTTTGAAACCAATATGCATGCGCTGCCCTCTAAAGCATCTAAAGAAAAAGGATTGAGAGAAAAAAATGCGGTTACCAAAACTGATACTAAAACCATTTCTTTCAATTTATACAAAGAAGGAAAAAGTATTGCTGAAATTGCAGTAGAAAGAAACCTGAGTGTTGCAACCATTGAAGGTCACTTTGTGCCTTTTATTATAGAGGGAGAAATTGAGATTAACGATTTGGTATCACCCCAAAAACAACAATTAATTTTAGATGCGGTTGCCATACATGGCGCACTCAGCCATAAAACATTGATTGAAAATTTGCCTGCTGATTTTACTTATGGTGAAATAAAAATGGTATTGGCCGCAGGAAAAATAACAACCGCCTGATGAAACTAACTCACGAACAGGAAGACATCATTAATTCTAACGGCGATATAAAAATAAATGCCGTTGCTGGCTCGGGCAAAACTACTACTGTTATTGAGTATGCCAAAGCCAGGCCGGCAACAGCTAAAATCTTGTACCTGGCTTTTAATAAATCGGTAAAGCTGGAAGCTATAAAAAAGTTTGCAGCAAAGGGTTTACAAAACGTAATTGTAGAAACAGCACATTCGCTGGCGTATAAAAATATTGTTTCCAGGCATCAGTATAAAGTAAGGGCACAAGGTTATAAAACACATGAAATAGCAGAGTTGCTTGGCCTGCAGGGCAATGGCGAAAAACATCATGAGTATGTAATTGCCAACCACATCAATAAATTTATTGCACTTTTTTGCAACAGCGATAAATTAAAAGTGCAGGAGGTAAATTATTTAGATACCATCAGCGATGCTAAAGCCAAAACTTTTGTAAAAACTTTTTACCATTTTATAGAAACACAAACCCGGCAACTGCTGGCCAAAATGGATAAAGGCCAAATAGAAATAACGCATGATTTTTACCTGAAAAAATTTCAACTGCAAAATCCTGTTTTACAATTTGATTATATTTTATTTGATGAAGGACAGGATGCCTCCCCGGCAATGCTGGATATTTTTTTAAAACAGGATGCTACAAAAGTAATTGTTGGTGATACGCACCAGCAAATTTATAGCTGGCGCTATGCGGTAAACTCTTTGGAGAAAACCAGTTTTACTACTTTTAATTTAAGCCATAGTTTTAGGTTTGGGGCAAACATTGCTAATCTTGCCACACAGGTTTTATTTTGGAAAGATGCTATTAGCGAAACAAAACCAATAACTATAAAAGGCCTGGGAACCAGTAACGATACCAAAACAAAAGCCGTAATTGGCAGAACTAATTTGGGATTGTTATTGAAAGCTATTGAGTATGTAACCGAAAAGAAAAACATTAAGCAGATTTATTTCGAAGGCAATTTTAATTCTTACACCTATGCGGATGAAGGCGCTTCTTTATACGATGTTTTAAATCTGTTTAATAATAAACGGTCGTTAATAAAAGATGCGTTGATAAAATCGATGGGCTCAGTAAAAGATTTAGAAGAGTACATTGAAAAAACGGAAGATGCCCAATTGAGTATGATGCTGGAAATTGTAAAAGAATATGGTAATGATATTTACGATATTATAAAAACGATAAAACAAAAGCAGGTTGAAAACGATGACAAAGAAAAAGCGGAACTTATTTTTTCTACAGTACACCGATGCAAAGGAATGGAATATGATGCTGTGCATTTGGTTAAAGATTTTATTACCGAAGATAAAGTGCAACGGCAGGCACACGAATTGGATAATGATGAAAAGAAAATAAACAAGCTTAACGAAGAAATTAATTTATTGTATGTGGCTATTACCCGTACAAAAAACACACTGCACATTCCCGAAGAATTATTACCTGCCGATTTTCCTAAACTGGCGCAAATACACATTATTAAAAAGGAAGAGCCTAAAGAAATAAAACCAGTGGTGATTGAAGCGGCTAAAAAAAGATCTAATTTTTCTAAATACAGAGGTACAAGTGATAAAACATATTCGGTTGAATTAGTAAGAACAAAACAAGGCGAAACTTATAAACCCTGGACGCCGGAACAGGATGAAAAACTAACACAGCTTTTTAATAACAATACATCCGACTCAGAAATTATAAAACATTTTGGCAGAAACGCAGGAGCTATAAGATCAAGATTGAGAAAGCTGGGATTGAAATAAATTAGCCAAGGATACTTCGACAAGCTCGGTATACAGATTTTATCGAATCGATTTATAGTGTAAGCTTTAATGTTGATAGCTAAAAATACGTTTGACCATTTTTATAGGCTTTTTATTATCATTGAAAATTGTTTGCTGTATCCAGTTGCCGGCTGTATCCCAACTTTCATATTTGTATAACAAATATTTTTTAGCAGTTGAATCCTTAAAGTATGCGACTTCAAGCATACTTTCCGGATATTTTTTACCCGTTAAATGTATCTTTACTTCTGAAGTAAGTATTCCAATGCTATCTTTTGCTGTTGCACTAATTTGATAAATACTATCATATCCATTTTTATAAGACACTGTTAATTTGCCATTAATATCGTAACAATTCATACCTAACAAAAGTCCAAATTTATTTTGTTGTATGTCGTGATAATAGTTTTCGGGTTTGTCATTTGAATCATAAACTTCCATAGCTATACAATTACCGCTACTATCATATTTTAGTATCATTTTAGACTGCTTCTTTCCATTCTCAAAGGTTGTCGAAGAAGATAAAGAGCCGTTCTTATTGAATATTAAAAACTCGACAATCTTATCGCCTTCTATCAAATCTTTGGTTGTATCTGTAATTGTATTTCCAAGTTTATCAAAAATTTCAATTGTTACCAACTCAAGTTTTCCAATTTGGCCAAGGCTGTCAACATTATATGTTTCAGTTACTAATTTTATAACATTGCCCCTAATATTTGCCTGTTCCAAATCGGTAAGATATTTTATCTGTAGCTTTCTTGTACAAGAAACCAATAAACAAATTCCACAAAGAAATTTTAATAACAGATTCATAAATTAAAGTTCAGACAGATTTGATTAACAACCAAAAGGCAGCCAATATTATTAGCTGCCTTGAAATTTTTTCCTTGTATTAATCCGTGAAAATCCGTTTGATGCATGGCCAACTCCTATCTTCCAAAATCATCCTGCACCCTTACAATATCGTCTTCGTTACTGGGGTTTGCTGCATCAGTGTGGCGCCAAATTTCAGCAATAATTCCCCAGCCTTTTGTACCTAACAAACGGTGGCGTTCGCCTTGTTTTAGTTGTATAATATCGCCGATACTTAATTCTTTAGTTTCCTTTTCTTCATCTGTATCACTGGTAACCACGCCAGCTACACCTCCAATCAGTTTCCAAATTTCGGCTCTGCGGTGGTGGTATTGCCAGCTCAATCTTTTATCAGGTGCTACCACTAAAATTTTAGGGCTAAGTTTGCCGCTAATATTTAATTCTTCTTTAGTAAGATGTGGAAAATATAAATTGATAAATTTTTCAGCCTCATTTTCCTCAATTACAAAAAAACCGCCCCAGGGCCTGGTGCTGTCCTGTTTATTAATTTTTAAATGCTGGTGGTGCAGATATTCTGCTACATGTTCAAAAATTAATTCCTTTGGTGTGTCGTTTTTAAAATTTAAATGCATGGTAAATTTTTTGTAGTAAACGTTTTATTTTAAAAAATATTGAATTTGCGAATGGCGAATATCGAATATTTTTTGATGTAAGCTTTTTTATAAAACTGAAAAATTCATTTAAATAAACCAGCCAATAAATTGAAGCTTTTATTTCCAATAATTTTTTAACATTGAAAATATTCGCCATTCGCAAATTCAACATTCCATTATCTCCCCATAAACACCATCAATATCTGCACATCACTTGGGTTTACGCCTGATATACGGGAAGCTTGCCCTAAAGTACGTGGCTTAATTTTCTTAAATTTTTGTTTGGCTTCTGTGCCTAATGAAACCAGTTTTTCGTAATCAAAATTATCCGGAATAATTAAATCTTCCAATTGGCTCATTTTTGCCACCAGTTCTTTTTCTTTTTCAATGTATGTTTCATATTTCAATTGTATCTCCGCCTGTTCTAATGTTGATGGGGTAAAATCTTTCAACGCATTTTGTAAAGAATGAATTTGCTGCATCATATTATGTAACCCAATATTTGGCCTTAATAAAATTTGTGCCGCTTTCTGTTTACTAACTAACGTTGATGATTGTACGCTTTCTAAAAATGGATTTATTTCTTCGGGATCCAGGCTTATTGCTGATAGTATTTCTTTTATCTGCTCCACCCCTTCTTTTTTGCTTTTTACCAATTCCATTCTTTGCTGGCTTGCCAAACCAAGGCGGTAACTTTTTTCAGTTAATCTTAAGTCTGCATTATCCTGCCTCAATAAAGTTCTGAATTCGGCCCGGCTGGTAAACATCCGGTAGGGTTCATCCGTTCCTTTATTTATCAAATCATCAATCAATACTCCAATATAAGCTTCGCTTCTTTTTAAAACAAGCGCTTCCTGTTCTGTTGCTTTTTGATGAGCATTTATCCCAGCCATTAATCCCTGGCAGGCAGCTTCTTCGTAACCGGTTGTTCCATTAATCTGTCCTGCAAAAAACAGGTTTTCAATCAGCTTGGTTTCTAAGCTAAATTTTAATTGAGTGGGTGGAAAAAAATCATACTCAATTGCATAACCCGGCCTGAACATTTTACAGTTTTCGAAGCCAGGTACTAACTTAAGTGCTTGATGCTGAACATCTTCTGGTAAAGAAGACGAAAATCCATTTACGTATATCTCAATAGTATTAAACCCTTCGGGCTCCACAAATAGTTGATGACGGTCACGTTCGGCAAAGCGGTTTATTTTGTCTTCAATACTTGGGCAGTATCTCGGTCCGGTTCCCTGTATTCTTCCCTGAAACATGGGGCTTTTTTCAAAGCCAGTTTTTAAAATATCGTGTACTTCGGGGCTGGTGTATGTAATCCAACAGCTCTTTTGCTGTGCAGCAGTTACTTTTTTTGTGGGCAGATAACTAAACCCAACAATTTCTTCATCTCCTTTCTGCTCTTCCATCTTGCTGTAATTCAAACTCCGGCCATCTAATCTTGGGGGCGTTCCGGTTTTAAGGCGGTCGCTTTCAAAACCCAGCGATACCAATTGTTCGGTAATTCCAGTTGCGGCCTTCTCTGCCATTCTTCCACCACCCAGTTGTTTTTCACCAATATGTATAACACCATTTAAGAAAGTGCCATTGGTTAAAACCACCGATTTTGCCCTTATTTCATGCCCTAATCCAGTTACAACTCCGTAAACACGGCCATTTTTTATTAAAAGACTGTTTACCATATCCTGGTAAAAATCCACATTTGGGGTATTCTCCAGCATTTCCCGCCATTTGGCTGCAAACAGCATTCTGTCGCTTTGGGCTCTCGGGCTCCACATTGCCGGTCCTTTACTGCGGTTAAGCATTCTAAATTGTATCATGCTCTCGTCAGTAACAATACCGCTGTAACCACCCATGGCATCAATTTCCCGTGCAATTTGCCCTTTTGCAATGCCTCCCATTGCCGGGTTACAGCTCATTTGGGCAATAGTTTGCATGTTCATGGTAACCAAAAGAACTTTACTGCCCAAATTTGCGGCCGCAGCTGCAGCTTCGCAACCTGCATGACCAGCGCCAACTACTATAACATCGTATTCTGCAAACATTTGGCAAAGGTACGAATTGGGTAACAGCTATTAAAAACATCGTTTTGAACGTTCCACATGAAAAAATGTTCCACCCTGAAACATATTTGTTTCCCGTGGAACAGTGGATTATACTTTTATGTTGCAGTAAAAATTAAAAAGGGTTTAAAACTGAAAATATTGATTCAGCAGGTGGTTTTCCGCATCTCTCATCCCCTTTTCATCCCTTGCGCTTTTATCCCTATAACCGCAAAGGTGCAAAGCGCCATGAAATATTACACGGTGCAGTTCCTCCTTAATACTTACTCCTAAAGTAGCGGCATTCTCTCTTACTCTGTCGGTGCTAATGTAAATCTCTCCGGTAATTTGCCGTGGGATTTCGGATAGATCGAAAGTTATAATGTCCGTATAAAAATCGTGTTGCAGGTGAGCTTTGTTAATTGAAAGCAGGTAATCATCCGAACAAAAGATATAAGTAAGGTTTGAAAGCTGCTTCTTATTTTGCCGGAAAATTTTTGGGAGAAAGGCCTTTAAACCTGCTCTGTTTTTTAGGATACTTTTATCCTGAAGAAAAAAAAATTGTATTGGCATAGTTAATTTCTAATCTCGAAATTATTAAACAATTACTAATGAATACTTTTGTGCTAATTAAAATATTATAAATGGACAGGCGATTATCGGAAGTTGGAGTTGGAAAGGCAGTAATTATAAAACACTTTGAAAATGATGACATTTTTTTAAAGCTGATGGAGATGGGTTGTGTGCCTGGAGAAAAAATTATTATTGACCAGGTGGCTCCGCTTGGAGATCCGATTTCGATATTAGTTGCGGGTTACCGGCTTAGCTTAAGGTTGAATGAAGCAGAAAATATTTGGGTTGAAGAAATTGCAATCTTGTCAAAATAAATTATAAACTATTGATTATCAATTAAATAATGACAGTTGGATTATATTTTGGCTCTTTTAACCCGGTTCATGTTGGCCATTTAATTATTGCAAACCATGTTATTAATAGTACAGACTTAAAGCAGGTTTGGTTTGTAGTTTCTCCGCAAAATCCATTTAAAAATTCTGCCTCTTTATTAAACGAATACCAGCGGTTACACCTGGTAAACATTGCCATTGATGGTGAAACCAAATTAAGAAGCAGCAATGTAGAGTTTAAATTACCCAAGCCTTCTTATACGGTTGACACACTTGCTTACCTTACGGAAAAGCATCCCGAAAATGAATTTGCCATTATTATGGGCAGCGATGGTTTTCAAAATTTAGATAAGTGGAAGAATTACCAGCTTCTTATAAAAAATTATTCTTTTTACATTTATAAAAGGCCGGGCTTTGAAATTACTGAAACCTTTGGAGCCAAAATTATAATGCTGGAAGCGCCATTACTGGATATATCGAGCACACGTATACGAAGTTTAATAAAAGAAAAAAAATCTATCCGGTTTTTGGTACCCGATGCAGTTAAAGAAGAGATTGAAAGAAACGGCTATTATAAAATGTAACTAAAACAACCAGCCCAATCCTAAACAAAACAGCACAATAAAAGGTGCAGGTATTTTTGTTAGTTGAAGTATTAAAAAAGTGCCGGCGATTACACCTATATTTAAAATACTTACAGCATTAAAAGAAATAATTGAAACATCTTTTAATAAGTATAAAGTTGCAGCCCACATAATACCTACAACCACAGCATTAATACCTTCCAGAGCACGGTAAACCACAACATATTTTTTTAAGTATTGCCAAACCGGAAAGAAAAATAAAACTAATAATGCACTGGGTAAAAAAATGGCGACAGCCCCAATTATACATCCTAAAAGCTGCATTTCTTTTCCTTCATTTTTCATTGCCATGCCACCGGTAAAAGAAGCAATTGAAAAAACCGGCCCCGGCATAGCCCGCACAATTCCCATCCCTGTTGTCATGTCTTCTTTCTCAATATGAATTTGAGTCAGAGCAGTAACAGAATCAATCTCACGAAGTGCTTCAGGACGAACAGAATACTGCTCATACATCATCGGCATCAGCACATGGCCGCCTCCAAAGACCAGACTTCCCATGCGGTAAGTATTTTCGAAAAGGTTGATAGGCTTACGTTCCGGCCAATTATTAGTTCGTGCGGTTTCGCTAAAAGCACCGGCAAGCAAAAAGATGGCGACAAACAACCAGATATTACCCCACTTTACTTTTTTAGGACTGATTTCAATTTCAGGGATTCTCTTTTTACTGA
>NZ_JANMUN010000205.1:0-6238 GCF_031391665.1 Ferruginibacter sp.
CAGGTAAGATTAATTTTAGGCAGTGCAAATTTTAATTTGTGTTGCAAAAATGTAGTTACGGAAAATGGTTGTTTGCAATATTGCAGATAATAAATAGTGTTGTAAATGGCTAAAGCCAATTGATTCAACTGTTCATTGATAATACTGGAAGTTTCTTTGTGCTCCGTTACAAGCGGATGGTTTTGTACTGCTTTTTGATATGCTAAAAATTTCGGCTCAAAATGATTAGCCGCATCGCTTATTCTTTTTTGTGCTGCAGAATTATTTTCAATTACCGCTTCTTCTTTCAAAATGCCACTTACCACATCAATAAATTTTAAACCAACAGATCTATCGGTAATAAAATGTTGTTTTATATTTTCTATCCATGGTAAACTCTCTGTATTTAATTTATCCTGCTGTTGTGTAATGTGGTGCAGCAATAAAGCAATATTAATTTCAACATCACTAAAACTAAAAATTTCACTTATTAATTGTTGGGTAAAAACTTGCCTGGCCCCGGTAAACCTTTCTGCAAGCGAGCCTTTGTGTGTTAGCGATTGCTGACCTTTAATTACATTATCATTACTAAACAATGTGGTTGACGACAATTTGCTCAACAATACAATTCCTTCTAAACTGGTACAGCGGCTGAGTGCCACATACACTTGTCCGCTGCTGAAAGATGCACCGGCATCAATCATTACTTTTTCAAAAGTTAGTCCCTGGCTTTTGTGAATAGTAATAGCCCAGGCCAGGCGCAATGGGTATTGTGTAAAAGTTCCCATGGTTTCCTGTTCCAGCTTACCATCGTTACGGTTTAAAGTATAACGGGTATTTTCCCAGGTCTCTTTCGCTACTTCAATTTCCACACCATCACAATCCACAATAATTTTATTATTCTCCAATAATTTTACTACACCAATCTTTCCATTAAAATATCTTTTGGCAACCACATCATTTTTTAAAAACATTACCTGTGCGCCTTCTTTCAATAGCAATTCAGCCTCTGCCGGAAAAATATGCTCCGGAAAATCTTCTTCTATCTCCGCTTTAAAAGTAAAAGCGTTGGTAAATAAAATTTCTATTTTTCGTTGGTTAATTTCTGCTGCCTGTTTATTGTGAGAAGTGAGCGTAATATATTTTTCGCCGGGCATAGGAGAAAATAAAGGATCGTACCGCATGTGCAGGTCTTCAAAATCATCGGCATCCATTTGGTTGTTACGCACTTTATTTAGCAACCGCACAAACGAATCTTCTTTTTGCCGGTAAATTTTATGCAGTTCAATCAGCAACGGCATTTGTTCTTTAATGGCCATGCTGTCAAAAAAAAACGGCGTGGTATAATATTCCTGTAAAATACTCCACTCGTGGTTTTGTGCTACGGGTGGCAACTGATGCAAATCGCCAATGCATAATAATTGTACGCCGCCAAATGGCGTATCATAATTGCGGCGGATGCTTTTTAAAATAGTATCAATCGCATCCATCACATCGCAACGCACCATACTTATTTCATCAATTACCAGCAACTCCATTTTACGAAGCAATTGTTGCCGTTGTTTATTATATCTTATTTTGCCCAGCAATTCTTCTTTATGATTTCGTGTAGGTAAAAACGGGTGAAAAGGCAATTGAAATAAACTGTGCAGCGTAACACCGCCGGCATTTATTGCGGCTACGCCTGTGGGTGCGGCTACTACAATATTTTTAGTAGCGTTTTCTTTTAAGTATTTTAAAAAAGTGGTTTTGCCGGTACCGGCTTTACCGGTGAGGAAAATATTCTCAGATGTTTCGGTTACAAAGCGGTAAGCTAAGTCGAATATTTCGTTGCGTTCTATTGTAGCCACAGTATTACTTTTTTAAATTATGAAGAATTAAGCCTGCGGCTTAAAAAGTTAGCCACGGATTACACAGATTTTCACGGATTGAATACAAGGGAAAAATTAGAGCACCAACCTTTTGTATTCAAGACTTGTTTTTCCAAAATTAATAATTAGACCTAAAGCACAATTAGAAACTTTCAAATAATTTAATGTTTGTGCAATAAAATCATTTGATATTCCCTCTTTGGTTGCTTTTATTTCTGCAATAATATTTTCCATTACAAAAAAATCTGCAAAAAATTTATGAGGTAAAATTATTCCTTTGTAATTGATATCAAACTCTTTTTCTCTCACATAATTAATTTCGGCTTTTGCAAATTCAATTTGCATGGCATCTTTGTAAACTACTTGTAAAAAACCATGGCCTAAAAAACGGTGAACTTTCATACAAGCCCCAATAATTTTGTAGCTCATATCTTCATTAATTAGTATTGACATAAATTTGTTTTTAATAATCCGTGAAAATCTGTGCAATCCGTGGCCAACAAATTTTAAGCCGAAGCCTTAAAACAAAAATTGTTTAGTAATGGATTGCACAGATTTTCACGGATATGTTTCGTTTGTAAATTTTTGTGCTGTAGCTATTTATGCCGCAGGTTTTTCCCCGCCAATCAACAGCAACTCATTTACCTGTATTTCGGTAACGTATCTTTTAATGCCATCTTTATCAGTGTAGCTGCGGTTGATGAGCTTTCCTTCAATAGCAACCTCCTTGCCCTTTGTTAAAAACTTTTCGGCAATGTCAGCCACCTTACCCCAAGCCACCACATTATGCCAGGTGGTTTCGGTAATTTTTTCGCCGGTACGGCCACGGTAAGTTTCGTTGGTGGCCATGCTAAAGCGGGCCAGCTTTTTACCATTTTCGGTGTTCTTTACTTCTGGTGCGTTGCCCAGGTTACCAATCAATTGAACTTTGTTTTTTAATGCGTACATTTTTTTTCGTTTTGTGCACCCCCATCCCCTAAAGGGGTGTTGAAGGACGTGCGGTTTTTAATTTATTTCAACCAACCGGGTTTGTTTGTTTCCGATTGACAATGCAAAGATGCGCTGGGCAAAAAGCGTTAGCCGGAGATTATCCTTTTACTTGGCAATGATATACAACTTTACACCAAATAATTAGGAAGTTTGAAATATTGAGCATATCTTTACACCACAAAAGCCAACAGATATGTTACCAGAATTTAAAAGCATCTTCGATTTACTGAAAGCATTTCCTACAGAACAAGCCTGTATTGACCACTTAGAAAACCTTAGCTGGGGAGGCAATCCGGTATCTCCTTTTGATGCAACAAGTAAGGTTTACAAATGTGCTGGTAATAAATACAAGTGTAAGAATACATTGAAGTATTTTAATGTAAGGACAGGCACAATTTTCGATAACACTAAAATTCCTTTACAAAAATGGTTCTTAGCCCTGTACGTTTTCAGTTCACACAAAAAGGGAATTAGCAGCCACCAATTAGCAAGGGATATTTCAGTTACTCAAAAATCAGCTTGGTTTTTATTACACCGCTTGCGTTATGCTTTTGACCATCCAAATTTTCAAAAAACATTGGGTAACGTTGTAGAGATTGACGAGGCTTTTATGGGTGGTGAAGCGAAGAATAAACATGCAAATAAGAAAAACAAAAATGCAGATGGCAACACAAAGCATGAGCAGCAGCCGGTAATTGGATTAAGGGAGAGAGGCGGTAATGTTGTTTGTATTGTAGTTCCTGACCGTAACAAAGAAACATTATTGCCTATCATTCGCAATGTAGTTGATAAGGACAGTATTTTAATGACAGATGATTATAATGGTTACAAAGATTTAAAGAACGATTACAGCCACTACACAGTTAACCACAGCGCAAAGGAATACGTTAATGCAATGGCTCATACCAATGGTATAGAAAACTTTTGGTCTCATTTAAAAAGAGGTATTGACGGTATTTATCATTGGGTATCAAAAGAACATTTACAATCTTATGTAGATGAATTTACTTTACGGTTTAATACTCGTAAATTAGCAACGCAAGGAAGGTTTGATTTAATATTATCTGCTGTATCAAATAAGAGATTAACTTATAATAATTTAAAAAAATGCTAAATGGCAAAGCAAATTGAAATACCCTTTATAAATAGGGAGTTAGAACACATACCAGTAACGCAAAGGATAACAGACGGATATATTAATGCTACAGGTATTTGTAAGGCGGCAGGTAAAAATTTTGCAGACTATGCCAGATTAGGAAGTACCAAAGAGTATTTAGATGCTCTTAACGCCGATATGGGAATTCCCATATCGGAACTTGTACAACAAATAAAAGGCGGTATTCCTGAATATCAGGGTACATGGGTGCATCCACAGGTTGCAATAAATTTAGCACAATGGGCGTCACCTAAATTCGCTGTAGCTGTATCAAAATGGGTATTTGAGTGGATGAATGGTAATGTACCAAACAGGAATAAATTACCATACCATATACAACGATATTTAATTAATCGAAGCGAAATACCGCCAACGCATTTTTCTGTTTTCAATGAGATTGTTTTTAATTTAATTGCGCCACTTGAAGATAAGGGGTATGAATTGCCTGATAAATTAGTTCCTGATATTTCACAAGGTAGAATGTTTGCAGGATGGGTAAGGCAAGCAAAAGGATTAGAGCCAAATGATTTTCCTACCTATACACATACATATCCCGATGGAAGGGTTATACCCGGCGTTAAATTATATCCTAATAGTTTGTTAGCTGAATTTAGAGAGCATTTTCATAATGTATGGCTAAAAGAAAGAGCAGCAGCATATTTTAAAGAAAGAGACCAAAACGCATTAGGGTACTTACAAAAAGTAATTGCCGAATTGCCAGCCCCTGTTGATGAAAAAAAAAACTTGAGTGAGTTTGACCAACAATTAAAGGGGTTATTAAATACACCGCCACCCAAAAAAAACAAATAGGAAGCTAAGTTTTGAGAAAAATTTTAACCCGCATAAAAAAGGTCTGCCTCGTTTGATGAATAACACTCGTGTTCTGAATATTCGTCCTTGCAAACTTTTTCTATAGTATTTCCTAAAAACTTAAAGTTATCAATGTTTAAAGTTTCAACACACTTTTGAGGTTTACTGTTATGTATAAACTCTTTGCGAATGAGCATTAAAATTCGCCCCAAAGCATTAATGCCAACATAAGTATTATCATCCTTTTTAACTGCCCCCCAAACCTTATCTTTTGGGCTCGCCTCCACAATAGGTTTATTGCCAGTTGCAATTAATAATTGACTGAACTTTTCCCAATTTTGGGAAAGCTTTACTTCTATAACCCATTGCATCATTTTAAATCTTACATCATTCCAATCAGGCCTAGTTAAATTTGTATTTGCTCTACTTATCCATTTTGCGCTCATTGGGCTTTTTTCATTTATTATATCCCATTGTATTTGGGGATAATCGGGAAACCTGCAAGCCTGATACATATGTTCTGCTGACGGCACAATTATATCGTTGATTTTAATCGAATATCCTGCGGCCATATTTGACAAGCCCCCAAAGTCCTCCTTTGTCTTACGGAAAACTATGCTTTCTGACAACGAGTATATTCGTGTTGCTTTTGTTTCCATGTTTTATTGCTTTTTTTAATTACCGCCTCTATTTTTTAACTCAAATAAAAAATACCAACCGTGATTATCCCACCAAAAAACTATCGGTGTAGTATTCGAAATGTTTCTCCAAGTAAAAAACAAAGTGCCTGTGCCCAATGTTTTATGAAAAGGAACTGTTATTCCCAAAGGTCTTTGAACACGTTTCAACTTATCTACTTTATCAAAAAGCTTTACCCCTTCTTCTAATAAAATATTCTCAAACCTGATGCGATTCTCCGGAGATGAAAAAAAACTTTCAACTGCTGGAGTTCCCTTTTTTCTAAACGCTACTTCCCCAAAACTTGTTTCATTAATACTGTTAAAATATTTTTTTATATTTTCATTGTCAGTCGGCGCAGGGTAGGCAAAATTCAATTTTTGATTATTAAATATTCTCAAATTCTGAACCTTATAATAATAATAATACCTTATTTTATTTCTTATCTCATCACCAAATTTTTTTTTCAACCTCCATTCTATGTCATTCCATGTATGTAAACAAAAAACGTTGATGATTACTATTTTCTCTTTTGCAATTACTTTCTGAGCGTTTGTTAAACCGTCCTCATTTTTAAATTCAAGCCATCCAGGTATATACTCTTCCGTTCTATAATCTTTATGCCCAGCTAAGTCATTATATATAGTATTACCAGATACTAAGATATCATCAACATATAAAGCGTATTTTTTTGATTTCGTTCCGCAATTTTTTAATTCAATTTGATACCTTTTCTGCAACTCATCGTCCAATA
>NZ_JANMUN010000214.1:0-57005 GCF_031391665.1 Ferruginibacter sp.
TTTTTAGGTTTTGATGCCAATGAAATAAAAGAAAAGATGCTGGCCACCGGGCAAAAAAATCTTTCTGAACTGGTGAGTAAGATTCCTTCTATTGCAGTACCAAATAAAATGTACCGCAACCTGGGCAATCTTAAGTTTGAAGATAAAGGAGTAGAATGGGGCTTTGATAAAAACTCTTTTAGTAATGGGGCTGCTTATGCCGATTTAGATAATGATGGCGATCTTGATGTAGTTGTAAATAATGTTAATGAACCAGCGTTTGTTTTTAAAAATAACAGCAGGGAACAAAATAAAAACAATTTCATTGGTATTTCTTTAAAAAGCAATGATAAAAATACATTTGCTGTGGGCAGTAAAATAATAGTGTATAATAAGGATCAAATTCTTACTAAAGAAATAATGCCCAGCCGTGGTTTTCAATCGTCGGTAGATTATAAACAATGCATTGGAATTGGGAATGGAGTAAAAATTGATTCAGTAATTATTGTGTGGCCAAATCTTACTTATACAAAAATTATTACCCCTGAATTAAATAAATACCATAGTTACACACAACCTGTTGACGGCCAAAAATTAAGTACTGCAATTAAAACATTTCCATCACCATTATTTGAAGCAGTGCCAACTGATTTTGAAAAAAACATGGATGATGATTTTACAGATTTTTACAGGGAGAAAGCCATACCGCAAATGCTTTCGCATGATGGGCCAAAAGCTGCTGTTGCTGATATTAATGGCGATGGGTTAGATGATATTTACATTGGAGGAACTGTTGCAAAACAGGGTCAATTGTATTTACAAAATACTTTGGGGAAGTTTATCAAAAAAGATGAATTGATATTTAAACAATTTACTGGTTTTGTAGATGGGGCTGTATTATTTTTTGATTGTGATAAAGATGGTGATAATGACTTGTTGTTGTGTTCCGGTGGTAATGCAGCAATGCCATCCAGCAGAGAAATGCAGCACCGCTTATATTTCAATGATGGCAAGAGTAATTTTAAAATTGCTACGGATGCTTTTCCTGTAAATAAAGATAATATAAGTGTAGCTGTTGCAAATGATTTTGATAACGATGGTGATTTAGATTTGTTTGTTGGCGCAAGATGTGTAAGTGGGGAGTATGGCCTTACACCTCAAAGCCATATTTATTTAAATGACGGCAAGGGTATTTTTACAGATATGCCTGCGGATAAATGTAAAGGAATAGCTTATGCAGGAATGGTAACCGGTGCAGTGTGGGCAAATTTTGACGAAGATGCTGCTAAAGAATTAATAATAACAGGCGAATGGATGGCGCCTTTAATTTTTAAATACAGTAACAATAATTTTATACTGCTAAAAACAAATCTTGATGATAAAATGGGCTGGTGGCAAACCGTTGCTGTTGCCGATTTAAATAATGATGGCAAACAGGATTTGATTTTAGGAAACCTTGGAGAAAATTTTTATTTGCACCCGGATGATAAAAATCGGGTAAAATTATTTTTGAGCGATTTTGACAACAACGGACAAACAGATAAAATTATAACAAGAACAATTGACGGCAAAGACAAACCGGTATTTATGAAAGGAGAGTTGGAAAGCCAGATGCCGATGCTGAAAAAACAAAATCTGCGTAATAATGATTATGCAAAAAAATCGGTGCAGGAATTATTTAGTAAAGAACAAATAGAAAAAGCAGTGGTTAAAAAAATTAATTACTCATCTTCTGTTGTAGCTTTTAATACGGGCAATGGAAATTTTAGTTTAAAAAACCTGCCGGCTGGTATTCAGCTTTCATCAGTAAAAAATGTTTTGCCTGTTGATATTAATGAAGATGGAAAAATAGATTTAATAATTGGCGGTAACGAATTTGGTTTTCAACCCCAGCTGGGCCGCCTGGATGCAAGTACAGGAGATGTATTGATAAATACCGGTAACAATAATTTTACTGTTCTTAATCAAATACAATCCGGCTTACAATTACAAGGGCAGGTAAGGGATATAAGTTTAGTAAAGAGAAATAATACAACAAGCATACTCTTCCTGCAGAATAACGAATTTCCTGTTTTGTATGAATTGAAAAAGAAAACTCCTATAGCTAAAAAATAATTGAAGTGATCTGCATGAATAAAAATGCCCGAAATATTTTTTACTTACTCCTTATGAGTTTTTACATTTGTATCAGCTCTTGTAAAAATGAAACAAAAGTTACTGTTCCAGTTTTATTTGAAGTACTTAAAGATGATAAAACCGGTTTGCATTTCAATAATGAAGTAGTACCAACTGAGAGCTTTAACATGTTTAAGTACATGTATTTTTATAATGGAGCCGGTGTTGGCGCAGGCGATTTTAATAATGATGGATTAACAGATTTGTTCTTTGCATCTAACCAGGGCGATAATAAACTTTACATAAACGAAGGGAAGTTGCATTTTAAAGATGCAACGGCAGCAGCAACAGTGCCGCAGGATAAAGGCTGGTCAACAGGAGTATCTGTTGTAGATATTAATAACGATGGCCTGCTGGATATTTATGTTTGCAGAGTGGGGAATTATGAAGTATTAAACAGCAAAAATCAACTACTGGTTTGCAAAGGAATAAAAAATGGTATTCCCGTTTATGCAGATGAAGCAACAGCGTATGGCCTTGATTTTTCAGGATTTAGTACACAAGCCGCCTTTTTTGATTATGATTTGGATGGCGACCTTGATATGTACTTGCTCAATCATTCCATTCATCAAAGCAGTTCGTTTGCACCACGAAATAATTTTGCAAATACATACAGCACTTTATCAGGCGATAAATTATATCGTAACGACGGTAACCATTTTACTGATGTAACAAAACAAAGTAAAATTAACAGTTCCGAAATTGGTTATGGGCTGGGCATAGCCGTTAGCGATATTAATTTAGATGGCTGGCCTGATCTGTATATCGGTAATGATTTTCATGAAAATGATTACCTGTACATCAACCAAAAAAATGGAACTTTTACTGAAGAAAATAATCAACGGCTGATGCACAGCAGCAAATTTTCTATGGGTGTGGATGTTGCAGATGTGAATAATGATGGCTATCCGGAAATTATTTCGATGGATATGCTTGCAGCAGATCCATATATTTTAAAACGCTCATTAGGGGATGATGATTACGACGTATTTTTTAGCAAAATTGCATCAGGTTATAATTACCAGTATTCCAGAAATACTTTGCAATATAACAGGCGTAATGGAATGTTTAGCGAAACAGGCGTTTACTCTGGTATTTCGGCAACAGACTGGAGTTGGGCACCTTTATTTATGGACTTTGATAATGATGGGTTGAAAGATCTGTTTATTGCAAATGGTATTCCTAAAAGGCTTAACGATATGGATTATGTAAATTTTATTTACAATGCCGAAATACAGGAAAAAATAAAGAACAGTGATATGAAGGATAAGGATATGGCGCTGATGAAAAAATTTCCGGAAATAAAAATCCCTAATAAATTTTATAAAAATAAAAATAATTTGCAGTTTGAAGATATGGAAACTGTAATAGGTAATGATTTACCCACTTACTCTAATGGTGCTGTATATGCCGATTTTGATAATGATGGTGATTTAGATGTGGTGGTAAATAATATTAATAATCCGGCTTTGTTGTATGAAAATAAAACAGCACAAAATGAGAATAAAAATTTTGCAGCAATAAAATTAACTGGCTCAGAAAAAAACCGCAATGCTGTTGGCGCAAAAATTGTTTTGTTTGCTGGCGATAAAATTGAAACCTACGAAAAAAATCCAGCAAGGGGTTTTATGTCCAGCATGGAAATACCTATGCACATTGGCATGGGTAAGGCAAAAGTTGATTCAGCATTTTTAATTTGGCCCGATAATTCATTTCAAAAAATTACAATTGACAGCTTGTTACAGCAACTTTCTTTTACTTATAAAAAAGAATTGCCCAAATTTAATTACAGTAGTATAACTAATTTTTATAAAAATATTTCAAATACAGCAACAGATATTACTGCGTCAACTGATTTAAATTATAAACACACAGAAAATGTTTTTAATGAATTTGACAGAGAGCCTTTAATACCTCACATGATCTCTACCGAAGGGCCGGCACTAGCTGTGGCGGATATAAATAAAGATGGATTGGAAGATGTTTTTATTGGCGCTTCTAAAACTTTTCACAATGCTATTTTTTTACAGCAGGCAAATGGTAAATTTATAAAAACCCTTCAACCGGAAATGGCTTTGGATAGTATGTATGAAGATGTAAGTGCAACATGGGCAGATGTTAATAATGATGGTAATATTGATTTAATTATTGCAACAGGCGGAAATGAATATTATGGTGGCGATGAACATTTATTGCCCAGGATATTTTTGAATGATGGAAAAACTACTTTTATAAAATTGCCAAACGCATTTACCAATATTGCTGTAACCCCATCGTGTGTTGTTGCTAATGATTTTAACGGCGATGGCTTTATTGATTTATTTTTAGGTGGAAAAACGGTGCCATGGAATTATGGAGAAATCCCACGTTCTTATTTGTTGCAAAACGATGGAACAGGAAAATTCACTGACGTAACAGTCAAGCATGCTAAAGATTTAGCAAATATTGGCATGGTTACCAATGCTGTTTGGTTTGACATAGATAAAGACAAAGACAAAGATTTATTGGTAACATGCGAATGGGGAGGAGTTACTGCATTTATAAGTTCAAACGGGCAATTTGTAAAAAAAGAATTAACCGATAAAAAAGGTTGGTGGAATTTTGTTTTGCCTGTTGATGTAGATAATGATGGTGACATTGATTTAATTGCCGGTAACCTCGGTCTTAACAGCAGGTTGCAGGCAACAGCAACCCAGCCTGTTCAACTATACTTTAACGATTTTGATGATAACGGAAAAAAAGAACAGGTACTAACTTATTTTGTAAAAAATAAGGAAGTTACTTTATCCAGCAAAGACGAATTACAAAGGCAAATACCCATGCTGAAAAAGAAATTTATTTATGCAGCAGATTTTGCTAAAGCGGAGTTTAAAGATATATTTCCATTAGAGAAAACAGAGCATGCAACAATTTCTTTTGCCAATTATTTTGCTAATGCTGTATTGATAAACAATGGCAATTTAAACTTTACAACACAGGAGTTGCCATGGCAGGCACAATTGTCTCCCTACCGTGATGCAGCTATTGCTGATGTTAACAATGATAATTTGCCAGATATAATTTTAGCAGGTAATTATTACAGCAACACTATTCACACCGGCCGCTACGATGCCGATTTTGGTACAGTATTAATTAACAAGGGCAAAGGAAATTTTGTATGCGAAAATTTAAATGGCCTTAGCATTAAAGGAGAAGTAAGGCATATACAGCCAATTAATATATTAAATCAACCAGCCTATATCATGGCAAAAAATAACGACAGTATTTTGGTATTAAAATTTGCCTCCACAAAAAAATAACTCCTACATTACCGGGTAATATATTTTTGTAACCCATTTACTGCTGTCAGTTTCATTTAAGCGATCTGTTATTAAAGAATAAAAAGGAATTGCGGGAGCCGTTCTTTTATAATCATCAGCATATTTTTTCATTGCGATAATAGCTTTTTCTGCCATTTCGTTACCACCTTTTACTTCTGTTACTAAAATGTTCCCTCTGCCCAGCATCCTTTTTTGTAAAATATCCGCTGAGTTAGGCAATGGCTTATCCACAGGTATTGCAACTTTAACTGTAAAATTTAAACTGTCCGTTTCATTAATATTTAGCATGGGGTAACCAGTTTTTTTTGCATTATTATTTACTGCGTATATACTCAGCTTATCAACAAGATTGTAAATTAACTCGTTGGTTGGATAACCTTTACTTGTGGCAGTAGTTTGAATTAAAATACTGTCAGTTACTAATTCTTTTTTTATTTCAAATCCGTAAATATTTTCGGGCACCCTATAAAAGGCTTCCATTCCATTTAAAACGGCCTGCATATCAGTTTCAATTTTATTAGCTTTAAAATATGCCGCTATCCTTTTTATGGGGTTATAAGATGAAGCCATTACGCCAACCCATTCCAAATTAGTAAAGTCTGTTCTAATTTCAATAAAAAAAAGAGAAGTTGAAATGCTAACATTCTTGTCAGCAATAAATACGGGCATAACAGAAATATTACTGTTGTGGATAGTGTAAACAAAATCGTTAAGGTAAAAACTATCATTACTTACTTTGCCCGGCCACCATTTTGCCACATTGGCTTTGTCTAACAGCATTCTGTTTAAACCGTTTCTGGTTGCATTAATACCAATGCTGCTTTTAAGTTTAATAATATTTGGAATAAACAGGTAAGCAGCACCTAAAACTAATAACGCAAAAACTACTAAACCAATAATTATTTTTTTCATACTCTAAATAACCAGTTTTTAAATTTATTTTTTAATTACACAAGATAAAAAATACCAGCTTACCAAACCGGTTTCATTTGCCACAAACTCAAATTACTGAAGGTACTTTTTCCTCCTTCACTAAATAATTCAATGCCGTTATCTTTTTCATCCGGAAAAATTTGTGCAGTAAAAGCCGCTTCACCACCATTCACAAAAACCTCTGCAATGCTGTTATCAAAATAAATATGCAATTGCAGTTTTTTATTTTTTAAGGCAATCGTTTTTTCAAAGCGGTGCATCTTTTTAAAATTTTCGTTAAAAGAAGTGTTGCCGCTTTTACTCCTGTCGATGTAAAATAATTGTTGAGCAGTATTATAACCTATTTCAAAATAATTGTTTTCTCCAACGGCAATTTTTACACCGCTTACAGAGGATGCGGAAGGCTCCAGCGTTACTTCCATTTCAAATTGTTTACTCTTAACTGCCAAAACTTTTTTATTTTCTACTGATTCACTTTGAGTTTGGAATATTTTTTTTCTCAATGATGTTACAGGTGCAATTGGCTTTTGAATTAAAATCCATTCACCATTTTCTTTTTTTACACTTAATGTTCTGGGTAAAGCCATTGCGCTTTTCCAAGGTGTGGTGGGAATATCGTTGGCATAATTCCAGTTATTTACCCAACCAATACTTGTTGGTAAAACTGTTGCAGGCAGTTGGTTGTAAGCAATGGCCGCATAATAATCGGGGCCGTAATCGGGGCGGTAAATTTTATCAGCAGGATTTTCGTTGGTAAATTTTACGCCATCAAATTCGCCAACAAAATATTGCATGGTAGCATTTTGCGAAGTTTGCAATAACCATTTCTTTTTACCGGGCATTCCTTCAACGGGTACTTGTGTAAGATCAGGGCATTCCCATACGCCGCTGGTATCACCCGCCGGGCCAAAATCACTCAAGTGATTCCATTCTTTTAAATTTTTAGAAGAGTAGAGTTGCATGATATGCTCCACCGGAAACATTAAGGCCAGTACCCAATATTTTTTTTGTTCGTGCCAAAATATTTTCGGGTCTCTAAAATCTTTTTTGTGCAGATCAAGCACAGGGTTGTTGGCATATTTTGTCCAGGTAATGCCATCATCTAAACTGTATGCAATGTGCTGGCTTTGATTTATATTTTCAATATGCCCGGTGTACACTGCCACCATGGGCACTTTGCCATTCTTACCAAAACCGCTGGTATTATTTTTATCAACCACACAGGTGCCGGAAAAAATCATTACGCCATTTTCCTCCGGTATGGCAATGGGTAAATGTTTCCAGTGAATTAAATCTTTTGTAGTTGCATGGGCCCATGTCATATGGCCCCAAATATTTGCAAACGGATTATGCTGATAAAATAAATGATACACACCCTTATTATACACTAATCCATTGGGGTCGTTGCACCAGTTGCTTGCCGGCGAAAAATGAAATTGCGGACGATATTTTTCAGTGTACAATTTTGTTTGTGCGTTTGCCATCAATGAAAAAAATAAACTGATAAAAAGAAAATATTTTTTCTGTTGCATAAAAATTAAATTATTTGATAAAGAAAAAATAAACCAACTCTGTGCTCTCTGCACCTCATAGTGCAATTCCTATGTACTCAATTTCTTTTCCAATGCCTCAAGAGAAACACCTTTTGTTTCCGGCATTTTAGTTAATACCCAAATTAATTGCAGCACCATCATGCCAGCTAAAAAAGCAAATATTATCCACGGGGCATCTTTAAGCATACCATCTTTTTCATTTAAAAAAACAGGTGTTACTAAAGTGATTATTGCAGCAAATACCCAATGCACACTGGCACCAAAAGATTGGCCCAATGCCCGTATCTTATTGGGAAAAATCTCTGAAAGAAAAACCCAGATTACTGCGCCCTGCCCAATGGCGTGTGATGCAATAAAGAATAATAAAAACGTCATTAAAAATGTGGGGCTGGCTCCTGTTTTAAAAGCATAAGCCACCATGGATAAACTAATGATATATCCAATCGATCCAATAATCATTAAAGTTTTTCTCCCAAGCCTGTCAATTAAATATAAACCGACAAACGTAAAAATTAAATTGGTACCACCAATTGCAATGGAATTTAATAAAGATTCTTTTTCACCCAATCCAATCTTGGTTAAAATTTCCGGCGCATAATATAAAATAAAATTGATGCCGGATAACTGGTTAAAAAATGCAATTGCAAATGCCAGCCAGAT
Organism: Ferruginibacter sp.; assembly: GCF_031391665.1. Classification (GTDB taxonomy): domain Bacteria; phylum Bacteroidota; class Bacteroidia; order Chitinophagales; family Chitinophagaceae; genus Ferruginibacter. Next base: position 8,621 of record NZ_JANMUN010000214.1, read on the forward strand.
TATTTTATTATGCTTCGCACTAAAAAATTGAGATGTATTTCCTTTAGCAGCTTCATGTTTGTTGCTTTCAATAATAGCTGCAATTTCTGCATCAGCATTTTCTACACCAATGTCGTTCATTATTTTTTTTGCAGCAGCTAAATCATTTTTTTTGCTGATTAACCAGCGTGGGCTTTCGGGCACTGCCATTACCATTACGGTATAAATTAATGCAGGTATTGCCAATACACCCAGCATCCAGCGCCAGTCATTATCGCCACCAACACCTTCTAAAAAATAGTTGGATAGATAAGCAATTAAAATTCCAAAAACAATATTGAATTGATACATCGCTGTTAATCTTCCTCTTGTTGCAGCGGTTGAAATTTCTGAAATATAAGCGGGTGCCACCACTGATGAAACACCAATACCAACGCCACCCATAAATCTAAAAAAAGAAAAGCTGTACGGGTCTGGCGCAAAAGCAGAACCAAATGCAGAAACAGCAAATAAAATTCCTATCCAGAACAATACTTTTTTTCTGCCATACTTTTCAGTAGGTATGCCGCCAAAGATTGATCCTAAAACTGTTCCCCATAATGCCATCGACATTATAAAAAAGCCATGAAAAAAAGGAGTAGTATGCCATAAATCCTGAATGGGTTTATTAGCACCGGAAATAACTACGGTATCAAACCCAAAAATAAAACCGGCCAATGCGGCCACAATAGAATAACGAAAAAGTTTGTTCTGGTTCATAAGCAAGTTTTTGTAGCTGTTAAGATAAGAAAACCAACAGCGACTTGGGCAGTTAATTTATTTTGACATAAATGCAAACGATTGTTGTTTAAAAAGAATGCCCCTAAATTTTTTACAACTGAAGCAGGGCAGCAAAAGATGTTTAACTTGTTTTCTGTAATTTCACTATACAAAAATAGATTTATGAAACGATTGCTTGTTTGTATTTGCCTTGTTATTTTTTATGCGGTTTCTTTTGCACAGGATGCCTGGAAAATAACAACCTCCAATATTGATTCCAAAAATTATTATGGTGTAACTGTTGCCAATGGTATGATTGGTATTGTAAGCAGTCCCGAGGCTTTTAAAGTAAAAGATGTGGTGCTTGCCGGTGCGTATGATTTGTACGGAAGAGGAAGGGTGAGTAATTTTTTAAAAAGTTTCAATCTTTTAAATATGTATATGGAGGTTGATGGCAGAAGGTTGAGTAATGCGGATGTAAGCAATATGCAGCAGGGTTTAAATATGCAAACTGCCAATTTTACTACTTCGTTTAATTACAAAGATGTGGCAACAATCAGCTACACTTATTATGCATTGCGGCAGTTGCCTTATTCTGTTTTGATGGACATAACAGTAACCGCAAAAAAAGATTTTAATCTCGGCAGTGCTTCGCAAATGGAAGCGCCTGATGCTTTAAAAGAGGTGCAAAATTATTACAATGAAATTGACAGGCCGCATACAACAATTAGTTTATTAACTTCTACAGCAAAAAGCCCTACCGGAAAATTACTGATGTGTGCCAGCAATGCATTTATTTTTAGCGAAGCACATGGCAGCGAACCCAGAGTAATACACGAAATGTGGGATAACAATATGCACCTTATGAAGTTTACAAAAAAATTAAAAGCGGGAGAAACCTATCGTTATTCTATTGTTGGTTCTTCAATAACATCTGCACATCATGATGATCCTTTAAACGAAGCGGAACGCTTAACTATTTTTGCAAAATTACAGGGCAGAGACCGATTGATTGAAATGCATAACAATGCATGGAAGGAATTATGGAAGAGTGATATTGTTATTGAAGGCGATGCACAAAGTCAGCAGGATGTACACAGCATGTTGTATCATTTATATTCTTTTGTAAGGGAAGGAACGTCCAACAGTCCAAGCCCGATGGGATTAAGCGGATTGGGTTATAACGGCCATGTGTTTTGGGATACCGAGTTATGGATGTTTCCCAGTATTTTACAATTGCACCCCGAGCTGGCAAAGAGTATGATGGAATACCGTTATCAAAGATTGGAAGCTGCAAAAAGAAATGCATTTGGTAAAGGGTATAAAGGTGCCATGTTTCCATGGGAGAGTGCAGAAACTGGCGTGGAAGAAACACCGGTGTGGGCATTGAGTGGCCCGTTCGAACATCATATTACTGCATGCGTGGGTATTGCTGCATGGAATTATTATTGTGTAACACAGGATAAAAATTGGTTAAGAGAAAAAGGTTGGCCCATCTTACAAAGCACTGCCGATTTTTGGGCAAGCCGTGTAGAAAGAAATGGCCCCGGAAAATATGATATTAAAAATGTGGTGGCTGCAGATGAGTGGGCCGAGAATGTTGACAATAATGCCTTTACTAACGCTGCCGCTAAGGCTAACTTAAAATATGCAACCGAAGCTGCAAAAATTTTAGGCATTACTGGTGATGCAGACTGGATGAATGTTGCCAACAATATTCCTATTTTAAAAATGCCTGATGGCACTACCAGCGAACATGCCACTTATAATGGCGAAGGGATTAAACAGGCCGATGTAAATTTATTGGCTTATCCTTTAAAAGAAATTACAGATGCCAGGCAAATTAAAAAAGACCTGGATTATTATTCCGTTCGTGTACCCAACGAAGGCACGCCTGCAATGACGCAGGCCATCTTTGCATTATTATACAGCCGGATAGGTGATGCAGAAAAAGCCTTTCATTTTTTTAAAGATGCTTATGTGCCCAATTTAAATCCGCCATTTAATGTAATTGCCGAAACTAAAGGCGGTACCAATCCCTATTTTGCAACTGGCGCAGGGGGCATTTTACAAAGTTTATTAAATGGGTTTGGCGGGTTAGAAATCACACCTGCTGGAATTATTCAAATAAAATCAACACTACCAAAGCAGTGGAAGAGTATTACTATTACAGGGGTTGGGCCGCTTAAAAAGACTTTTACGGTAAAATAGTTGAAAATCAATACGACACAAACGTTTGCAACTGATATGCAAAGGAAATTATGCTGAAAACTCAATAAATATTCTTATTTTGCACAGACCAAAATGAGGAAATTAGCTGCCATATTGCTTTTAGGGATATTTGTATTCAATTTATTTGGCTACAAATTATTTGTATCCTTCATGGTAAACAATGCCGATCAATCATTAGAAACTGCTTTAGATAAAAATAATTACAACGAAGAAGATCTTATCTCTATAAAAAAACCCACCAATCTCCCATACTACAATAACACCAAAGATTTTACAAGGGCTTACGGCGAAGTGGAAATGAACGGCGTGTTATATACCTATGTAAAGAGCCGCATTTATAACGATTCGCTTGAAATGCTTTGCATCCCCAATACTTCTAAACAGCAATTGCTCAATTCAAAAGATAATTTTACAAATGTTGTTTTTGATCTGCAAAAAGATACTAATAAAAAATCTGGTGATTCAAATAAATCATTTTCTTTTTTAAAAATGCTGGGTGAGTTTGAGAATAACGCAGATTTTAATTTTGATATTTCTTCTACAGCAATTGTGTTAAAAAATAATACACATTACATTGCTAATACTGGAGCAAAACACAAAGCTACCATTGAGCGGCCTCCGGATTTTTGCAACACTGCTGTTACCTGTTAATTTACAAAAGCAATATTTTATTATAATAATTGCTGCTTCTCTTTACTAATAGATTTCTTTAAATGAAAAAATTAATTACGGCATTTGCTGTATTGCTAAGTTTATATTCCTGCAATAATAAACCGGCAGAAAAAACTTATTTCACTGATGCATTTTCTTACAGCAAAACTGTAAAAGAATTGAACGAAGTGGTTAAGTTTGTAGGGTTTGCACCCATTGTAGCATCACGTAATTATGCTTACGCAAATATTGCAGCGTACGAATGTATTGCAGCCGGTTATCCAAAAGAATATAATTCTTTAAGCGGACAGATAAACGGATTTAAAATAGATGTGAGCAGTTTTAAAAATGATCAGATTGATTATGAATTTGCATCGCTGCTGGCATTTTGTAAAGTAGGTGAAGCGGTTACTTTTCCCGAAGGCAGTATGAAAGAATATGTGGACAGTTTAAAAAGATTTGCTGACGAAAGTGGCATGCCATCTAAAATGTTTGATAATTCTGTTGCCTTTGCTGATTCAGTTTCAAAAACAGTTTTAGCATGGAGCAAAAAAGATAACTATGCACAAACACGTAGTGCATCACGTTATACGGTTTTAGATTCTCCGGGAAGATGGGTGCCCACACCACCAGCTTATGCCAGTGCGCTAGAGCCACATTGGACAGAAATTAGAACCATTGTTATGGACAGTGCAAATCAATTTATGCCGCCACGCCCAATACCATTTAATGTTACCGATAAAAATGGCGCTTATTACAAACAGGTAATGGCAGTAAAAAATGCAGTGGACAGTTTAACGGATGAACAAAAACATATCGCTGAATTTTGGGATGATCTGGGAGGGAAATTAAATGTGGTTGGGCATATACAATTTGTTACCAAAAAATTTTCTCCCCCCGGCCACTGGATGAATATTGTGGGCATTGCATCGCAAAAAGCAAAAGCCAGTTTTAGAAAAACAGTAGCGGCATACACACTCACTTCTATTTGTATGTTTGATGGATTTATACAATGCTGGGATGAAAAATTCAGGAGCAATATGGTTAGGCCAGAAACGGTAATTAATAAATATATTGACCAGGACTGGAGACCTTATTTACAAACACCACCATTTCCTGAATATACCTGCGGCCACAGCACTGTATCATCTGCAGCTGCAGAAGCATTAACAAAAATGTACGGCGAAAATTTTAATTACACCGATACCAGCGAACTGGAGTTTGGTATTGCCAACCGCTCTTTCACCTCTTTTAAACAGGCTTCTGATGAAAATAATATGGCAAGATTTTATGGTGGTATTCATTTTCATCCCAGCTGTTTGGTAAGTACAGAGTATGGAAAAAGAGTGGGCAGTTTTATTGTAGGCAAACTGAAATTAGAAAAATAAAAATTATTAGAAAATAAAAAATTTAAAAAAATGAAAAAAATATTTATACTGGCAGCAATATTTTTTATTGCACAATACAATTTGAATGCACAGGGTTGTGTAGCCATCCGTAATAATGGAAGCAGTTGCACTTTAAACCATAGCGGTGCTAATGCCAAAGGATGGCAGTTAAATCTTAACCACCGGTACTTTAAATCGTACAAACATTTTGTGGGTAAAGAAGAACAAAAGCATCGTGTGGACGAACAGTCTGATGTACGTAACTGGCAGCATAATCTCGATATTTCAATAGTTAGAAATTTTAATAACCGCTTTTCAATGGCGGTTGCTTTGCCGCTGCAGTCTAATTTACGTTCATCTAAATATGAGCATTATGGCAACGGCAGTACCAGCCCCAATGCCCGTAACACCACCAAATCTTTTGGCCTTGGCGATATGCGTATTACAGGGTATTACTGGTTGCTGAACCCTGCTAAATCAGTTAAAGGAAATATACAGGCGGGTTTAGGTATTAAACTGCCAACCGGCAATTACAGGGTAGAAGATTATTTTAGAAAAAATGATTCCACTTTTGTTTTAGGCCCGGTAGATCAGTCAATTCAATTGGGTGATGGTGGTACAGGTATTAGTTTTGAATTGAATGGCTATTACAAAATGAATCACAAATTAGGCTTCTATGGTAATACCTATTATCTTATTAACCCTGTAGAACAAAATGGAGTATCCACTGCCAGGGGCGGAGCCGTTAGCGCAACTAACGTAAAATATTTTACCAATACTATGAGTGTACCCGACCAGTTTATGGCAAGGGGTGGCGTAAATTATTCGGTAAAGAGTTTTACAGTCTCAGGCGGAGTACGTATAGAAGGCCTGCCCAGCAGTGATTTATTTGGAGGCGATAAGGGTTTTCGCAGGCCCGGATATGTAATTGCTGCCGAACCTGTAATAAGCCATATGGGTAAAAAAACAACCCTCTATATTTCTGTTCCTGTTGTTTTGGAACGTAACAGAACACAAAGTTATTCTGATAAATTGCGCTCTACACCAGAAGTTAAAGTACAGGGTGATGCCGCATTTGCCGACTATTCAATAAATATTGGCGTTTCGTTTAAACTTTAATTAAAACATAATTCATTTAAATTTTTAAACCATCTATTATGATTTTGAGTGTATTGAAAAATCCAATTAAAATACTACTGATTTTTTTTGCAGTAAGCGGACCGGCACACGCCCAAACAGATATTGATGGGCTGATGATGCAGAAAAACTTTTTCTGTGTTGGCCCAACCATTAGTAAAAGCAGCTGGAAAAATTATTGGGAAGGAACTTTTAAAAGAGATAACGCTAACTTAGGAACAGTAAGCACCACTGCTGCAATGATAATGGGCAACTATGGTGTAACCGATAAACTTAACCTGCTTTTTGGCTTACCGTATATTAAAACAAAAGCAAGTGCCGGTAATTTAAAAGGGCAAAAGGGATTGCAGGATTTATCCTTATTTGTAAAATGGGTGGCAAAAGAAAAAAAGATCGGTAAAGGAAACCTGAAAGCAATATTGATAGGTGGCTATTCAGCTCCGGTAAGTAAATATTATATTGACCTTATGCCATTGGCCATCGGCATGCATAGCAAAACCGGTCATTTAAGAGTAATGGCCGATTACGAAATGGGCGATTGGTTTGCAACTATATCAGGTACCTATATGCTCCGAAGCAATGTAACCCTGGACAGGAATACTTACTACACCACCGAAATGCATTATACCAACGAAGTGAAAATGCCTGATGCCAACGATTTTAATTTCAGAATTGGTTATCGCAGCAGTACGTGGATCATAGAAGCTATCGCAGATAAATTTACCACATTGGGGGGCTTTGATATCACCAAAAACAACATGCCTTTTGTAAGTAATAAAATGGATGCTACAAAACTTGGACTTCATGTAAAATACGATACCGATTTTGTAAACGGGCTTTCATTTGTTGCCGATGCCAATACAACTGTTGCAGGAAGAAATGTAGGGCAAAGCACAAGTTTTGGCGGAGGGGTTTTTTACATACTCGATTTTAGTAAAAAGAAAAAAGAAGAAACTAAAAAATAACATTCATGCTGTTTAGCCATTGATGGTGGCAGTTTAAAATTACAACAATGAAAAAGATATTTTTATTCATCAGTTTAGTAACTATTGCAACAATTGCAGTTTTTAATTCCTGTTCAAAAAAAATAGATGAAGCAAACCTCTCGTATCCGCTCATCAACCCAACAAAGACTGACGCCAATGCAGGAACATGGAAACCTATTTTATTAACTGCAGCCAGCGAATTTGCCTGTGCTGCACCTATTGCAACTACATCGCCGGATTATATTCTGCAGCTGAATGAAATTAAAAGCTTTCAGAATAATATTACCACCCAAGAAAAAGATATGGTAAACTATTGGGGTGCCGGTGCTGTATTACGCTGGAACGAAATTATGAGAGAGTTGGTTGCAAAACACAATCTTCCTCCATACCAAAATGCAGATGGTACTTATCCTGCACCTAATGCAGCTAACCCATTAGCATATCCCACTTTTCCATTTTCAAATCCACCTTATGCTGCAAGGGCTTATGCTTATTTAAGTGCGGCACAATATGATGCCTGCGTGGCTGGTTATTTTTACAAATCTTTGTATGCCCGTACAGCACCATTTAATGTAGATGCAAACATTAAAACATTATTACCAAAATCAACTTTACCTTCGTATCCAAGCGAAGATGCCGTAGTGATGGGAGCATCAGTAGAGTTATTAAAATTATTATTTCCCGGCGATCAGGATTTTATAAATCAAAAAGCGGAAGAACATAAAAGGGCAAGATTAATTGCTGGTGCAAATGTGCGTAGCGATTTAGATGCAGGAGAGGCATTGGGTAAACTGGTTGCTGCTAAATTTATAGGCCGTGCAAGAAACGACAGAGCAGGTACAGCCGGAGGCAATGCCACAATTTGGGCTCAAATAGAAGCTGATTGTGTGGCAAAAGGTGAAGTGCCCTGGTTCAGCCAGGAAACGCCAAAACGCCCCGGCATGCTTGTGTTATTTGGAAAAGTACGTACCTGGTTATTTGATTCGCTTACAATGGTAACCACCATTCGTCCTCCAGCCCCGCCATTAACCGGCTCTGCACAGTTTAAAGCAGAAACGGAAGAGGTATATCAGATACAGAAAAATCTTACAAGAGAACAAAAAAGTATTGCCACATTCTGGTCGGATGGGGTAGGTACTTACACACCTCCGGGGCATTGGAATTATATTGCCGCTACAGAATTTGCTCAATTAAATTTTAGCGAAGCAAGGTGGGCACGTAACATGGCGCTGCTGAATATGAGTATTATGGATGCTGGTGTTGTTTGCTGGGATGCTAAATATTTTTATTATAACCCACGGCCAATGCAGATAGATACCCGTATTAAAACTGATATAGGGTTACCGAATTTTCCTGCATACATTAGCGGACACAGCACATTCAGTGGCGCAGCGGCAACAGTATTAAGTTATATAGTTCCCGGTAAAGCACAACAATTTAATGATATGGCCAAAGAAGCTTCTATATCACGTATGTATGGTGCTATCCACTTCCGCAGCGATTGCGAAGTTGGAATTACTACAGGGAATAAAGTGGGCAGTTATGCAATAACAAGAGGGCATACTGATGGGGCAGAATAATTTTGAATGATGATTAAAAGGTGTTGTAATTTTTTACAACACCTTTTAAAAAATCAATTACTGAGTTATGAAAAAAAGTATACTTTCTTTTTTATTTATATTTTCTACTGTTTGTTGTGTTGCACAGCAACCTGTATCTGGCACGGATACTGTAATTAAAATAAAATCTTTAGACAGCCTTATATTCTATACCTATCTGTATCAGAATATTGTTAAACATCTTCCGGAAGAGCAGGGTACTTATATTTTTTCCGGAAAGAAAACGGAAATTATCAGCCTCAATAATTCCGCTGCAGATATTACTAACAAAACCGGCAGGCTGGTATTTGCAAAAATTCCCGGTGTGTTTGTATATGATATGGATGGCTCAGGTAACCAGATAAATATTGCAGCAAGAGGATTAGATCCTCATCGTGGTTGGGAATTTAATATTCGAAAAGACGGCGTTTTAACCAACTCCGATATGTATGGTTACCCTGCAAGCCATTATAGTATGCCGCTCGAAAGTATTGAGCGTATTGAATTGGTAAGAGGCACAGGTTCTTTACAATATGGCGCACAGTTTGGCGGCATGTTAAATTATGTAAGCAAACAGGGTGATACCAGCAGGCCGGTTGGTTTTGAAAGTATAAACACTATTGGCTCTTTTAATTTATTAAGCAGCTATAATGCTATTAGTGGTAAAGCAGGTAAATTAAAATATTATGCATACCTGTATAAAAAATCAAAAGACGGTTATCGTAAAAATGAACATACCGATTCAGAAGCCGAATCTGTTGTGCTTACTTACGAGCCTGATAAAAATTTTTCTATCCGCTTAGAATGGTCACGTTCTAAATATTTATACCGGATTCCAGGTGCATTAACAGACAGTATGTTTACTGCCGATCCAAAACAGGCCACACGTAGCCGCAATTATTTCAGTCCCGACATTCATGTACCCTCTGTAATAGTAAACTGGCAAGTGGCCTGTAAAACAAAATTACAATTAACTACATCTGCAGTATTAGGCAGAAGAAATAGTGTGCTGTTTGATAAGCCAACAAATATCAGGGATACTGTCGTAACAACTACACAACAATATAATAACCGCCAAATAGATATTGACAGGTTTAATAGTTATACTGCTGAATTGCGGTTGTTGCAGCTTTATCGTTTAGCAAAACATGCCAGTTCGCTTGCAGCAGGTGTACAATACATGAACAATGATCTGCATCGTACACAATTAGGTAAAGGCACCACAGGTAGCGACTATGATCTGACATTGGTTGAACCGGCATGGGGAAGAGATATGCATTTTAAAACAACCAACCTTGCTTTGTTTGCCGAAAATAAATTTCAAATAAAAAACAACCTCTCTATAAATGTTGGTGCAAGAGTGGAAATGGGTAAAACGGATATGAGCGGTAAGATTGTGTATTACCCCGATAATCAAATTCCTGTTAGTATTAAACACCAGTTTCCTTTGCTGGGTATAAACCTTTCTTACAAACCCGGAAAAAGTACAGAGTTATATGGAGGCTGGTCGCAGAGTTACCGGCCTATGCTTTTTAAAGATCTGATACCTGCTTCTTTATTTGAAAAAATTGATCCCAACATAAAAGACTCTAAAGGATATAATGCTGAATTAGGTTTTAGAGGAAGCTATAAATTTTTAAGATGGGATATCAACGGATTTTTATTGCAATACAATAATCGCTTTGGCACATTAGCACAAACGGATAACGGCGGTAACTTTTATACTTACCGCACCAATGTGGGCAATTCATTTACAAAAGGCCTGGAGGCTTTTGTGCAGGCAGACTGGATATTGGCAAAGGCTGTTAGTCTTTCTGTTTTTACATCAACAGCATTTGTACATGCCAGGTATACAAAAGCAATTGTAAAATCGGGCAATGCAAATATTAATATCGAAGGCAATAAAGTGGAAAGTGCTCCCGATCTGATCTCCCGTAACGGTGCTACTATCAAATTTTATAAAATAAGTTTTTCGGTACTGTACAGTTATACTGCCGAAACTTTTGCTGACGCATTAAATACAGTGCAACCACCAAAAAATAACGGAGCTGTTGGCCTTGTACCTTCTTATGGCATACTGGATGCAAACGCAGTTTTTAAATTATCCAAAAATTTAGAATTGAAAATGTCGCTTAATAATTGTATCAACAGGCAATACTTTACAAAACGTCCGTTGTTTTATCCCGGGCCGGGTGTGTGGTCATCCGACGGACGCAATGCAAGTATTACATTGGCGGTACGGCTTTAAAATATTTGTTATAATCGTTTGGTACAAAAATCGTAAAAAGTGAAAGCGCTGCTTTTCTAACCAAAGCAGGTTTTACGGGTTAACAATTATCATGAAAAAAACATTTTACCTTGGTTTAACAGGCTTGCTGCTTTTTGAAGTGGCTAATGTATATTTTATTATGCCCATGCCCGGCAGCCAACAAATAAATAGTATTGATACTGCTTATTTTTTTTACAAATGGCGCTGGATATTTCGTTGTTTTTTTTCCATGATGATATTAATTGGGTTTTTAAAATCAAATTGGAAAAAAAAGTGGATTCCTTTTATTCCTTTTTTGTTATTAAGTGTTGTAATATATATGGCCAATTTTGTTATGGCTGCCGATGCTATGTTTCAACAACCCAAACAATTATTGTTTGCTGTAGCTGATAAAAATAAAGTAGATACTAACCGGCTGGTAATTGGTGTTACTGTTAATGGTGTGTCTAAAGCATACCCTATTCGTTTTTTAGGATATCATCATCATGTACAGGATACTCTGGGAGACAAATCTATAATGGTAACTTATTGTACCGTATGCAGAACCGGAAGAATATTTGAACCGGTAGTGAATGGTAAAAAAGAAACTTTTAGGTTAGTAGGAATGGATCACTTTAATGCTATGCTGGAAGATGCTGCTACAAAAAGCTGGTGGCGCCAGGCTACAGGCGAAGCAATAACAGGAAAATTAAAAGGGCAAAAATTGCCGGAAGTATTCAGCACACAAACTTCTTTGGCAGAGTGGCTGCAGTTGAATCCCAACTCACTCATTATGCAACCCGATCCTGCATTTGATAATAAATACGATACCACATTAAAATACGAAAATGGCAAAAGTAAAAGTAAACTAACAGGTACGGACAGCCTTTCATGGAAAGATAAATCGTGGGTGATTGGTGTAAAAGCTGGTAAAGAAAAAAAAGTGTATGACTGGAATACATTAAAAGATAAAAGAATCATTAATGATAAATTAGGCAGCAGTTTCATAGTACTTGTTTTAGCAAAAGATGATAAAAGTTTTTTTGCTTTTGAAAGGCCTGCAGAAAACGCAATCTTCGCTTTACATAATGATACGTTACTGATGAACAACCATCATTATAAAATAAACGGCAAAGGTATTGATACTACTTTTTCCTTAAAGCCATTGCCTGCCTACCAGGAGTTTTGGCATAGCTGGCGAACTTTTAATGAAGATACAAAACGGTATTAAAAAGAGTTACTGAAAATTTACTGTAAATATTCACAAAAAACTATTTTGTTCTGCATGGTGTAAAACTTACATTGGTAATACATGCGTTTATCATAAATTGCATTTAAGAATACAGCGCATGCTCTTTAACTCCATAAACTTTCTATTTTTTTTTGCTATTGTATTTTTTTTGTTTTACTACTTAAATGGTACGGCAAGAAAAATATTGCTTTTTATAGCCAGCTCTGTTTTTTACATGTGGTTTATACCTGCGTATATTTTTATTTTATATTTTACTATACTGGTCGATTTTATTGCTGCCATTCAAATAGAAAAAAGTACTGATAAAAAAAGAAAGAAGCAGATTTTATTATTGGGCATCTGCAATACCTGTATTATACTTTTTGTTTTTAAGTACTGCAATTTTTTTATTGATAATTTTAACCTGCTGGGTTTTACACCCATAAAAAATTGGGAAATTATTTTACCTATCGGCCTTTCCTTTCATGTATTTCAAAGTTTGAGTTATATTATAGAAGTGTACAGGGGAAATATGAAAGCCGAAAAAAATCTTTTAGTGTATTCCAATTTTGTAATGATGTTTCCGCAATTGGTAGCAGGCCCAATTGAAAGAGCAACAAATCTTTTACCGCAGTTAAAAGAATGCAATCATAAAATTACCTATGCCGATTTTTCAATTGGGTTATCAAGATTTTTTTGGGGCTTATTTAAAAAAGTGGTGATTGCAGATACTGCAAGTGTGTATTCAGGCGTGGTGTACCAAAACTATACCCATCATTCGGGCAGCACACTTCTTGCAGCAACTTTTTTATTTTCTATACAAATTTATTGCGATTTTTCCGGTTACTCTGATATGGCCATTGGTACAGCAAGAATGCTGGGATTTAAGTTCAAAGAAAATTTTACACTGCCTTACTTTTCTAAAACTGTTACAGGGTTTTGGCGGAGATGGCATATCTCTTTATCAAGCTGGTTAAGAGATTATATTTATATCCCTTTAGGTGGAAATAGAAAAGGTAATATTAAAACTTATATCAACCTGATGCTTACTATGCTTATTGGCGGGTTGTGGCATGGCGCCTCCTGGAACTTTGTAATCTGGGGAGGTTTAAATGGATTTTATTTAATGGTAGAAAAAGCATTTAATTTTTCTGCATTCAAACCTAAAAATTTCTTTTTAAAATTATTGGGGGCATTGTATGTATTTATTGCCATAAGCTTTACGTGGATTTTTTTCAGGGCTGCTACTTTTCATCAGGCTGTTGGTATTATTAATTCCATCTTTACTGAATTTGATCCGGTGAGTTTTCAAATTTTAGATACGGGTATTTTTATTGCCGCCATTTTTTCAATTATTGTACTGCTGCTTTTTGAATATTTTATTTTTAGAAAATACAGTTTTGAAGATATTTTTTATTTTAAACGGGGCAATTTTTATCTTTCGCTACTTATTGTATTTTTTATCTGTTACATAATTTTGTTTGGAAATTCCAATGGTAACCAATTTATTTATTTTCAATTTTAGCGATGAAAAAAATACTTATAAATATTGCTGTAATATTTTTGATCGTACTTATTTTCGACAGGCTGTTCAGTTTTGTTTTTACTAAATATATTTTTGAAAAAACGATTAGCGGAGAGAGCGGGGGAAGTCTTAATTATTTATTAGAGAAGAAAAAAAATGCTGATTATATTATTTTGGGCAGCTCCAGGGCAAAACACCAGGTTGATCCCGAAAAACTTACTGCTATTAATGGTATTGGTTATAATGCCGGTATTAATGGTGTAGGCACAATATTGCACAGTAATATTGTGCTGGATATAATGCTGCATGAAAATTTTAAACCAAAAATTATCCTGCTGCAAGTTGATGCAGTAAACTTTGCCACTGAAAATTTGGAAAATTATTTATATGGATTAAGTTCTCTTTACCCCTTTTTCAAAAAAAGCCCTCTGCTCCAAAACTCATTAAAAGAATTGGCATTAGAAGAGCGGTTAAAATTGAATTTCGACACCTATAAATTCAATGGAAAAATAACTAATATTTTTTTAAATTATTTTAAGCAAAATTCAGTCGCAAAGAATGATGGATTCGATCCTTTATATCAAACAATGGATACCATAAACCAGCAAAATTTATCTTTCGCAAAATTTACTTTCTCTGCAAAAAAATTGCAGATATTGAATAATATTATTACAAGCTGTAAACAAAATAATATTCAACTGGTAATAATTTTTCCGCCTTATTATAAAAATGTAAATTACAGGGAAGATGAAATAATTTTTTTAAAAAAATACATAAAAAACATATCCGGTAAAGTAGTTATTATTGATATGGGCAACGTTACAAATCTACCTGAAATACAAGATGCACAAAATTGGAAAGATATCGGCCATTTAAATAATATTGGAGCAGCCAAATTTTCAGCATCTCTAAACGACAGTATAAAAAAATACTTCCCTTAATTTAGAATGATAAAATTTTTCACCACCATATTAAAATTTGATAAGCAGGGCGAAAAAACCGGCTGGACTTATATTGTAATTCCTGCAAAAATTGCACAGCAATTAAAGCCAAAAAATAAAAAATCGTTTCGGGTAAAAGGTATGCTGGATGATTTTGAAATAAGCAAAGTAGCGTTAATACCCATGGGAGAAGGCGATTTTATTATGGCCATTAATGCTGCGATGCGTAAAGGCATTGGTAAAAGAAAAGGTGCAACACTTAAAGTGCAGTTAGTTGCTGATGCTGCACCCATATTGCCTCCGGCAGAATTAATAGAATGTATGGCAGATGAACCTGAAGCAGTAGCACATTACAATAGTTTACCACAAGGCCACCGCAATTACTTTACCAAATGGATTGACAGTGCAAAAACTGATATTACCAAAGCCAAACGTATTGCATTGGTAATAAAAACCATGGTGCGTAAAATGGATTTTGGTGCTATGCTTAGGGAAGAAAGAGACGAAAAAAGAAAATTAATGGGATAAAGTTGTTAAGCCCAAACAGGCAAACAAAATCTTCCATTGGTTAACGTTTTTGAATTCCCCAATCCATCATATAATATGCAGGTAAAAGTTGCTTTTACGTATATGCCATTTACAATTCCATTTAAAAAAGAAAAGTCTTCTTTTGTTATTATAAATGAACTGCCGGATTGATTACCAGTTCCGAGATCCGTTTGCCATTTTTTCCCATTGCTGTCTGTCCAGATTAATACTATGCCCTCAGTTAAACTATAGATCTTTGTGTAAGGATATTGGCCTGGTACAAAATAAGCTATAATCTGTTGCTTCAAGGGCAGATTGCTGTCAATTGCCTGTACTCCTTTATAAAAATATAATGAGTTTCTGTCAGTGCCGGTTCCGGCAATATTCTTACCTCCAACTCCCGATAGATAAAATTTTGTAGTCGCATTTCCTGCAGATTCATAAGTTGCCGCACAACCTTCCCTGCCGCTAATATTAAAATACCGTACTCCGTCAATAATACAATCGGTAAAAAAAGTGGTATCTGTAAGCGTTGTATCAACCTGTGTTGATATTTGCAGGCATTTTTCGCAAGAATATTCTTTAGTGCAGGAGCATATAAAAAATAAGCATCCTGAAAAAAATAATAATCGTATTTTTAAATTATTGCTCATTTTAGTGATGAGTAAATATAATAAAAACAACAAAGAAATAAAAGTGGCTAACCAATAAACAAAATCAACTCTCCCTCACCATTAAATACTCCGCCAACTCCATCAACGGTTTTTTTCTCACAGATAAAACCGCAACATCTTCCAAATGTTTCAAAGCAGTAGTAAAATAATTTTGCTGTAACTCTTTGGCCCAGGCATCCGCTTTGCACTCTTTAAAAATGCCTAAAACTTTTTCTACTTTATCAGCAGGGTTATCAATCATTAATTGCAGCAATTCTTTTTTTGCAGTTGCAGATGCAGCTTCCAGTGCATGTATCAGCAAAAAAGTTTTTTTATTGGCAAGGATATCCCCTCCAACCTGTTTGCCAAATTTATCGGGGTTACCAAAAGCATCTAAATAATCATCCTGCACCTGGAAGGCAATGCCGAGGTTTTTTCCAAACTTATACAAATGATTTTGATTACCCCCGCCAGCGCCACCGAGTATGGCACCCAGTTGTAAACTTGCCGCAACCAATACAGAAGTTTTTAAAGTGATCATTTTTTCATAATCTTCAAAACTTACGGTATCTCTTTTTTCAAAATCCATATCTAACTGCTGTCCTTCGCAAACCTGGCTGGCAGTAACATTAAACAACTGCAATACTTTTTGCAAATTGGCCGGCTGAATTTTATTTAAATTTTCGTAGGCCTTTACAAACATTACATCACCTGCAAGCAAAGCGGTTGATTCACCATATTTTACATGCACTGTTTGCATGCCACGGCGTACCGGCGCTTTATCCATAATGTCATCGTGTATCAAACTAAAATTATGAAACAGTTCTATTGCTGCAGCTGCATGATAGGCATCCGGATTAATTTCATCAAATAATTCATTAGCCAGCAATACACAAACTGGGCGAATTCTTTTTCCTCCAATTCCTAAAATGTATTGTGCAGGATCGTACAAACTTTCTGTATGGGTAGGAAAGTGACGAACATTAAATTTTTCTTCAAATAATTGGGAGAGTGCTGAAAAAGAATGCATTTATACAGAATGGTTTAATAATTTAATGGAGTAATATATTTGAATTAAAAGTGTCAGTCCCGATTGCAATCGGGATTGTTGAAGCCTGTATAATTTAAAAATAGTATCTCCTTCTGAAAAATTCTGACTTATTTTTTTAAATTAATGAATGCAAATAAATTATTTTTATTTTTTCTTTTTCAACCCCACTTTTGGTTTTGCTGCTTGTTTAATTAAAGCCGTATTAGTAACTTTTGCTTTTACATTTGCACCAGGCACCCACTCATAATCTAACTGCCGCTTGCCTAAATTTGCAGCCACCACTTTTATCCGCACTTTATCACCCATCCTGAATTTTCTTTTGGTGCGTAAGCCAACCAGTGCATAATCTGTTTCATCTAATCTAAAATCATCATGCTCACTTAAATCTCTTACCGTAACCATGCCTTCGCATTTATGCAATACTGTTTCTACAAAAAAACCGAATGATGCCACACCACTGATAATACCATCAAACTCTTCACCCAAATATTGCTGCATAAATTCTACCTGCTTGTATTTATTTCCGGCACGTTCTGCTTCCATTGCTTTACGTTCCCTGTCGCTGCAGTGCTTGCATTTTTCATCCATCTTCTTATCGATCTTCAAATTTTTCTCTAAGCATTCCTGTAAAATGCGGTGTACCATCACATCGGGGTAACGGCGTATGGGAGACGTAAAATGACAGTAATGCTCAAAACCCAAACCATAATGACCGATGTTGGAAGAAGTGTAAACAGCTTTTGCCATAGTGCGTATGCCCAATTGCTCCAGCACATGTTGTTCCGGTTTGCCCTGCACTTCTTTAAGCATTTTATTAAAAGATGCAGCTACGGCCGCTTCATCATGCATATCAAAAACATACCCAAACTTTTTTGCAAAGGCAACAAATGGTTTTAGTTTTTCATCATCAGGCGTATCATGTATGCGGTATGGAAAAGGCACCGGTAGTTTATTTATTTTTATTTTAGAAACATATTCAGCTACCGTTCTGTTGGCCAGCAGCATAAACTCCTCAATTAATTTATGTGCATCTTTACTTTCCTTAATTACAATGCCAATAGGTTTTCCTTTTTCATCTAATTGAAAACGCACTTCCTGCGATGAAAAATTAATAGCACCTTTTCTAAATCTTTCCCTGCGGAATTTTTGTGCCAAATCATTAAGCAACGCAATGGGTTTGTAATGCAGGCCATCTTTCTTTTCAATAATTTCCTGCACTTCATCGTACGTAAAACGGTGATTGCTGTGTATAACGGTACGGCCCAGCCAGCTGTGTTTTATTTCGGCACGGTTGTTAATCTGAAAAATTGCAGAGAAGGTATATTTGTCTTCATGCGGACGTAAAGAACATAATTCGTTCGAAATTTTTTCAGGCAACATCGGGTTTACCCTGTCTGGCAAGTAAACACTTGTGGCTCTTTCGTATGCCACTTTATCCAATAGCGATCCCGGTTTTACAAAATGGCTCACATCGGCAATGTGCACCCCAATTTCGTAATTGCCATTATCTAAATTTCTTACAGAAATAGCATCATCAAAATCTTTT
Organism: Ferruginibacter sp.; assembly: GCF_031391665.1. Lineage (GTDB taxonomy): Bacteria > Bacteroidota > Bacteroidia > Chitinophagales > Chitinophagaceae > Ferruginibacter. Next base: position 27,074 of record NZ_JANMUN010000214.1, read on the forward strand.
GCATCATTAGGGTCAATCGTAAAAGTTAAAATGTCCCTGCAGTCTTTACGCTTAATTAATTCCTGCCGGGTAATATTTTCCGAAAGGCTGTGGGCTTCCTTCATCACCACATCATCAAACGTTAACGGAAAGCCGCAGTCAATTAAAAGTTCTTTCATGGCAAAGTCATTCATGTCTTCTGCTTTAATCACACTCACTACTTCGCCTTCAGGTTTTTTATCATCCTTATTCCATTTTGTTAAACGCACCACCACACGGTCTTTATCTTTTGCGCCATTTAATTTTTCGATAGGTACAAAAAAATCCGGCATGGGCTTTTCGGTATCGGCAGTAAAAAAAGCAAATGCTTTACTTACCTGCAGGTTGCCAATAAATTCAATTTGTTTTCTTTCGCTAACGTCTGTAATTTTTCCTTCAATACGTTTACCATTGCCGCCATCGCTTTTAATTTGCACTTTTACCATGTCGCCATGAAAAGCCCTGTTAAAATCGTTGGGCCTTACCAAAATGTCTTTATCCATTCCTTCTACCAATACAAAACCAATACCGCTTCGTGAAATATCTAATTTTCCTTTTACCGTTTTACTTTGAGAAGAACTTTTCGACTCCTTTATTTTTTTACTCATAATTTTTTTCTTTTGAATACCAGCATCATATTTTCATCCCGTACGTACGGGATCGTTGCGTCGCAATCCTTTCAACGGCATACCATTGGGGAACTTTTATCTAAGCGTAAACAGACCAAAATTATTCCTGTCTTTATTAGCTGATGCGGCAAAATATTTGAGTGCAATGTACCAACAAATTCCTACATTCGAATAAACCATCAATTGTGCAGCCACTCACAAATTCTCCACAACGTATAATTACTAAAACCATCTGGATACTTTCGCTGGTAAGTTTATTTACAGATATGGCCAGCGAAATGCTCTATCCCATCATGCCCATTTTTTTAAAGCATATTGGTTTTTCGGTAATTGCTATTGGGGTTTTAGAAGGCATTGCCGAAGCAGTGGCTGGTTTAAGCAAACCCTATTTTGGTAAATTAAGCGACAGTACAGGCAAACGTTTACCGTTTGTGCAATTGGGTTATGGGCTAAGTGCTATCAGTAAACCCATGATGGCCTTTTTTATTTATCCGCTCTGGATTTTTTTTGCAAGAACTATTGACCGTTTGGGCAAGGGCATACGCACCGGCGCAAGAGATGCATTATTAAGCGACGAAGCAACTAAAGAAACTAAGGCAACTGTTTTTGGTTTTCATCGCAGCATGGATACTTTGGGTGCGGTATTCGGCCCTGCCATTGCATTGGTATATTTATATTTTAATCCTGATAATTATAAAACACTTTTTTTAATTGCATTCGGCCCTGGTTTGCTGGCAATTATTTGCACCTTGCTCATTAAAGAAAACCCTAAACCCCTAAATCCTAAACCTCTAAACCCTAAACCTACCAACCTATTTGCCTTTATCACTTACTGGAAAACCAGCCCGGCTGCGTACAAAAAATTGGTTATTGGGTTATTGCTTTTTGCATTATTCAACAGCAGCGATGTTTTTTTATTATTAAAAATGAAAGAAAGCGGATTAACGGATACTGAAGTAATCGGCGTGTATATTTTTTACAATTTAATTTATGCCTTACTGGCTTATCCTGTGGGTATTTTGGCTGATAAGTTAGGGTTGAAAAAAATATTTTTATTGGGTCTATTTATTTTTGTGTTGGTCTATACTGGTTTTGCTTTTAATAATAACCTGGTTGTTTTTTTGGTGCTGTTTGCTTTATATGGTTTGTATGCCGCCGCAACCGAGGGTATTTCAAAAGCTTGGATAAGTAATATGGTGGATAAAAATGAAACTGCTACTGCCATTGGCACATTTGCCGGTTTTCAAAGTATTGCTGCATTATTTGCCAGCACCATTTGTGGATTGCTCTGGTATAGTTTTGGTGCCGTGGCCACTTTTTTAATTACAGCAGCAGTTACATTAATAGTGATAATTTATTTGGCTGCATATAAGGGTCAACACGGTTTAAAACCGTCAGACCCTTAAAAAAGTTTCCCTAACTTTAGTAAAAGAAAAAAAATGAAATCGTACGATACCGTAACAGAAGCATTAAAAGATTTAAAAGCCACTGGCTACACTGTTGATTTTAATATTGCTTTTGATAAAATAATTTGTTCTGATAATAAAATTTGCCTCAACCCACATGAGTTTGAAATAGTAGAAGTGCATCGTTTTGAAGGCGACACTAACCCCAGCGACGAAGATGTGGTGTATGCGATAGTATCCAAAGATGGAAAAGTAAAAGGCACTATGAGCAGTGCTTATGGCATGTATGCTGAAACTGTTTCTACAGATATGTTGAAAAAACTTTCCATGCACAAATAATTTTTATGTATGGGTCATGACGGTTTAAAACCGTCTGACCCCATGCAAAACATTCCCAAAACATAAAACTGATTGCATATGCCCTTGGCCTTTAACCGGAGAAATTTTATTAAATCAACTGCACTAACTGGTGCAGCACTTTCACTAAACAATTCCATCAAGGCATTTTCATCCGTAAAAAAAGAAAAAGTACGCATTGGTATAATAGGTGTTGGTTTGCGTTCGCATGAGCACATGGGTAATTTTTTACAAAGAGAAGATGTAGAAATAACCGCCATTGCCGATCCGCAGCAAAGAAGTATTGACGAAGCTTTAAAAGTTTTCAAAGAATACAATCGTCCTGAACCTGCTATTTATAAAAATGGTAATTACGATTATAAAAAATTATTGCAAAGAGACGATGTGGATGCTGTAATGATTTGCAGCCCGTGGGAATGGCACAGCATACAGGCCATTGATGCCATGAATGCCGGAAAAATTGTTGGTGCCGAAGTTTGTGGTGCCGTAAAATTGCAGGAGTGCTGGGATGTAGTTAATGCATCAGAAAAAACCAAAATCCCGGTGATGATGATGGAAAATGTTTGTTACCGCCGTGATGTAATGGCGGTATTAAATATGGTACGCAAAGGCATGTTTGGAGAATTACTGCACGGCCAGGGCGGCTACGAACATGATTTACGTGGTGTACTTTTTAATGATGATGTAACGGCATACAACAGTGGCGTAGAGTTTGGTAAAAATGCTTACAGTGAAGCACAGTGGCGTACCGAACATAATTTAAAACGTAACGGCGAGCTGTATCCCACACACGGCCTTGGCCCGGTTGCGGTAATGATGGATATTAACAAGGGCAACCGCATGACAAAATTATCTTCCATCGCCTCAAAGGCAAGAGGCTTGCATAAATATATTGTGGAGCATCCTAAAGGCGGCGCCAGTCACCCCAATGCAAAATTAAATTTTAAATGCGGCGATATTGTAAACACTCAAATACAATGTGCCAATGGCGAAACTATTTTATTAACTCATGATGTATCTTCTCCACGGCCTTATAATTTAGGTTTTCGGGTGCAAGGCACGGAGGGTTTGTGGCAGGACTTTGGCAGCGGCGGCAATAAACAGGGTTTTATTTATTTTCAAAAAGAAATGAATCACAATCATAAATGGGATAACACCGAAAAATGGCTGACCGATTATGATCATCCGCTATGGAAAAAATATGGTGCCAGTGCAGAAAGTGCCGGCCATGGCGGTATGGATTTTTTTGTTGACCATGCCTTTATTGAATGCATAAAACGTGGTGCCGAATTCCCTATGGATGTATATGATTATGCAAGCTGGTATGCTATAACACCTCTCAGTGAAAAAAGTATTATGGAAGGCGGCCAAGTGCAAAATATTCCTGATTTTACAAGAGGCAAATGGAAAACGAAGAAGCAGATTTTTGCATTGAATGATGAGTATTAGCAGCCCATCCTATCCTTCCCCAAGGAAAGAGAAATGGAGAACATGGGAGCAGTGAACATATTTTTTAGCGGATGCTTAGTAAAGAGCAGAAACAAGGCCAAATATTTTTTAACTATACAAAATGACAACAAGACGAAAATTCATTAAACAAAGTACGCTGATAGGAATGGGTGGCTTTATAAATCCTGACTTTTTTAAAAAAAATAAGTATAAACTGGGGTTACAACTTTATACACTAAATAAAGAAATGAATACCGATTTGGCAGGTGCTCTTAAAAAAGTAGCTGCCTTCGGCTATAAAGAAGTGGAAACTTTTGGATTTAATTTTGGTGCCACTAAAAATTATTGGAATCTTGAACCAAAAACTTTAAAACAAATTTTGGATGAAAATGGACTGCACAGCATTAGCGGACATTATGCCTTAAATAATTTTATGCTGCCCGGCAAAACTGATGATGACTTAAAGCGTTATGTAGATGAGAGTATTAATGGTGCGTTAACATTGAAACAAGAATACATTGTGTGGCCCTGGCTTAACCCTGAGTCGAGAACTATTGAAAAGTTTAAGATACTTGCAGAAAAATTGAACACGATTGGGGAGCAAATTAAAAAAGCCAATTTGCAGTTGGCATACCATAATCACGGTTTTGAATTTGATGAGCAAGATGGTAAAAAGGGCTTTGATATTATTTTAAATGAAACCGACAGCGGTTTGGTGAAAATAGAAATGGATATTTATTGGTTTTCACATTCTTCAAAATTACCGGCACATTATTATTTTGAAAAATATCCCGGCAGGTTTCCATTGCTGCATTTTAAAGACATGGATAAAACAGACAGAGAACTGCATACTGTTTTAGGTGAAGGAAGTATAAATTTTAAGCCCTATGTTGCGGATTATAAACTTGCCGGAGTAAAACACATTATGGTTGAGCAAGGAAACAATTATTTGCCCGATGCCTTTGATTGCGTAAAACGCAGTGCAGTGTATATGAAGAAAAATTTAGTGCTTTAGAAATTCAGTTGAAGAACCGATAGAAATCTCACAGCATAACAAATGCCCGTTATAAAAAATAAACTAAATGCTTAACAGACGAAAATTCCTCCACCTCTCCGCCTTAATTGCACCACTCGTTGCAGCAAAAAAATCAATTGCTAACGGCCTGGAGGGTACGACAAAACCAATTGTAATTTCTACCTGGGATAGCGGCATGGCAGTAAATGCCGAAGCCTGGAAAATATTATCTAAAAAAGGCCGGGCATTAGATGCGGTGGAAGCCGGAGCTATGCACATAGAAAATGAAATTAATTGCTGCGTTGGCTTGGGGGGCTACCCCGACAGAGATGGTATTGTAACATTAGACAGTTGCATTATGGACGAATATGCCAACTGTGGTGCAGTAGCTGGTTTGGAAAGAATAAAACATCCTGTTTCAGTAGCCAGGAAAGTGATGGAAAATACACCGCATGTAATTTTAGTGGGTGCAGGCGCACAGCAATTTGCAGTAGAGAATGGCTTTGTTTTGGAAAGTACCGAACTATCTGCTGATGCAAAAAAAGCTTATGCCGATTGGTTGAAAAAAAGTGAATATAAACCGGTTATTAATATTGAAAACAAAAAAGCTAACGGTCCGTTTGCGCCAAACTTTTTTGATGATGGCACTGCCAATCATGATACGATGGGATTATTAGCAATGGACGCAATGAATAATTTAAGCGGCGCAGTAACCACCAGTGGAATGGCTTTTAAATTGCATGGCCGTGTGGGAGATTCACCCATTATTGGTGCAGGGTTATTTGTTGATAATGAAATTGGCGCTGCCACCAGCAGCGGTACCGGCGAAGAAGTGATTCGCATTTGCGGAACACATTTGGTGGTAGAATTTATGCGGCAGGGATTAAGCCCCGAAATGGCCTGCAAAAAAGCTGTAGAAAGAATTGTAAAAAGAGACAGAAAAAAAGCAAAAGAATTGCAGGTAGGTTTTTTAGCACTCAATAAAAAAGGGCAATACGGAGCGTACGCCATTCAAAAAGGTTTTGTGTTTAGTGTAAAGAGTGGATTGGAAAATAAAATTCACGAATCGAAATTTCTTATACCCTAAATCCCTAAAGGGACTTTATACCTCAAGCATTAAAGTTTATCATGAAACAAATCCACTCTGAATTTAAAAGTGCAAAAGCCCCTTCAGGGGTTTGGGGTTTAGAAATTATCGCCTTCAACACCGAAAGTTGCCAAATAGCACAGGCTTCCGGCGCAACAAGAATTGAACTCTGCGATAACCCTGGCGACGGCGGCACCACACCTTCTTACGGTTTTGTAAAAGCAGCAAGAGAAAAATTGCAGATTGAATTGTATGCCATGATAAGGCCACGTGGCGGTGATTTTTTTTACAGCGATGACGAGTTTGAAATTATGAAAACCGATGTGCTGATGCACAAACAACTCGGGTGCGATGGTGTGGTAATTGGCATGTTAAACAAAGATGGCAGTGTAGATACTGATCGTAGTAAACAATTGGTGCAACTGGCTTATCCCATGGGAGTAACTTTTCAAAGAGCATTCGACAGGGTGAATGATCCTTTTAAAGCTTTGGAAGATATTATTGCAATTGGATGCGAAAGAATTTTAACCAGCGGCCTTGTACCCAATTGCCTTGACGGAGCCCCTTTAATTGCACAATTAATAAAGCAGGCCGATGAAAGAATTATTATAATGCCCGGCAGTGGTTTAAGATCAACCAATGTAATTGAAGTGGCAAAAATTACCGGAGCAACAGAATTTCACACTTCTGCCAGGATTTTTGTGGATACACAAATGGATTTTGTTGTTGATGCCATGGAGGAAAATTTACAAAAAGTAATAGTGGATGGGGAAGAAGTGAAAAAGATTGGGGAACTGCTGAAAAACCATCATTCCGAGTGAGTCACCCCGAATGATGCAACATTTCGGTAAAAAACCGTGTCTTATAATAAAATTTTATGGTTACTTTAAGCATCTTGCCGTATTAATACAAAAATGCTTTAGTAATTTTATGCCCAATGCCAATCCGCAACAGTTCCATATCATTCAAAATTTTTGTACTGCTTTTTGTATTATTTATTTCAACAAAAAATAATATTACGGTTGCACAAACAGGTGTTAACGATACCATTTTGGTTGCAATGGTGGTTTACAATGGCGATACGATGGAGGCTAAAACACTGGTTGACGTTTCTGTAGCTGCATATCTTACTAAAAAACAGGTAGAAGCCAATGCTAAATGGACAAGACTGAGAAATGCGGTTTATGTAACTTATCCGTATGCCAAACGTGCCGGGGCAGTTTTAAACGATATCAACCTGAAATTAACCAATGTAACTGATAAAAAACTCCGTAAAGATTACATCAAATCAAGAGAAAAAGAATTAAAAAAAGAGTTTACCGATCCGCTCACTAATTTATCCGTTTACCAGGGCAAAGTATTAATGAAACTCATCAACCGGGAAACCGGCAATAACTGCTATGAAATAATTAAAGAATACAAAGGCGGAGTAACAGCCAGGCTCTATCAAACAGTTGCGTTTTTCTTCGACAGTAATTTAAAACAATCTTACAATGCCGCAGGCGATGATGCGGCTATTGAAAAAATTGTTATTGAAGTGCGGCGTATGTATGGTTATGGCAGTTAAGTAAATAAGTACCCGCTAAAACAATAGTCTTTACACATTACCCTATTGCCCATTCACCATTCACCCTTCCTTAATTTGGCTTTACTGCAACAGTTTACTACTTGAAACCTGCCAAAAAATGTGTAGCTTGCACCCAGAAATTTTAGACTACAGAATGAAGTTAGATTTATTAGCCTTTGGTGTTCATCCGGATGATGTGGAATTAAGTTGTGCCGGGGTTTTACTGGTTGAACAATTGAATGGAAAAAAAGCAGGCATTATCGATCTTACGCAAGGCGAATTGGGTAGCAGGGGAACAGCTGAAATTAGAATGCAGGAAGCTGCGGCTGCTTCAAAAATTTTAGGAATTACTGCAAGAGAGAATTTAAAAATGGCCGATGGTTTTTTTGCCAATGATGAAGCACACCAGCGCAAAGTAATTACAGCACTAAGAAAGTACCAGCCCGAAATTATTTTATGCAATGCCCCAACCGACCGGCATCCCGATCATGGACGTTCGGCAAAATTGGTGGCAGATGCGGCATTTCTTTCGGGGCTAAAAAAGATTGAAACAACGGATAATGGAGTGCAGCAGGAAGCATGGCGTCCAAAATATGTTTTCAATTACATTCAGGATAAATTTTTAGAGCCTGATTTTGTAATTGACATTACAAATGTTTTTGAACAAAAGATTGAAGCAATAAAAGCATACGGTTCACAGTTTTATGCACAGCATCCTGCGGATAACACAGACAGTAAAGAGCCGCAAACTTATATTTCTACTCCTGATTTTTTAGATAGTGTGGTGTACAGGCATAAGTGGTTTGGAAAAATGATAGGTGTAAAATATGCGGAAGGTTTTATAACACAAAAAATGATTGGCTTAAATAATTTTGATGCCATCATAAAAAATAATACTTAATACAACAAACAATATCATTATGGCAACCCCAAAATTCTTAAATGTAGCCGGTTCTACCTTTCACCAGGAATTAAAAAGAAGGGTGAACGACTATTTTACAAAATCGCAAAAACCTGCTACCGGTAATTTTGGATTATATTTTAAAGCGGTACTTTTTTGGGCATCTTATGTATTGCTGTATGTGCATGTAGTTTTTTTTACTCCTCCAACATGGATTGCCATTTTAGAATGTGTTTTAATGGGTGGCTTAACTGCGGCCATTGGTTTTAATGTAATGCACGATGGTGGCCACGGCAGTTTCAGCAACAGTAAATTCTGGAATAAAATTGCTGCGTTCTCTGTAAATGCATTGGGGGCAAGTGCCATTATGTGGAATAACAAACACAATATTATTCACCACACTTATACCAATATTGATGGTGTGGATGATGATATTGAAATTAAGCCCATGCTAAGGATGTGTGCCACACAAAAAAAATATAAAATTCACCGCTACCAGCATATTTATGTTTGGTTTTTGTACACGCTACTGTTAATCATCTGGGTTTTTGCTACAGATTATACTAAATATTTTAAAAAGAAAGTAGGCAGCGTGCCCATTAAAAAAATGAGCAGGTTCGAACATTTTGCATTTTGGACAGCCAAAGCCGGTTATTATTTTATGATGATTGTATTGCCTATTATGCTTTTAGGTTTTGTACAATGGATGGTGGGGTTTTTAATAATAGCAATGCTTGCAGGTTTAATATTAAGTGTGGTTTTTCAACTGGCACATACAGTAGAAGAAACAGCTTTTCCTGTACCGGATGCAGATATAAATAAAATAGAAAACGAATGGGCTATTCATCAAATAGAAACCACGGCAAACTTTGCAACAAAGAACAGGTTAATTTCCTGGTTGGTAGGTGGATTAAATTTTCAGATTGAGCATCACCTTTTTCCAAAAATTTCTCATGTACACTACCCTGAAATAAGTAAAATAATTAAACAGACCTGCCAGGAGTATGGTGTAAAATATATTGAGTTCAGAAGAATGCGGCATGCATTGGTTTCGCATACCATGCACTTAAAAAGAATGGGAAGGGTTTAAATTTTAAATTTATTTTAGCGGGCCTTTTTATTATCTCATATTGAATAATAAAAAGGCTTTTTTTATAAAGCAATATTTTAAATTGAATAAAATTAGTACAATGGCAAAAAAGACCTGGCACACCAAACACAAAGAAACGTACACCTTTGGCGATAAAATTGCTGATGCTGTTGCAAGCGGAATGGGCTCCTGGAAATTTATTATTTGGCAAAGTATTTTTGTAGTAATCTGGATGCTGTTAAACGTAATTGGTTTTGTACGTCATTGGGATGTGTATCCTTTTATTTTATTAAACCTCATATTTTCTACCCAGGCTGCTTATGCCGCACCAATAATTATGATGGCGCAAAACCGGCAGGCAGGCAGGGACCGCATTCAGGCAGAAGAAGATTATCAAACCAATATTGATGCAAAAAAAGAGATAGAAGCATTGCAAATGCACCTCAGTAAAATAGAATCAGAAAAATTAGATAAAATTATTTTACTGCTGCAGGAAATGAAAAGTAAACAGGGGTGAGGTATTTTCACCCTTCTTAAAAATACAAAACTTTAAAGCATTTATATAAGGTTGGCAACCCTTTGCTAAAAGGCCGTTTATAAATCCCGTTTCCGTAAATTTGTGCCTTAACCAAAAAAGATGAGTGAAGAAAAGAGTTTAAATTTTATAGAAGAAATTATTGAAGACGATCTTAAAAACGGAAAACACCAATCCATTCTTACCCGTTTTCCGCCGGAGCCTAATGGCTACCTGCATATTGGTCATGCAAAAGCTATTTGCTTAAATTTTGGTTTGGGATTAAAGTATGGCGGCAAAACAAACCTGCGTTTTGACGATACTAATCCTGTAACAGAAGAAACAGAATATGTTGACAGTATTAAAGAAGATATACAATGGCTGGGCTTTAACTGGGCCAACGAATTTTATGCATCAGATTATTTTGATCAGCTGTATGCATTTGCCATCGACTTAATAAAAAAAGGATTGGCTTATGTTGATGATTTATCTGCAGAAGAAATTGCTGCATTAAAAGGAACGCCAACAGAAGCCGGTAAAGACAGCCCTTACCGCAACCGGACCATTGAAGAAAATCTTTCTTTATTTACTGCAATGAAGGAGGATAAATATAAAGATGGAGAAAAAGTTTTACGGGCAAAAATTGATATGGCGCATGTAAATATGCTGATGAGGGATCCTATCATTTACCGCATTAAACATGCCCACCATCACCGCACCGGCGATACCTGGTGTATTTACCCGATGTACGATTTTGCCCATGGACAAAGCGACAGCATAGAAAATATTACCCACAGCATTTGTACATTAGAATTTATACCGCACCGTGAGTTGTACGATTGGTGTATTGAAAAATTAAACATTTTTCCATCGCATCAATACGAGTTTGCCAGGTTGAATATGACTTACACCGTAATGAGTAAAAGAAAATTACTGGAGTTGGTTAATGAAGGTTACGTAACGGGCTGGGATGACCCAAGAATGCCCACACTCAGCGGCTTTAGAAGAAAAGGATATACACCTGAAAGCATACGTTTGTTCTGCGATAAAATTGGCGTAGCCAAAAGAGAAAATTTAATCGACATAAGTTTACTGGAATTTTGTTTACGGGAAGAATTAAATAAAACTGCTTTACGGATGATGGCGGTTTTAGATCCAGTAAAATTAATTATTACTAATTATGAAGAGGGTAAAACTGAAGAATTGATTAGCGAAAATGGCCCTGATGAAGCTATGGGGAGCAGAACGATTCCATTTAGTAAAGAGCTGTGGATAGAGCGGGAAGATTTTATGGAAGTGGCGGCTAAAAAATGGTTTCGTTTAGCGCCGGGTGCTATGGTGCGTTTAAAAAGTGCTTACATTGTAAAATGCGAAAGCGTCACAAAAGATGAGAGCGGAAATATTACCGCCATACATTGCACTTACCTGCCCGAAACAAAAAGCGGCAGTGATAACAGTGGCATTTCAGTTAAAGGAACTATACATTGGGTAAGTGCTGCACATGCAGTAAATGCCGAAGTAAGATTATACGACCGTTTGTTTAAAGCAGAAAATCCTGCAGCAGAAGAAGGCGATTTTAAAGAAAATATCAACCCCGATTCTTTACAAATTATTAAAAACGCATTTATAGAACCTTCTCTGGCTGCTGCAACTTTACAGGGGCGTTACCAGTTTTTACGCAAAGGCTATTTTTGCCTGGATAAAGATTCCACCAAAGAAAAATTAGTATTTAACCGCACCGTTACTTTAAAAGATGCATGGGGTAAAGAAGTGAAGAAAAATTAATATTTATCTATGTATCCTGTCTGCCTATGTGTAAAATTGCATGGTAGTTATACAGTCTGTTAAAAACTTAAAGTAGTTTTTACATTTTATTTTTCCCGGCAACATTTCCCTCAATTTTCATATTGGGAAATACGCAGGCAACCAGCATTGTCACTGTAGAAAACAACACAATAAAAATGCCCACCCTTTTCTCGGGGCAATAAGCATTGTAGCAGGATGTATAAAGGATATAACACTTAAAGGCGTACGCCAGTGTAAACGCACTTATAAAGAGGTTGGTTCTTTTAGCCCACACTTTGGGCAAAATCATCAATATTAAAATAACAATGCCAAAAAAAACTAAAAACAATCCGGGTTTGCCATATTGTTGTTTGTAAGAATAAAACCCGGTAAACGTCCTTTCTGCTTCAGTGGCAATATTACTGTCGGCATAATATGCCCAGGGCAAAAAACACGAAATAATTAATGTAATGCAGGCCGCAATGCCCAGCCAGGATAATATTTTTGAACTCATAAAATTTATTAAAAAAGCCCCGGGATTTATATCGGGGCGATTTTTTTTGAGGTCCCTAGCGGATTCGAACCGCTGTAGAAGCTTTTGCAGAGCTTTGCCTAGCCACTCGGCCAAAGGACCTTTTTTAGTGTTGCAAAAATAGGGTATTTTTAGGCAAAATTATTCGCCTGACTAAATTGATTATCAAAAAAATAGTATGAACAGTATTGCTGCATCCGAACTTATTATAAACAACCGTGGCGCTATTTATCATTTAGATTGCCGCCCCGAAGAAATTGCTGCAACCATTATAACTGTTGGCGACCCCGACAGGGTAGGAGAAGTAAGTAAACATTTTGATTCGGTTGAAATAAAAAATAACCACAGAGAGTTTGTAACGCATACCGGTTTTCTTAATAAAAAAAGAATAACAGTAGTAAGCACAGGCATTGGTACCGATAATATTGATATTGTTTTAAACGAATTGGATGCATTGGTAAATATTGATTTTGAAACAAGAACGATAAAAGAAAATTTAACGCAATTAAATATTATAAGAATTGGCACATCAGGTTCTTTACAAATGGATATTCCCGTAGATAGTTTTGTGGTAAGCACACATGGCCTTGGTATTGATAACCTGTTAAATTTTTACCGCCTTAATAATAATGAAGAAGAAAAACAATTGGTACAATCTTTTGTAACACAAACGCAACTGAATAACAATTTTGCACAACCTTATATCAGCAGTGCAAGCGGCGCATTATTAAAAAATTTTGTGGATGGTTTTCATCATGGCATTACGGTTACCTGCCCGGGCTTTTATGGGCCACAGGGCCGGGTGCTGCGTTTAGGATTGGCCAATCCTGCTTTGATAGATAACTTAACTTCATTTACTTTTGGGCAGCACCGCATTACCAATTTTGAAATGGAAACCGCAGGCATTTACGGACTGGGGAATATTTTAGGGCATCACTGCCTTTCTATAAGTGCTATTGTTGCCAACCGCATTTCAAAAGAGTTTAGTAAAGATGGTAATGCTACAGTAGAGAATTTAATTAAAAAATCACTTGAAATAATTTCAAGTACAATTTAAAATGAAATGAGCCATAAGAAAAGCTGGAATCAGGGAAAAAGGTTACAGGCGAATTCCATGTGGCCAAAAACAATAAACATAGCACATGAAAATAGAATTTTATAAATACCAGGGAACAGGAAATGATTTTGTTATTTTAGATAACAGGGATAATAAGTATGCTGATCTTTCTGTAAAACAAATAAAACATATCTGCGACCGCCGTTTTGGCATTGGCGGCGATGGTTTAATGCTGCTTGCAAAAAAAGACGGCTACGATTTTGAAATGATTTATTTTAATGCTGATGGTAACGAAAGCAGCATGTGTGGCAATGGTGGAAGATGCCTTGTAAAATTTGCTTATCACATGGGCATACATAAAAACACCTATCATTTTTTAGCAACCGATGGCGAACACTTTGCCGATATTGGTATTGACAAAATTATACGATTGAAAATGAAAGATGTTGCAAAGGTGGAAGAGCATTCATCGTATGCCATTTTAAATACCGGATCGCCGCACTTTGTAAAATTTGCCACTAATGTAAAAGAAATTGATGTAGTGGAAACAGGTCGTGAAATTCGTTATAGTGCTGCATTTGAAAAGGAAGGCATTAATGTAAATTTTGTAGAGTCGGTTGATGAGGATAGCATTTTTGTACGCACTTACGAACGTGGGGTAGAAGATGAAACAATGAGTTGCGGTACGGGGGTTACAGCATCGGCATTAATGAGTGCCCATAACGAAAATGGATTTAACCGGGTAGAAGTGCAAACACCCGGAGGCCATTTAAGTGTGGAGTTTGAAAAAACTGCTGATGAGCATTTTCAAAATATATGGCTCTGCGGCCCGGCAGAATTTGTATATAAAGGCGAAATGGAAATATGAAAAAAGAAGAAATAATAAAGGCTGCGGAAAAAGCGTTTTCAGCATTCACACATTATTGCAATGGTGTAAATGAAAATATTTTTTTTGATAAGCCTTCCGCAAAATGGTCGGTGGCAGAAAATATGCAGCACCTTATTGTTGCTACCAATACTTCCACATTGGCATTTTCTTTACCGAAATTTTTGGTGCGCTGGGCTGGTGGTACACCCAACCGAAAATCAAGAACTTACGAAGAGCTGGTAGCCAAATACAAAAATAAATTAGCAGAAGGAGGTGCAGCAAGTGGCAGGTTTATACCTAAACGCATTAAATTAAGTTTTGGTAAACAAAAACTTATGATGCGTTGGACCAGTGCAGCCCTTAATCATATTGCGGCTATAAAAAAAACTAAGACAGAAGATGAATTAGATAATTATTTAGTGAAACATCCGCTGCTGGGAAGAATTACTTTACGTGAACTTTGTTACTTTACTATTTACCATACCGAACATCATTTAAACATCATTTCTGCCATTTCCCCTTTTCCTAAAAATGCTGTTAAGGAAGATTAAAGCAAGAACGCAAAATAATTTATGATTCAGTATTTTAAAATTATAGAACACCAAACAATTGCCATAGACAAACCCGAAATTGGGAGTTGGGTAAATGTGCTGCCACCATTAAAGCAGGAAGAATTTACTGAATTAAGCGAAAGCCTTGACATACCGATTGACTTTTTAAAAGATTCCTTAGATATTGATGAACGCAGCCGTTACGAAATTGATGATAATGTAAAACTGGTGGTAATAAAAACGCCTACCGAAAATAATTCATTTAACGACAGTGATGCATTTTATATCACCATTCCTATTTGTATTATTTTAACGCACAACCAAATTGTAACCGTTAATTCTTTTGAGAACGAAGCCATAAAAAAATTCCTGAACAGTTTTCAAAACCGCCATCCCGATAAAAAAAATATGATGGTGCTGAAAATATTTGAAAAAATTACCGCCAACTTCCAGGAATATCTTAAAGAAATTAACCAGCGCCGCAATGTGCTGGAACAAAAATTATACGATGCCAACCGTAACCAGGAATTGCTGCAGTTAATGCGTATTCAAAAAAGTTTGGTGTATTTTATTACTGCATTACGCAGTAACGAACTGCTGATGATGAAACTGGCACGTACCAATATTTTACAGTTAACTGATGATGAAAAAGATTTTTTAGATGACCTGGTGGTAGAAACATCGCAGGCATTGGAAACTGCAAATACTTATACAACAATCTTAAGCTCTTCGCTTGATGCATTTGCAAGCATCATAAGTAATAACCAGAACGAGGTACTGAAACGGCTTACCACCCTAACTATATCTTTAAGTGTGCCGGTTTTAATTGCCAGCATTTATGGTATGAATGTGCCCATACCTTATAGTCAGTCGCATCTGGCTTTTTGGCTGCCGGTATTAATTTCATTTATCATTTTGGGGTTTGTTGTTTGGAACTATCTGAAAAGAAAAAAATAATCATGTTCAATATAAGGGTGTACGGCATTTTAATAAATAAACAAAAACAGGTTTTGGTTAGTGATGAATATATACGTGGCATGTACATTACTAAATTTCCGGGTGGAGGGTTGGAGCTTGGCGAAGGCACAAGAGATTGCCTTAAAAGAGAATTTTTAGAAGAGATGAATTTGAACATAGAAGTGGGTGAGCATATTTACACCACCGATTTTTTTCAGATGAGTGCTTTTAATAAAGATCAACAGATAATATCCATTTATTATTTTGTAAAAGCATTGGAAGAAATTAAAGCGCCGCTTAGAGAAAAGGAATTTGATTTTGACGAAAGGGAATTAAAAATGTATGCCGATACCGGGGAAACAGAAACTTTCCGTTTTGTTGACTGGCAAAATTTTTCTGCAGCATCGGTAACTTTACCTATCGATAAAATAATTGCATCTTTACTTAAAGAGAAATATTAAGTGGATTATACAAATTTTTTCAGCAACACCATAGTTTTAGAAGACGATCTTGTGCGTATTGAACCGCTGGAAGAAAAACATTTTGAATTGCTGTTGCCTGTTGCAATGCAAAAAGAATTATGGTTGTACACCATACAGCAAATAAATTCCCCGGAAGATTTTAAAAAATATTTCGACACAGCATTAAAAGAAAAGGAGCAGCAAAAATCATTTCCGTTTGCGTATTTTAATAAGCAAACACAACTGTATGTAGGCAGCACCCGCTATCTTAATATCGATTTTGGCAACCTTCGTTTAGAAATTGGCTCAACCTGGCTGCACCCTTCCATGCATGGAACGGGTTTTAATAAACATTGTAAATTTTTACTGCTCTCTTATGCGTTTGAACAATTATTGCTTAACCGGGTTGAATTAAAAACCAGTCACCTTAATTTAAAATCGCAAAAAGCCATGCTGAAAATTGGTGCAATTAGGGAAGGTGTTTTTCGCAACCATATTGTTAACGATGATGGGAGTATAAGGCACAGCCATTTTTTTAGTTTTATAAAAGAAGAATGGCCGGTTATAAAACAAACAATTTTTTAAGAGTTTGTTTTGTAAATAAAAAATTCTACATTGTTTACTCAAAACTAATTTATGAAAAATGTACTTTACCTTTTTGCCTGCCTGATAATTTTTTCCTGCAATAATCAAAACAAAGAACCAACAACAACTGTATCAACTTCATTAACCGATAGTTTGCTATACAGCGAAGTGCAGGTTGGTGGCGTAAAAGTTTTTCCTGTAGAAACCCCCAAAGGAAAATTTAATATCTGGACAAAAAGCATGGGCAATAACCCCAAAATAAAAGTGCTTTTATTAAACGGTGGGCCAGGTTCCACTCATGAATATTTTGAATGCTTCGAAAATTTTTTACCACAACACGATATTGAATTTATTTATTACGATCAACTGGGTTGCGGCCTTTCGGATAATCCAAAAGATACCAGCATGTGGGATTTAGCAAGGTTTGTAGAAGAAGTAGAGCAGGTACGTAAAGCGCTTAATCTTACAAAAGATAATTTTTATTTACTGGGCCATAGCTGGGGCGGAATATTAGCTATGCAGTACGCATTAAAATACCAGGATAATTTAAAAGGATTAATCATTAGCAACATGATGAGCAGTTGCCCGGCATATGGTAAATATGCACAGGAAGTTTTAGCGCCGCAGTTCAATCAAAAAGTTTTAGATACAATAAGGCAAATAGAAAAGAAAGGCGATTTTGCTAACCCAAAATATATGCAATTATTAATGCCACATTTTTATGCTAAACATATTTGCCGCATTCCGTTAGAGCAGTGGCCCGAACCAATGACCCGTTCTTTCAGTAAATCAAATCAATCTTTGTATGTTACCATGCAGGGGCCAAGTGAATTTGGCATTGGCGGTAATTTAACCAACTGGGATGTTAGCAAGCAATTGCCACAAATAAAAACTCCCACACTTACCATTGGTGGCACTTACGATACTATGGATCCCGAACACATGAAATGGATGAGTACACAATTGCCGCACGGCAGATTTTTACTTTGTCCCAATGGCAGCCACATGAGTATGTACGATGATCAAAAAAATTATTTTCCGGGATTAATACAATTTATAAAAGATGTTGATGCAGGAAAGTTGTAACTAAGCCAAAAGAAAAGCTCCGCAAAAAACGGAGCTTTAATAATTTAAAAAATCTATCAGCCTGTAAGCCGGATTCTGTACTGTATTTGCCATGTTGAGCAAGTCGAAACAACAAATACAGCGGTTATCATTTATCTGGCTGCAACATTACTGTTACAATCTTGCTGCCTACCCTTCAGCGTTACCTGCTTGCGCAAATATTGGACGAGCCGCCCTCAACCGCTGATATACGTGGCATTACAGCACACAAGGTTTACCCAATTAATGCATTACTGCAAAAACCCGTGAGCTCTTACCTCACGTTTTCACCCTGACCGTTTTCTTGTCTTGCCTTCAAATGATAAGCATGACAAGAAAACGGTGGTAATTTTCTGTGGCACTTTCTTCCCGCTATGGTTTGTGTCTCCACAAGCCTAACAAGACCGGCTATTAACCGGTGTGTTGCCCTTTGCTGTCCGGACTTTCCTTCCCGCCTTAAGCGAGACGATAACCCGGCTGATAGACCGCAAAGATAATTTTATTTTTAAGGAGAAGATGGTTTTAAAAACGATGTATGTAAATAAAAAATGCAGCTTCATTTGAAGCTGCATTTTTTTGAAATGTATTTATTTTAAGTTTATGCTTTTTTTCCACTTCTTAAAAGTGCCACCAACAGTAAAATAAATACTGCACCGCCAACAACCCAAACCCATGGTTGTGCATACCATTGTTCTTTATCTTTATTAACATTAATGTCTATGTCAAGTTTTTTATCCTGTGCAAAGCTTGTAACTGCAGTAAACGATGTTAACAGCAGCAGCATTAATTTATTTTTAAAACTATAAAATGTTTGCATAATAACTGGTTTAAAATTGGTGAATGACGTATTGATTTTATAAAGCGTTTTTGATAACGCTTAAATATTTTTCTCTTTTACTTTTACACCATTTTCTTTACCTTTCTTTTTCATAATATTTCCTTTCTCATCAATTAATGCTTTCATTTTATCTTCGCCTTTTTCCATCTTAACTTCGTAAGCCGTTCTGTTTTTATCATTCTCTTTATTTACAGAGGTAACAGTGTAACCTTCAAACTGGCTTTGTAAAGTTTTGTTAACGGCATCGGGTACACCTGCAACATTAATAGTTGATACTGTAGCAATCCATTCTCCTTCAGGTGTGTACCATGTCCAGTAATCTGTATTGTCAATGGTATATTTTGCCGCATAATCCATTGTATCTAAAGCTGGCCATCCCGTTAGTTCCCAATCTAAATCCATTGGAACGGATTCGTATTTTGTCCATTGCACTTCTGTAGCCTTTGGATATTTTGTTTCAAACTTAGTTTTAATAACCGGGGTTACTTCTACTGTTTTTACAGTAACTGTTTTGTCCATCCTGTCTGAAGTTACTACAACAGCGGTGTCTTTATTTTCACTTGTTTTACTGCTGTCAGTATTATTGCAGGCAGTCATTAAAGCCATAACAGCAACAGAGGCTGTAATAATGTGTACTTTCATAATTATTTTTTTTGTTTAACAACTTACTATTATAATTATGCCAGTTATTAAACTGTTAGTTAATAATGTAAAATTTATTTTTTTTAGCTCAAAATAGTAAAATGCAGGGGAAATGCTGCCCCAATTGTAGAATTAAGTGGACAGAATTATTTAAAAATTTTCGGCATCTGACTGTTTATAAAAAAAAGGGCCGCCCTTGCAGCAGCCCTGTAATTTGTTTACAACTGTTTTATTTTCCGGTATCAAACTTTTTAAAAATAGTTTTAACATTCTGATCTATTTCTTTGCCTGTAATTTTATTACTGTTCAGTTCGCTGGTGGTCCAGCCTTGCCAAACGGTTTTATCAGTTTTATTATCAATCATGGTAACTGTACCTTCCTTAACAGTAGTTGTATAGCTGTCGTAACCTACAAACCTTGATGGGTAATAAAAAGTATTTAATCTTCCGGTGTAGCGGTTATAATAACTTCTTGTAAATGGTTGAGAGTACACAGGATCCTGTTGATTCCTGGTGTTTTTTTCTACCAGCAACTCATAGTTTAACATCACATCCGGATTAGTATTTACTTCCTTCCAGCCATTTTTTTGCAACTGCCCATTTACTGCATTGCGAATGTTTGTTTCTGTTAGTTCGTTTTTGCGGTTTTGTTTAGCATTTTTTTCTTCTGTTTTTTCTTTTTCTACCCAGGCATAAGTTTGATACTTACTAAAATCGGCAGTGTTATCTTTTTCTATGTGGGCACTGCTGGCACAGCCTGTAAAAATAGCTGCTGCCAAAGCAATGGTGGCCACCATGCTGAATGATTTAATTGTCATAATTATTTGTTTTAAATTGTTACTAATGATTCCCTCGTTATTCAATTTATATACGCAAATACTATACTGTTATTGCAGTATGAAATGTGAAAATTGAGTGAAAGAAAACTCAGCCTCAGTAATTTAAAACTATAAAAATGTTTT
Source organism: Ferruginibacter sp. (assembly GCF_031391665.1). Classification (GTDB taxonomy): domain Bacteria; phylum Bacteroidota; class Bacteroidia; order Chitinophagales; family Chitinophagaceae; genus Ferruginibacter. The sequence continues at coordinate 47,448 of NZ_JANMUN010000214.1, forward strand.
AAAGAGAATGTTAAAATTTAAATGATTTTTATTGCGGGAGTTGATGAAAAATACCCAAAGAGGATATTAATTTTTTATTCAGTTCGCTTGCCATCATCATAAAGGGTTATAAGATCCTGCATATTATCTTTTAAAGCACCGGAGGCATCATCAAAAAAACTGTCTTTGCTTTTTTTAGAATTTTTATTCTCGTTCGATTTTTTTATGGTGGCTTTAATCGCTTCAAGTGCATCAAAAAAAATGGGGATGTTTTTTTCGTAAAAAGAATTTTCTGCTTCAATGGAAATTAATAGATCTTCAAATTCGGTTACAATGCTGTTGATGTCTTTTACATTATCTGCCGTATGCCGGCGGGGTATGCGGTTAAATAATGCGTTTAAAGCTGCTGTGGTGGAATTCATTTGTATGTATGATGATAAACAAATGTACGGCAAAGAGCTTTACTAAAGGTTAATACGCATTTTTCAACCCAATAATGAGGCGGCTTTAAAAGCTGAGGTTAACAGCAGGGGATAGATTTTTTTAAAATTTCAGTTAAACTGGGGAATTGCAGTTAATTTTTTTTAATATCTGAGTAATTAATTCTACAACCGTTTACTGTTGGCATATAGAAAAAAATTGGTACGCAAATTTCAAGTAGTATAGTATCACAATAAACTAACTTATATGAATGCAAACAATCAAATTGGATTTATACTTAAGAAGATCCAGTTTTTACAAACAGCCATTTTACATTGCCACACCAACAGTGTTTTAAAACTACCCACATCTGTAGTGCAAACATTATATACCGACGATGTAGGTTGTGTTTGGCTTTCGGTAGGTAAACCCACACAGTACATACACGAATTCGACAGGAGTTTTAATGTAGTACTTAATTACTATAAAAAAAATTCTCCCTTCTATCTTAATACATCGGGTATTGCAAGAGTAGTTACCGACCCCGAAGAATTAAACCTGTTACCAGAGAATTTAAAACAGGTGTACGATGCACAAAAATTATTGATTTGTGTACGTATCACGGAAGCCAATTATTTCGAAAACCAGCGTAACACCGAAAAAAATATTTATCAAAAATGCAGGCAAACGCTTACTTCATTATTTTATGGCAGTAACGAGTATTATCATTTTGATATGGAGAAAGAAAGAAGTTTTGCATAAAATTGCTTTAACAATTCAATCCATTTTAAGAATAACATCATTTTAAAATTTTACGGTATAGATAATTATTTACATTACGCACTTAAAAAATAAAATATGGTTAACAGAAAACAGTTTGGCATTTGGATGGATGGCCATAACGCCACAGTAATTGGAAGTGATAACGCTGAGACCGAAAATCTTGTAGTGCTGGCGCACATTAAAGGGGAACAAGCAGCACAAAACTCCAACGAAAAAAACGAACACAATCACAAGCAATCGCTGCAGGCAAAATTTTTTAAAGAAATAACTGCCACCATGCAAAATGCTACTCACCTGCATGTAACCGGTACAGGTCAGGCGCAGGAGCAGTTTATTCACTACCTGGCAGAAACGCCGCAGTTTAAAAATACAAAAACTGAAGAATCAACCTCTAACAAAATGAGTGATGAAAATTTAGTAGAATTTATTTCTAATAAATTGAATTAGATTTTTTTATTTAATAAAATATTTATCCCCGGTTTAAATAAAGCCGGGGATTTTTATTGGAGTTTAAAATTTAAGATTAACCTGGAATACTGTCAGCATGAGCTTGTAGAAAGCGTTGCTAACACAATCAACTTTTTTCAGGACGGGTCATCAACCCGCCTTCGACAAGCTCAGGCTGACACTTTAATAGAATCGAACTTGTGTTATTTGCAAAGAAAATAAACAGTATTACACTTTTGTAAAAACCAATACCAATATTCTGGGTATGGTTGCAGTATCGCCATCGTCAAAATATTCATTTACAGCTGTAACAGTAAGGTTATACTTTTTTGCAGTTTGTATAAATTCCGAAAGATGATGCGTAAAACATTCCACCACCTGTGTTCCATCAGCAGTTTCAAATCTTGCTTTACTGCCGGCATATTGTTTAAACGGATGTAATTCACCAATATAAATATGCCCGCCCTGCACTAAACATTTATCCACTTCATTAAAAATATGATCGAGGTTTTGGATATGCTCCAGCACTAAACTAAAAGTTATAAAGTCATATTTTTCTTTGGCAAATGTCCAGTTGGCGGTAATATCGGCCTCTATAAATTCTACATTATCATTGTTAATTTTTTCTTTTGCTTTAGCCAGCATTTCTTCCGACAAGTCAACTGCAGTAACCTGTTTTGCTTTTGAAATTAACCAGGCAGTGTTTTTTCCTGTGCCGCAGCCAATCTCTAAACAGCTTTTTAAATTAATATCGTGTAAAGTTTCTTGTAATGCCTGCGCTTCAAGGTCACGGGTTTTGTTTTCGTTAAAATCGTATTGCTGCGACCAGATATTGTAAGCTTGCCGGGTGTTCATTGTTTTAATGTTATTTTGTTTTTGGATTTCTCAACCAAATTATTTAAGGATAATGCAATTAATTAAACTCACCAAAATGCCATAATACTCCTGAGGGGTCATGCAAAAAACATTCTTTGCCCCAATCATTTATTTTGATGGGTGTCAACCTTACATTTTTATATTTTTCAGGCAGCCCAAGAGCTTGCAGTTCTTTATAATATTCCTCCACATTATCTACTTCAACAAAGATCATGGTATTATCTACCCAATCTTTTACGTAGGCGTTTTGCAAATAAAATCCCAGCGCCGGCGAAATACTGAAGTAGGACATGTTATCAAATATCCTTGAATCTTCAAATCCCAATGCCTGGTAAAAATGCCGGGATTCATCAAAATTTATTGCGCCAATAAAAGCCCTTATTGATTTTGCAGCATTTTTCATGAGCGATGAATGTTTGATAAAATTGAATGATTTATTTGTATAGTAAATTTATGCATTTTTGGAGGCAAGTATTCAACTTTCAAATTTAAAAACGCTTCACAATTTTGAATGCCCTTGTCTGGTCTTCGACCAACGAGAACCACCGAAGACCAGACGGCGGCGTATTGGTAGATTACAAGTTGTTGCAGTTGGCTTAAGAGGATTTTTTTTTATGTCATAGAAATCGATGGCAGAGCAAAGACCCAATTGTGAGAAGACGTTTTCGGGATATTTATTCGTTAGCTTCCTTTAATGCCTGTAATTCAATGTCAGCGGACAAACGGAAGTCTGTTTGTTTTATCTTTTCAAGAAGAGGCTTGATAGATGGAATTATTCCATTGAGTTTAGCTTTGATAATTACACCGATTGTGCCTGTAAAAATTATACCAAGTTGCTCAGCAATTTTTCTGGCTTTGTAGTCGTCTAAAATAATTGTGCTATCTGGTGTTTCAAGAGCCAATGCAATTGCACTTGATTCACCTCTGTCAATTTGCATTTCCAAAAGTTGTTGTCTGTACTTATCTTTTACAGTTGCTATTTCAACCCATTCGGGAAGCATTTCACCATACTCAGTTGCAATGTCAAGTGTTGTTACAATTTGCCCATATACTTTGTGCAAAAGTTCAAGTTCGCCGATGTTTGTCAAAATTATAAAACAACTGGTATCGGAAATTATTGTCTTATGCATTGGCTACATCTCTCGATAAGTCTGTTGCAGGAAAATTGAATATAGAAACACCGTAGCTACCTAACAATTCAGCAAAAGTCCGTTTTGTCAACCCTGCAACTTCAGCAGCTTGTCCGAGAGAAAGTTTACCTTGTTCATAAAGTCGTGTTGAAACAAGCATTGCAAGGTCTCTGTTATCTACGTCTAAAGAGTCTGGTATATTAAGTGTCAATGTTTTCATAGTTCAAATATAATATTTTTCAAGATCTGCTCAAAGTTTTATAGTGTCTCATTACGCTTTCAATAATGTTAGAGGCTTTGCGTTTCGGCGGGCCCGCTGTATCTGAAATAAAATGATTGTGGAGATTAGAATGAATATCGTCGTTGGTCGAAGGCCAGACGACGGCGGAGATAGTTATTCCTGCTGCCAGCCTTGCGGCATATTGTGTGTTCGTGTTTTAGCTATTGCTCTGAGGATTGTTATTTAATTCGTATTCATCAATTGCTTTTCTTAATAGCTCTTGTTTTTCTTCCAAGCAATTTTTTGAGGGCAAGGGTATCATTCCTTTATACCAACTACCATCTTTGTTTCTAAAGACCACACAATCTTCTTGTAAGCCAAAGCCTGCAGATAAAACACCTTTGTAAGAAATTACATCTTCGCCGTTTAAAATGGAAGTAGATTTAGTTACCATTACAAAGTCCCCATTAAAATTTTCAATTTCAAAGCTGTCATTATCTTTCATAATAATTTAATTTTTAATTGCAGGTTCAAAATATTCAGCTGTATAACCTGCTAAGTCCGATGCAAAAGGGTTTCGTAACCACCCTATAATGCCATTTTTTGTTTTTACTTTAACCCATAAGATAAATTCGCTCTTATTGCTGAGTATTTTGCCTTCGACATTGTTACATCCTTCATATGCTCTTTCGCTAAGTTCCATTTTTTCTTCGTCAAATGAACAATTTATATAGGTCTCTTTATTTTGGTATATCACATTGAACCTTCCTTCCCAATCTGGTAATAAGAAATATACTAAATCTCCTACACGGAATTTATCTGAATTGCATTCTGGAAAATCATCTGCTACTATTTTTGTTATTCGAGCAATTGGCATTTTGTAAATATGTACTTCACTATTTATTGCTGTAAAGGGTTCATTACTTTTAATGGTGTAAACTTTAGTATTTGAATATGGTTCCTTGTAAATAGGAGTTTCTAATTTGGAAATCCATTTAGTTATTTTTTCATCTTTAGGGATATCTTCAGAAAAGAGAGTGCTGTTTTTATAGTTGTAATAATTTTTTTGAACGTTCTGATTTAGTTTATTAAACTTCAAGAAATCAAACTTTTTCGGTCCTGTAATTGTCAAAGTGAGATTGCTATAGTCAAATTCAAACTTTCCTAGTTTATTAAGGGCAGACTGACCTAATAACAATGGTGCGTTCGGAGTTAAAGTTACTAAAGCAGGAACATTCAATAACTTGATGTCTCCAATTTCAATTAACGTGATTAAGACTGTAACACCAACTTGAATTTGACCACTGGCGGTTTGATAATGATTTTCCCCAATAATGTCTGACGGTAATAAAAGGCCTTTGCTAAATAAATCACGAGCTTCATCTAAGGATAATGAAACGTCACTGGCGCCTGTGTCAAAGTAAAAGTCAAGTGCCTTACCGTTTACCTTACATAGTATTGTGTACACACTATTTTTTTTATTCAGCTTAATTTTAACTTGCCCAAACACTTGGAGGTATGATAATAGAAAAAATAGCACTAATAGATTTTTATACATTTTTAATTTTATTATCTGGTTGGTTATAGTAATATCACGTGCTTAAATTGCAAGAGTGTGTTGAATAAAATTACGCACAATGGTTAGATATTGAACTTGTAGCAATAACAATGTTATATGTAGTTTTATTTTTCCTTTCGGATGCTATTCACAAAATAAATTTTTGTCTCGGGTTCAAAGTAATAATCAAACCGCAATTTGTATTTATTGTTAAGTATGATATTAGAGTTGCATTTAGTTTTGTTGGTAAAGTTTATATCTGTAAAAAAGAAACCTCTAATTAAGAAGTCTATTATTGTCTTTGGATGTTCTATGTCGTTTTTCTCCTTCTTAGTTGAAAGTGGCACTCCTTTATAATTAAAGTGTCTGAAAGTATGCAATAGACCGCCAGTAAATTCTGTTTTAGTGGCGTTAGTTCCAATCGTATCTATTTGTCTAAATATTTCTACACGCAAAACATTAGGATTGATTTGTTCATTAATTAACTCTACAATCCAAGCAAATTGTTCTGTCTTTAAAAAGTCAGCGAATTGTTCAAACTCACCAACATTCTCAATATTGTAAATCGCTTCTAAAACACCATTTACATCGTTATTCCCAAAAAGTTCCGGATACTTTTCAGATGCTTCTGCAAGAACACTGTGTAATATGTGATAGAAGACATTAGTAGCAATAATTACAAAGTTTCTATCTTCCACTTTTATTTCATGATATTTACTAATATCGAATCCTGCGTTTGCAAATGGTCTTTTTTCCTTGTTCATCAAAGACAAGGACTTTTGTTCAATGAACTTTCGGATTGTCTGAAATTGTGCGTCTATCATTAGATTTTAATTTTTGAGCGGCAAACTTGCAATATGGTTTAGATGGAATGAGCCAACGCTATTTCCACCTTCCCATAAAGCCGAAAATGTAATTTTCCTTCCTGGTTTAAGAAAGCTCTCAAAGTTTCTGTACTCAGCCATAGAACATCTTCCAATTACGGGAAAATTATAGATTATCCAAACTTTTTCGTTAGGTGTAAAATAGTTATAGTTGAAATTTTTCAAATCTTTTTCTTTCTTTTCAACAAGCACAAATATTGCGGTTGTTGTTTCTCCAGAAGGATGCCCATCATATTTATTATTAACTTCTAAGATGACACCTGAATAAATTTCTGGATTAAATATGTATTCTTTATCCTCTTTATATTCAGCGGTCTTTTCGTACCCCCTTTCAATGAACATCTCTGGGCTGTACACTTCAAATATGCTATCTGTAGGTGGTGGTGGTACTGCACCATTATATCTATAACCTGCTGCTTCATTCCATCCATTTTTTATAGCTTCAATACGTTTTTGTTTATTTGGATGAGTTCGTGTGTCTAAATTGTCTCCATACAAAATTATTGCTGCAACAGATTGGTCAAGGGTTGCACCCATTTTATAAAGAGTAAATCCTGAAAACTTATCAGCCTCAAGTTCCTTTTGATAATAATTATTGTTTGCTGAAAGAGTGTGACCCGATAAATGATGTCCAATTTCGTGTGCCAAAATTGAAATGCTTGTCCAATATGTTTGTGAAGTATAATCAACTGCCTTTAATAGTTCTGGGTCGTATAAGATTATTCTATCTTCTCCAATAATTAGGGCGGCTGCATTACCAATATTAGCACTAAAAATTTGGAAGTTTAAAGGTAGCCCTGTGTAGGAAAGTACTTTTTTAATGATGTCAACTTCTCTTTCTTGGGGTAAAGAAATAATGAGTTTTTTATTGTTCAAGTCGTTATTGTATCCACAACTCTTTTCAATATTTAAAATTTCTCCTGAAGAATACTTTGCTGGAAGAATAATATTAGTGTTCGTTTGTCCAATGGTGCAGTTGAAAACCGCAAAAGTCAAAATTGTTAAAAGAAGTCGTATCATTTGGTTTGAAAATTACGTACAACATATCTATTTACACTAAAATGCACCTCTTTTTGCATAAAACAATTTTTGCATGTAGCATGTAAAATAATCCTATACGCTAAAATACGCTACTGATAAAAGTAGCGCAAATACATTAAGATTTCCGGGCTATTTACGCTTCAATAAAAGTTCCCCAATGGTATTCAGTACAAGTGAGTGACACAACGATGTTCCCCAAAGAAATCCAGCTTGTCCCCCCGAAATAATAGGGGCAAGCAAAAAAATCACATTTCCTTATGCCCAATATATTTTCTCCATTTTTCAATCACTGCGTTCATATCTTCTGGTATATCACTTTCAAAAAACATTTCTTTTTTAGTAACCGGATGAATGAAGCCGAGCTCTTTTGCATGCAATGCCTGGCGCCTGCACAAGGCAAAACAATTATCAACAAACTGTTTGTATTTGGTAAACACTGTCCCCCTTACAATTCTGTCGCCGCCATAAAAATCATCGTTAAATAATGGGTGGCCTATCAACTGCATGTGTACACGAATTTGATGGGTGCGGCCGGTTTCTAAACGGCATTCTACCAGCGTTACATAATTAAAACGTTCTAAAACTTTGTAGTGTGTAATGGCATCTTTGCCATGGTCGCCATCGGGGTAGGCAGTAAATAATTTTCTAAAACGCAGGTGGCGGCCCACGTGTGCAGTAATGGTGCCTTCGTCTTCTTCAAAATCGCCCCACACCAATGCAATGTAACGGCGGTGTACGGTATGGTTAAAAAATTGTTTGGCTAAAAGCGTCATGGCGTTTTTATTTTTTGCCATTACTAATAAACCGGTGGTGTTTTTATCAATGCGGTGTACCAATCCAAAACGGTTAAGTTCTGTTTCATCCAGCTTGGGATTTTGCTGCAGTAAATAATACGCTACACCATTTACCAACGTACCATTGGGGTTGCCGCTGCCGGGGTGTACCACCATGCCTGCAGGTTTATTGATGATCATTAAATCATCATCTTCGTATTGAATATTCAGCGGAATATATTCGGGAACAATTTCGGATGATTCGGGGGAACGATCATCGTACACCACAATTTTATCAAAGGCTTTTACTTTGTAATTATTTTTTACGGGCTTATCGTTTACCAAAACCATTTCATCATCAATGCCCTGCTGAATTTTATTTCGGGTGGCGCCTTCAATGCGGCTCATTAAAAATTTATCAATGCGTAAGGGTTCCTGTCCTTTATCAATGGTGATAACGAGTTTTTCGTACAGCTCATCAATTTCCTGTATGTCTTCTTCTGTATTTTGTATTTCCTGCATTTTTTTTGTTTAGATGTTTAGGGTTTAGAGGTTTAGGGGTTTAGTGTTAAGTCTGAACCTGTATCCATTATTCATTATTCATTATTCATTATTCATTATTCATTATTCATTATTCATTTCCTCTTGCTTTATCTTTGCAAATTAAAACATTGCAGTGGATAACCGTAAAGTGATATTTAAAGATCTGGGAATTATTGATTATAAAAAGGCCTGGGATTACCAGGAAGAACTGCTGCAGCAGAATGTGGCCATTAAATCGGCCAACAGAAAATTGCAGGAGGCGTATACTGCTACCACTCACGACTCACCACCCACGACTCACGAAAAAACCACCAACTATTTTCTTTTCTGCGAACACCCCGCTGTTTACACGTTAGGCAAAAGCGGCAATATCGGTAACGTATTAATGAGCGAACAAGAACTTGCGGCAAACGATATTCAATTTTTTAATACCAACAGGGGAGGAGATATTACTTTTCATGGCCTGCAGCAAATTGTGGGTTACCCCATTTTAGATTTAGAAAATTTTTATACCGACATTGGTAAATACCTGCGGAATTTGGAGGAAGTAATTATCTTAACCATTGCCGAATATGGTATTAAAGGCGAAAGAAGCAGCGGCGAAACCGGCGTGTGGATTGAACCGGGAGTATTGGGTAAAGAAAGAAAAATTTGCGCTATTGGTGTACGCTGCAGCCGCTGGATAACAATGCATGGCTTTGCATTAAATGTAAATACCGACTTAAGTTATTTCAACAATATTATTCCCTGCGGCATACAAAATAAACAGGTTACTTCTATTGAAAAAGAATTGGGCAAAAAAGTAGATTATGAAGAAGTGAAGAAGAAAATTAAAAATAATTTTGAAAAGGTTTTTGAAGCGGAAGGTGAGTGGTGAATGGTGAAGGGATCGTTGAACATTTTG
>NZ_JANMUN010000219.1:0-25072 GCF_031391665.1 Ferruginibacter sp.
GCCTTCGACAAGCTCAGGCTGACAATATTTGATTAGCTACTTTGATTTTTACCATAACTGATGCACCGATGGTTTAATATATTTTTGATACACTTCCTGCACCGCCTGCAATTGTGCCACTGTAAAATCAGGCATATCGAAAGCACTTAAATTAGAATCTACCTGTTTATTACTTGAAGCACCGGGAATAATACAACTCACCGCATCAAATTGTAAAATCCATTTTAATGCAAGTGGCGCTAAATTAGTTTGGTCTGGAAAAATTTCTTTTAATGCTTCCACTGCTGCAAGGCCGGTGGCATAATCAATACCGCTAAAAGTTTCTCCTTTGTCAAAGGCTTCGCCATTACGGTTGAATTGCCGGTGATCGCCTTCGGTAAAATTTGTAGTCGCAGAAAATTTCCCAGTCAGCAATCCACTTGCTAATGGCACCCTTACAATAATACCTATATTTTTTTTCTTCGCTTCGCTGAAAAATAATTGCGAAGGCCGCTGCCGAAACATGTTGAAGATAATTTGTACCGTTGTTACATTATCATACTCTATCGCTTTTAATGCTTCTTCCACTTTTTCTACACTCACACCCAGGTGCTGAATTTTTCCTTCTTGTTTTAATGTATCGAACAAGGCAAAAATTTCGGGGCGGTAATATACATTTGCTGGCGGACAATGCAACTGAATTAAATCGATTGTTTCCAATCCCATATTGGTTAAACTGTTTTCTACAAATTTCCGCAGCACTTCAACAGTGTAGCTTGCATCAACATGCGGTTGTATTTGCCTGCCGCATTTTGTGGCGACATAAATTTTTTCTTTTCTATTTTTTATTAACCTGCCTACGGCCTTTTCACTTTCGCCGTCGCTGTACACATCTGCGGTATCAATAAAATTTACGCCGCTGTCAATTGCTTTATTTAAAATTGCATCGGCATTGGCATTATCAAAATTATCGCCCCATTTGCCGCCTACCTGCCAGGTGCCTAAACTAATTGCTGAAACTTTGATGTTTGTTTTTCCTAGTGTTCTAAATTCCATTTTATGAATTTTTGCCGTTTTTATTAAATGATTTTTTTTAAAATTAAGTTGTTACATAGATAGAAGCCTTGTATTTAAATTTCCTGCAGCTTTAGCTGGAGAAAAAGTTATGCAGTTTAAAAGCCTTAGCCCAATTTAATTAACTCAGCTCTCAAAGATTTGGCTAAAGCCGATTATGTTTTATTTTTTGTCCACTGGCTGAAGCCAGTGGCAATTGATTGCACATTTTATTTTTATTTTTTCTTTTTAGCTTTCAGGCAAATAATATTTTTATTATGCAGCTCCTTTTGAATTTACTATTGAACATCCAAACCTGAGACCCCAACTCCGATTGCATCAACTGCAATAATTCTTACAGCATAATTTCCTGCATTGATCATATTACCGGTATTGGTGGTAATATAATTCCATTTACCAGGTTTGGAATTTGTAAAGGTAATTTTTTCAGACTTCATTACAGTGCCATCTGCTGCAACTATTTCCAACTTGCCGGATAAACTTTTATTTGTTTCATTGGAGTAGCGAATGTTTAGTGAATAAATATCTGCTGCACCAATATTTATACTCCATTCAATTGCACTTTCATTTTTATTAAAAAGAAGGGTTTCTCTTTCATTTACTGCGGTTTTTGTTACTCCATCATCAATTAGTTTTGCTGTAGCAGGACGGTAAGCGATGGAAGGTTTTAGATCGTAGGCTGGCTGCATATTGTTGGCAGGCTGCATGCAAACAATAATATTTGAATTGATATTGACGGATATCGTATCATCTTTTGCCAATCTTTTTCGGTACACCATATATTTTGTACCGCCATTTTCGTCTGTGATTATTTGTGTATTCGTTTTCTCCATTGTTTGAAATAAATCAATGTCTTTATAGCCTTCTTTTACACAAAAAAATAAATCACTTAACTCGTTGGCTTGATAAGAAAAGATTTTAGTATGTTCTCTTGATTTTAATTGAAGCCAAGTGGCACCAAATAAATTTGATGGCAATGAGTTAATTTGAATGATTTCGTTTAGAAATTGTTTATCGCCAATATCCAGCCAATATTGAAACGTTTTTGAAGAACTTCTTTTAGTAGCTCCCCTTCTATTTTCAGGCTCTCCCTTTTTAGCAATTGCAATAGCAGAAATTACAGCCTGGCCTGCTTTACTTTCAGGAAACGATATGGTGATTTTTTCATTAACCGCTTTTGCAATAAAATTTTTCTTTAACACAGCATTTGTGCCAACTTCATTCCAGATGTCTATATCATTTAAAACAATTTTGTTGTTTATGGCTACATCAAACAAACGCATTGCTTTTGCATTGATGCCGCTTACACCTAACCAAGGTTCGATAAAATACAGTTCTACTAAATACTCCCCTTCTTCTACATCAAATTCAAATTTCATTTTATTTTTTCCATATCTAAAACTTTGAAACAGCTTCCAGTCTTTTGTATTTTTTATGGGGGCAAAAGTTCTGCGCTGGCTTGTAAAATTTTTAGGCATACTTTCAAAATCTTTCGACCATGATGAAAAATTATTTTCATCCGGCCACCATGTATTTTCGTTTTCATCTTTTATAGTACCGCCGCCGCAATTAATTCGATGTACATATTGATAGCCAGCTTTCGGTTTCGTAAATGATTTCACATTCGCATACAACTTATTATAATTTGGCGATTGCGGTAAATGAAACAATGTTATCGTATCTCTTGCTACCGATTTTCCGTTTACATAACCAACCGCATACAACACATTGTATTGAATATTTACTTTGTTCCACTGAAAATGTGTACCAATACCATTACGTTTTTGTTTACCAAGAGAAGCATTATCAATATCATTAAACAATTCCACTTCATCGCAATTACTGTACACATAAATACTGTCTTTTATTCCGGCTGTCATCCAGCGGTTGGGCCAGGTGTGCGAAACAATGTAAACCATTGGCTCTTTTTTATTAGATACATAATTACTGCGGAACATGTAAAATGCATCAGTTGGTTCTTCCCATGGTGTGAGCAATCCTTTATAATTTACCGGGCCAATTCTGTCCAGTTCTCTCAACCCTTCACCACCCTGTATACGACCAGGATTATCATGCGAAGTGAGCAGCCAAAAAAAATGCCCGGCAACACTGTCTTTTACTGATTCTGCTAAACGAATTTTTTGTTCCATCAACTGTGTCATTCTATCCTCACTTAAAATACCGTTTTGTTTAAAGCCGCCTTCGGTGTGTAAATCAATTGTGCGCCATGCCCCATATTCACCAACTAAAATTTGTTTTTTTAAATCTTCGGCATAAGTATTTGGATCGCCGCCGTAAGTGCCCGTCCAGTTTTGTGGTACATCCCAATCGGTGCCTTCGCCGCCATTGCAGGTGGTAACTAATCTTTGCGTTGATGCTGTAGGATCAAGTGAACGAATGAGTGCCGTACATTCCTCTGCAAAAGCTGCCGGTAACTTACTTTCATTTTGTAATCCCCATAAAATAACTGAAGGATCATTTCTTCTTTCTATCACCCATTCTCTTAATAATTTTTTAAAATTGTCTCTAAACTCTTTCGTATCGTACCACACATGTGCCGATAATTGTGTCCACCATAAAATACCTTTTTGATTACACAATTTGCCGTACAATAAATTATGTGGTTGATGTGCATCCCTCAACGCATTAAAGCCGGCGGCTTGTATCCATTTCATTCTTGCCACAATTTGTTCGTTGCTAAAGGCATGGCTTTGTCCTAATAAATGTTCGTACTCAGCAATGCCATTTATAAAAACAGGTTTGTTATTTAATAAAAATTGATGTGATGCAGTTTTAAAATTGATGGTACGGAAACCAAAATCGGTTTCGGTTTTATCAATGATCAAATTATTTTCTTTGATGGTTGAAATAATTTTATAGAGATAAGGATTTTCTATTGACCATAATTTAGGATTATCAACTTTAATTCCAATTGACAAAACAGCAATTGAATCTTTTGCTTTCAACAAATGTGGTGAAGAAAATTCGGCAATCGTTTTACCTGCAGTATCTTTTAAATGGGTGGTGATAATGATATTTTTGTTTTGCTGAGCATAATTTTTTACTGTGGTATTAACCCATAATGTAGCTGTATTATTTTTGATGTCTGCCCAGGCATGTACACCGAATGGCTCAATCCGCACATCGTTGGTAACAATTAAATGTACCGGCCTGAAAATTCCCATCGGTTGAGAGCCTTCAGAAAAACCTCTTTCATCGCTGCAACCGCCACAAACCCAGGGCAGGTCTTTAATATTGGCAGGATGACTTGCCAATACTAACAATTCATTTGCAGCGCCATCAGTTTTTAATTTGCCTGTAACATCAATGGTAAAAGTTGTTCTGCCACCGGCATGCTCGCCCACTACATTTCCATTAAGATAAATTGTAGCATAAGAACCTACACCTTCAAAATATAAAAAATTACGGCGGTTTTTATTGGGTTGTACTATTGATATAATTTTTCTGTACCAGATATCGCCGTGTTTATTGCCATGTAATAATCTGCGGTAACCATCGTAAGCATCTGCATTGTGCGGTATATTAACTTTTGTAAAATAATAATTGCTGGTATTGGGCGGTAAAGATTGTAAATTATTTATTGCGGTGCTGTAAGTCCAACCGTTGTTGAGTAAAATATCTTCTCTTATATTTTGTTGTGCAAAAGAAGTCTCCCACAAAGAGAAAAAGAGCACAAAGCAAAAAAAAGATTTTGTGCTTTTATGTTTAAAAAAAAAGTTCAACAATGGTATGTCGTACAAGAGTGCGACGCAACGATGCTGCCATGGAAAACAAAAGCTTGTCCCCCCGAAATAATCGGGGCAGGCACAAAAAATATTACAATTTATTAAGCGCCGCATTAAATTTATAAATTCCGTTTTTAGTTGTTGTAATACTTTTTATTTTACCCTTATACCGCAATAGCAATAGCAGGCCTGCTTTTGATATTACACTTATGTTTTCCAATTCGCCATTTGCCCATTTTATATCCACTACAAATCCGCCTCTTGCACAAATACCTTTTACTGTTCCATTGGGCAAAGCAGCGGGCAATGCCGGAAGTATATCAATAAATTTAGTATGGCTTTGCAATAACATTTCGCCAATGCCGGCAGCGCCGCCAAAGTTGCCATCAATCTGAAATGGCGGATGGGCATCAAACAAATTTGCATAACTGCCTGCGCCGCCTTTTACCGGGCTCAGCAGCATTTGTATCATTTTAAAAGTATGATCGCCATCTTTAAAACGTGCCCAGCAATTTATTTTCCAACCCAAACTCCAACCCGTAGCTGCATCGCCACGATACAACAATGATTGTTGTGCAGCATTCATTAATGCAGGTGTATCATCCCAATTAATTTCGCTGCCGGGGTACATGCCCCACAAATGCGAAATGTGGCGGTGTTTGTTGGCGGTATCATCTTTATCTTCCATCCATTCCTGCAGCTGATTATATTTTCCAATTTTATTGGGCGCTATTAATTTATATTTTTCTTTTAAAGTATTGCTGAATGTTGCATCGGTATTTAATAATTCGCCTGCGGCAATTACATTTTTAAACAATGCTCTTATTATTTGATGATCCATTGTTGGCCCGGCAACAAGTCCACCCTGCTCCGGCGAGTTGGATGGTGTGCTGATTAAAAAACCTGTTACCGGGTCTTTAATTAAAAACGTATTGAAAAATAAAGCCGCTTCTTTCATGATGAGATACGCTTTATTTTTTAAAAATATTTTATCCTGTGTAAATAAATAATGCTCCCACAAATGCTGGCACAACCATGCGCCACCTGTAACCCAAATACCATGGTTAGCCGCATTTATTGGCGCAGTGCCCCGCCATATATCAGTGTTGTGGTGCAGTACCCAACCCGGGGCATTGTAATGTTCTTTTGCAGTTTGCTTACCGGTTTGCGCCAACTCCTCAATCATACCAAACAGTGGTTGGTGCATTGCAGAAAGATTTAAATTTTCTGCCGGCCAGTAATTCATTTCTGCATTGATGTTGGTGGTGTATTTACTTCCCCATGGTGGCGTAAGTAAATCATTCCAGATGCCTTGTAAGTTGGCGGGCTTTGTGCCCGGACGTGAGGATGCAATTAATAAATAGCGACCGTATTGCTGATACAAAGCAACGAAGGAAGGATCGCTGGAGGTAGCAAATTTTGCAAGGCGTTCATCTGTTGCCCCCCTGCCTCCCAAAGGGGGGTTACTGGACTCCGATGATTTGGAGTCACTAAAATTTATGGAGTAGGTGTTGAAATATTTTTGGTACTCTTTTATATGCGCTGCTTTTATTTGCTGATAATTTTTTGTAGCAATAGATTGTAATGCATTGGTACATGGCGCAACAGGGTCAGCAGTAATATCTTTATAATTTTTATAGTTGGTACCTGCTGTTAAATACAAAGCAGCTTCATCTGCATAAGCAATTACAATTTTATTATCGCTGATATTTATTGTACCACCTGTTGTTTTTATTTGCAGATAACTTTCGCCACGCAATGCTCCGTTTTTTACTTTAACTGAAATTGCAATCGTGTTATTATTTATTTTTTTTACAATAAAATTTTTATGCGGACTGCTTAATGAAGCACTAAAACTAATGCTGTGCTTATGCGATGCCGTTACATTAATGGCCATTACCTGGTTGGGCTGGCTGATAAAATATTCTCTTTTAAATTTAATACCATTTAATGAGTAAGATGTTGTTGCGATGGCATTGCTGATATCTAATGCTCTTTTATAGTTTGCAGCATTGTCAACATTTTTAAATTGCAAAAATAAATCGCCGAAGGGTTGGTAGCTGGCCTGGTACACAGCTACTGCAGGCGGCTCATCATTTTGTATAAAATATTTCCATTGGCCATCCAAAGAAATTTTTTCTGCTTCGTTACCAACAGGATAAATTCCAATATGCCTTGCAGTGTCTTTATAACCTGCAATGCCACCTTTATCAGCATAATTTATTACCTGTACTGCAATAGTATTTTTTCCTTCGTGCAAAAGCGAAGCCGGAATAATGTATTTTCTTGCCTCGGTGTTTTGTTGTGTGCCAATTAATTTTCCGTTGATATAGGTAAGATCATAATCTCTTATCCTGTTTAAATCTAACACAAGCATGCCTGTGTTTTGCAAGAGCACGCCAGCAGGCATGTTCCTACGCAATTCAAAACTGGTACGCAACCATACTGCACCATCCAATCCTTCAAAGCCTGCAGCTTCCCAACCTTCGTATGATGGCACGGGCATTGTTTTCCATTGGCTGTCGTCAAAATTTTCTTTTGAAAAATCAGTATTTTGTAAGATATTTTTTAGCCACTCTTCTTTCTTGCCTTCATTACTTTTCAATCCCATAAATTGTTTTTCGGCCAATGCTTCTGCTTCTTTTTGTTTGCCTGCAAATAACAATTGTCTTATTGAATCTAAATATTTGTAAGCGCCTGCCCTGTTATAATTTCTTGGCTCACCTGTCCATAAAGTTTCTTCGTTAAATTGAATTCTGTCCTGCTCAATTCCGCCAAAAACCATGGCGCCAATTCTGCCATTGCCGAGAGGTAAGGCTTCTGTCCATTTTACGGCAGGCTGTTTGTACCAGAGTTTTAAATCCTGTGCAATAAGATTTTGTATACTTAACAAGAGTATTATTGTAAGGAGATATTTTATTTTATTTATGACCATCTTCGGAATTTATCGCAGAGGAAAAGAGATACATGAGGTTTCGCAGAGAAACTCTGCGTTAACTCCTGTTCTTTTTTTCTCGGCGTTGAAAAAAATATTATTCAAACAACCAATCCAAATTTTTATTTTTATTATCACTCATCAATCCTGCATCATACACCGGCACAACAGTGTCGCCATCTACAAAACCCAGGATCAGGCACACGCCTTTTTCCAGTTTTAATGTATTTAACCCGGCTTTAAAACTATAGGTATGAATATTTACTGGCGGCATACCTTCAATTGAAATAGCATTGGAAATTTTTATTTCACTCTGACCATAATGATCGGCACTTGCATTTGTTTCCAGTTCCGGCTCTTTTAAATAAAAAGTATATTTTGTAAACGCTGCTTTTTGAGGTTTAAAAAAACCTACCAATACTTTTACCGGTTTATCGGATGCGAATGTAAAAGAAGCCCCTGCTGTTAACTGTTGTTTATATCCAAAATTCACTCCCTGCAATCCCTGTAATTCTTTTGCATAAGATTTTATGATAAGGTTGCTGTCAGCGAATATTCTTCCGTCTTTCTCAATAGTAAAATAAGCCCCTGCTGAATCAATTGTATGGACATCGGCATTCTTAAATGGCTTCGCATCTGCAACAACTTTACCAGCATTATTTTTCAGCGAATCAATTTTATACCGGAATGTCCTCAATTCTTTTTCAAATACCGGCAGCATTTCTTTCCAGTGTTTGTAAGTACCATCAACTCCCCTCATTGGAATTTTGCGTTGGGAGGTTTGCATGCTGTTGGCGTAGAGGTAAGAAGCGCTGGTAATTTTTGTTAAATCCCTGAACATTGTAACACTCAAATCAAGTAACTGCTCTGCATCTTCCAGATCTTTTATGTCATTACTGTATTTATATTTTAATACTGATAATGCAGCCTCTGTTTTATACGCAAAATGAAATGCCAAAGCATAATAACTTTCCACATCACTCTGCAATCTTTCAAACTCTTCTTTATTCTTTTTTGCTACAATTGCTTTAATAGCTTCTAATGCTTTAAGAGCATGTAGTTTTACAGCTTCATTAACCTGCACAGGTGTTTCACCTACATGCTTCACTCCTTTCATTTCCTTATCAACATAGTCCAATAACATCTCTCCCTCCGGTGCTTCTGCATCATACAATAAGGTAAACAAGCCATAACGATAAGGATTTATTAACTGTGTCATTAACATTCCAAGCGTTAATGTCTGCCGGTTGCCATCAGTTATTCCAAAGCGGCGTAAAAGTTTTGGAGCAATTTCTCCGCTTTCTTCATACGCAGTTAATATTTTTTTGCCATCAGCAATGCTGCAACCAAATTTATCAGCCAGTTGATTACTCCAGTAATTTATTTCATCTACTCTATTTCTCTTTGCTTTCCATGCATAACGGCTCCAGGCTTTGTACCAAATCCAGTCTCTTTCTATTTGTAATAAACGTTTGCCTCCTGCAACACTATCGGCGCTGTAAGGCCAATCCCAGTAAGATGCCTGCGGATATAAATGTAAACCATTACCGCCCATTACCTCATGCATACCAATTACACACTGCTGAATAAAATCGGGTGAGCCATACCGGAAGGGTTCTAAATTAGCAAGAATGTGTACGTTTTCAATTTGCACACTGCCCAACTTACTTAAGGTTTGATGCAGCTTTGCCCATTCGCCTCTTGGCCTTGCATAAGTTAATGCTTCGCCATTAAATTTTGCCTCGGTATATAAATTTTTATACAAAGGCAATGCGGCTTTCATTACACTTGGTGCATCGCAATCGTGTGCTCTTAAAACAATTGGGGGTTCATCTGTTTTTCCTAATGCTTTTAATCCATCCTGCACTCCGGGAATTATTGTTTTAGTAAACCATTCTATATCATCGTTGCCTGTTCCTTCCATCGCTTCTCCCAGGCAAACCATTAAACCTACGTTGGGATATTTTTCAACAAATCCGGCGATGGATTTCCTGGTATAATCAGCGATCAATGGAATGATGGGCCTTTCTCTTTCCTGTGTTTTAATGTTATGGTGTTCGGCAAATGGTTTTGATACAATGATGTTGTAAAACATTTGTATCACCCATATTCCTCTTTTATCTGCTTCTGTTGTTAAGAAACGATAGATCTCTTCATTCTTTTTAAAAGTAGCATCATCTACTTCTACCGCATAAGGATAATCTTTTAGTTTCACCAATGAAGCAAAGGGATGCCCATTCCAGAGGTACAAAGAATTCATCCGGTTCTCTACCATCGAATCTAAATATTGTATCCATAATTTTTTATCGTAAAACCAAGGGAAGGTTTCTGGAGTGTAGGGATATTCGTACACTGTTCTGCCGGGCAGATAATAGGGTTTTTGTACACCGATGCAGGCGCCACGTAAAACCATTTCGGGGGCATCGGTAATATTTAAATTTGCTGGAAGTTTTTTTGTGTTTGCAATAATTTCTGCAAGCTCAAAACAACCATAAAGACTTCCTGACTCATCTGCACCATCAATTAAAGTAGCATTTTGTTTTGAAATAATTGTATACCCTTCTTTAGGCATCTTTGCAAATATCCTGGTATTTGCAATTTTTTTATTGTGCCGGAAAGTAATTAAAATTAAGGGAGACTTTGAAAAAAAATTAATGTCGTTTATAATCTTAGTTTGATAGCCAATATTCAATAAAGAAGATTTTAATTTTTCAATTCCAAATTGAACACGTGGGGAATTAGTTTTTTCATAAACAAGAAAAACAGTTTTACTTTTTGGTTGAGCAAACAACAGTGTACAACTGTTACTTACAAAAAGAAAAATAAATAGTATTTTTTTTATCAGATTCATTTTTCTTATTTAACCACTACCATTTCGTTCAAATATTTTTCCAACATTGTAAATCTATCAGCTCCAATTTTATTTCTATCATTGGCATCATTTACATTTAATCCATTTTTTATTTCCCATGCATCGGGCATTCCATCTTCATCAGTATCAGCTGGTGCTGCAATAGTTTTATAATCACTCCAGCCACCAACAGCTAGTGGTGTATCAATAATGCCTGCTTTTCCAAAAATACCTTTGCCTGTTGCGGTTCCGGTTTTAGTTTCATTAATTACTCTTTCATCTACTGCATCTCTTTTAGGCAAAAATGCGCCACAATATTTTAGCACTGCTTCATAAGCATCCATAGCATTTTGTTCGGGTAATGGCGCAGTAATTGTAAAAGCATTTTTTGCGTATGCTGTTGTAGGATAATTTTCTTCCATCAAATTCAGCCCTTTAAAATTCTTTTTTGTAAGCGCTTTATCGCCTTCCATAATGTTGCCACTTACAAACCATTCGCCAGTGCCTTTTGCATTGGCTGCTGCATAATTTGCATGTATAAATTTTAATTCGTTTGGGGTAGCAGGTCCGGGTTTGTAATAATTATTTACCAAATTTATTTGTGATACACCGCCTGCAATATTTACTTCGCCACCATAACAAGCATTGGCATTACCCCAATTGTAAATTACATTATTGCGGTAATCAATAATGGCCATAGTATCGTGTGCCCGGCTGCCGTTAAAGCGAACAGCACGGCTGTTTTGGTGTGCAATTAAATTATGGTGATAGCTGGCGTATTGTCCGCCCCACACACCGCCATAACTACGGTGGCCCTTTGCATGTCCAGCTTCATACAAACCTTCACTTACGATGCACCATTGCACCGTAGTATTTTTGGTATCGTACATGGCGGCACATTCTTCGTTGGCCCAGCTAAAACTGCAATGATCAATAATTACATCGTGGCAGTTCTCCATATCAAAACCATACAAACCTTTTTTATCAGTTCCCCCCGGTCTTGAGCGAATAAAACGAATAATGATATTACCATGATTACCTTTTGAAGCTGCACCATTTAAAATTAAAGATTGATTTTTTAAACAGATACCATCACCGGGAGCGGTTTGTCCGGCAATGGTTAAGTTGCTTCTTTTAATTTGAATTTTTGTTTGCAATTCAATAATACCCGATACTTTAAAAATTATGGTGAGTGGTTCGCCAGGAAATTTTTCTAAAGCATTTCTAAAACTGCCTTCCCCATCATCATTTAAATTGGTAACGGCCACTACTTTTCCACCACGGCCACCAGTGGCATATTTACCAAAACCTTCTGCACCGGGAAATGCAATTTGCTGTGCAAAAAGAATTTGTTGAAAAAATACTACTGCTATAAATAAAAATATTTTCATCTTACTTTTTACTCTTTTAATTTTAGAACCTTTCTTCTTTATCACTGCTACAATATAATTATGACGTAACAATCTAAGTTCCCCTTTAGGGGACAGGGGCCACACCTCCTTCCTCACTACTTTTATACGCTGCCTCCACACAAGCCATGGTATTAATACAATCTTCAACACTATTATCAGGTGTTGCAATTTTTCCTTCGGCTGCCAGCAGCATTTCATTCATACTGCCAATAAACGCATGGGGAAACCAACTGCCTTCAATTTTCATTTGCTGCCATTGTGCTTCGCTTCCTTCCTGCAATAAAATATATTCAAAACTATCTGCAGCACCCCGTGGGTAATTAATTAATGCACCAAAATTTATTATTATAGCGCCTTTGCTGCCTTCTATTTTTATGTACGATTGCTGTTTGGGTATTCCGTAATTATGGCAATGATTGGTAAGGATATTTGCTCTTACCATATCGCCATAATCCATAATAATATTGCTGCGTACAGAAGCCAGTTGCGGCATTGCCGGATGCCTGGTTGTTTTTGCATACACCGATTGCGGATTGCCCAATAAATTTCTAATCAAATCTATGTAGTGAATACTGTGGTATAAAATTTCTACCCGTGGCGATGCCATTAAAAAATCCCACAAATGCCAGGGCGTATACACATTTACATTCACTTCAATATCATTAAGCACTCCCAGTAAATTTTTATTAATTAATTCTTTTGCCGCTAAAATATATGGTGCGTAACGCAATTGAAAATTAATGCCTGCCAGCATTTTTTTTTCTCTTGTAATTTCCAAAATTTGTTTTGCTTCTTCATAATTTTCTCCCATGGGTTTTTGCAACAATACCTTTGCCCCAATGGGTAATTGATGTAACAATGCAATAGTTTGAGAGCCGGGAACCGCCACATCAAAAACTGCATTTGCCGGTGCATGTGCAATCATTTCTGCAACACTTGCAAATACTTTGGGTAAATTAAATTTTGCAGCAGTGGCAACAGCTTTTGCAGTATCAATATCATAAATGCCCTGCGCATTAAAGCCAGCAATTTTGTATGCAGGTAAATGAGCAGTGTTTACAATACCGCCGGCACCAATAATATATATCGGAATATTTTTTGATGAAGAAGAAATGTTTGGCTGCATAAAAAATTGCTGGCTTTAAACTCCGCCTAAGTAATTACCATAAGTTAACAATAATACCGCAGTAATTAAAACTATCAATGCTAATATTAACAAACGCATAGTAATTGCACTGCAGTTTTTCCATTCCTTCATTAATAAACCTAACACTGCACTAAACAATACCAGCATTATCATGTGTATTGCCCAACTGGTAAATTTATAGTTACCCATACGCACATGGCCTAATCCGTAAAAGAAAAATTGGCCGTACCACAACAACCCTGTTAGTATAGACAAAAAATAATTTTTTACCAAACTATTACTACCTGCTGTAAAAAATTGCCCGAATGTTTTTTCTTTATTATGTAAATACAAACAATATAATAATGTAGTAACAAAAGCGCCGGAGTTAGAAAAAATATAAATCACATTCCCTTGAAAATTTGTGGCGCCATATTTTGCAGCAACATCTGCAATAGGTTGCCCCTGGTCTAACGAAAACCCATACAAGGCTGATAAAATACCCGCCAGTAAACATAGGGGCAACCCTTTTGCCAATGAAAAAGTGGATGTATTCTTGGTATCTTTCTCAATATCTTTTTCTTTGTTACGTCCTGCAAGGCCGCATAAAGCAATACCAATTGCACCCATTACAATACCAGTAATCAAAAAAAATGCCCCATTACTTTTTAACACATCTCCTAAAGTACCATTTACCAGTGGCGGTAGTAAAGTACCCAGCACACAACTTATACCAACAGCAATAGCATACGTTAATGAAAAACCAACATACCGTATGGCAATACCAAATGCAGTACCGCCAATACCATAAGCCATCCCTAATAAAAAAGATTTTATCATTGCAGAAGTTGGTGCTTCCTGCAATACCATCATTAAATTTGGAATAGTTATAAATGCCATGATAACCGGCAAAGCCAGCCAGCAAATAAATGCCTGTGCCAGCCAGTACGTTTGCCAGCTCCAGCCAATAACTTTTTTTTGTGGTGTGTAACAGAGCGCTGCACTTGATGCACCAGTTGCATGAAACAAAACCCCGTTGATCAATTCCATTTTATGGCTGCGTTATTTTTATAGATTGTAAAATCGTTGTGCGTTGCTGTAAAAAATTTTACTGCTGTCGCTTTCATTCACTAAATCATTTATAACTGTAGTATAAATATTCCATGTATTGCTGTAACTGCCCGCCAATAAAGCAACCGGCCAATCGCCGCCGCAAAAACATCGGTTGATTCCAAAATTTTCTAACATAAAAGATATATACGGTTTTATATCTTCCGCTCCCCAGTTTTCCCCATCACCCGATGCAGTACCTAATCCCGAAATTTTTGCATAAAAATTTTTATGCTGAGAAGCTGTCTTCATCAACTCTCCCCATACACCAAATTTTTCTTTGCTTTTAATTGGCGGCTGGTTTAAATGATCGAACACCATTTTTAATCCAGGAATTTTTTGTGCCACTTCCAATGCTGTTTCAATATGCTGCGACAAAACCCCCACAACATCATAAGGAATATTTTTTTCGGCTAAAAGTTTTAAGCTGTCCAGTACAGCAGGCTGTAATAACCATTCTGCATCCTGCTCATCATGTATAAGATGGCGCACTCCTTTAAAATATTTTTCTTCCCCGTATTTTTTTTCCAGTATATTTTGTGTGGCAACCGTATCAGTTAATGGCAACCAGCCAACAACTCCTTTTATCCAATCATTGTTTTCCGCTACCTGCAGCATCCAGTTAGTATCTTCCAAATTATTTGCAGCCTGCACTAATATACCTTCTGTTATCCCAACTGTTTTTCTTTCTGTTGCTATCTCTTCAATATTATATGTACGGTTCAGTATGCTGGTATTGCCATCCAGCCATGAATAAGCTGCTTTATCAAAATTCCAAACATGTATATGAGTGTCGATTATTTTTTGCATGGCCGAAGATAAAATAAACTCCTTTAATTATTTTTCCTGGAATACTTTTTCCAGTTCAAATTGTTTTTCAATTGCATCGTTATGTTCACCCAATTGCGGTGCTCCTTTATCCGACACCAGCAACTTTCCATCTACCCTTATCGGACATCTTGTTGTTTTTACCGAAAGCCCATTACTTGTTTTTACAGTAATTTCCATGTTCAGTATTTTATAGCCTTCTTCCTTTACTAAGTTATCATAATCCAAAACAGGTGCACACCAAATATCTGCTTTTTCCAAAATGGATAACCAATAAGCCACACTGCTTTTTACAAGATGATCTGCCAGTATTTTTTTTATTTCATCTCTTTTACTAAACCAATCGTTGCTGTCACTAAATTTTTTAAGTGTGTCGCATTGCAAAAGTGTTGCCAGCATTATAATATCACTCATTGCCAATGCAATGTAACCATCAATTGTTTTATAAATACCATAAGGTGCCGCAATATAAGCATGGGCGCTGTTTACTGCTCCACGTACCGGTAATTGCCGGCCATCGTTATAGTAAGAAGTCAATACTTCAAATTGAAAATCTAAAATGCTTTCAAACATATTTACCTGCACCAACGCACCTTCGCCACTGATGGTTCTTTTATACAATGTTGCTAAAATTCCCTGGGCAATATGTGTACCTGCCATTATATCTACTACGGCTACCCCCATTGGCGTGGGACTTTCATTATTATTATTACTTAACCAGCTTAAGCCCGATGCAGCCTGTAATAACAGATCTTGTCCCGGCAAATCTTTCCATGGCCCTTCATTACCATAGCCACTTATTTCCGCATAAATTATTGCAGGATTTATTTTTTTTACTTTTTCATAATCCAACCCAATACGTTCCATTACACCCGGACGAAAATTATGCATCATCACATCGGCTTTACGCAACAATTGTTTTACTTTTTCTAAATCATCTGCATCTTTTAAATCAGCAGCATAACTTTGTTTGTTGCGGTTAATGGCATGAAAAATTGTTGACTCTCCTTCTATCATCACATCCGACACATATAATTCCCTGCAAATATCGCCTACACCTGGCCGCTCAACTTTTATCACCTGTGCACCCATATCTGCAAGGCGCAAAGCTGCAGAAGGGCCCGATAAAAACTGGCTGAAGTCAACCACAATGATATCTTGTAATAAATTCATGCCCCTATCCCCTAAAGGGGTATTTTTTGTGTTATACATTTTTTTGAACCCGTCATTTTATTTCTATTTAGCTTCATTGGCGTCGCACTCTTCAACAATATTTCATTATTCAGCCTTAATTATGTTTTACTAAAACCACGTGTCGCCCCTACTGGACTTAAAATACAATACCGTTATTTTATCTAGCAACTAGTTGTTCCCAAGGAACATAAACCCAAGTCTCTCTAAATACTAACACTATTCAGCAATTAAAAAATCTCTTTTTATTTTCTCATTGTCCTCACCTAATTGCGGTGCCGGTTTGTCTGCATACAATCTTTCTCCATTAATACGAACAGGACAACGTGTAGTAAAAATTTTTTCATCGCCTGCATATACCACCTGTTCCATTTCCAAAACTTCGTATGCTTCATGCTGCAGCATTTTATCCCAGTCTAATACTTCCATTGCCCAAAGATCCTGCTGTTGCAAAGCAGTTAACCAGTGTTTTGTTTCTTGTGTAATAATATGCTCAGCTAATACTTTTTTAATAATATCCCTTTGTTCAAATGCATCTTGCTGTAAAAAATTTTGCAACCCATTACATTTAATGGCGCTTGCAAGTACCTGTATATCCATCATCGCTAAAGCAATATAACCGTCGGCTGTTTTATAAATACCATAAGGCGCACTTAATAATGGGTGACCATTATTAATTTTACTCCGTTGCGGCTGCTGCTGATTGGTATAATATGTCGTAAGCAATTCAAATTGAAAATCGAGTAAAGATTCCAGCAAACTTATTTCTATTAATGCACCAGTATTATTCTTTTGTCTTCTTATTAATGCCCCTAAAATACCCTGTACTAATTGTGCCCCACACAGCATATCTGCAATGGAAATACCAAATGGCACTGGCCCGTTTGTACCATTACCCGAAGTATATGCAAGTCCTGTTATGGATTGCAGCAATAAATCCTGACCGGGTTTATTTTTCCAGGGCCCTGTTTTTCCATAGCCAGAAATAGCAGCATAAATAATTTTATCATTTATTTTCTTTACTGCTTCATAATCCAAACCAGTTTTTTCCATAACACCGGGGCGGAAATTATGAATGATAACATCTGCTTTGGCAATAAGTTTTTTTACAATAGTTATATCAGTTTCATTTTTTAAATCTGCAGTAAAACTTTCTTTATTACGGTTAATGGTATGAAACAACAATGAGTTATCATCTACCCATAAATTTTTAATAGCCAGTTTTCGGCCGGCATCACCTTTATGCGGCCTTTCAATTTTAATAACCCTTGCACCTAAATCAGCCAAACGCAATCCTGCCGAAGGGCCGGAAAGGTACTGACTGAATTCCAGCACTGTTATTCCTTGTAATGGCAAATCCATCATACAGCAACAATTGTTTTTTTGTGAATAAGGCTTCGCTGATAAATTGTATTTATTTCCTGTAATGCAGTAGCAGCGTTTAAATTTTGCATGATACATTTTTGCAAAGGCAAGCCTGCATTATCCTGAAAATGCAGGTAACCATTATACCTCGGCCGTACATACCCATTATCCATCACAGGTAAAATATTTTTAAAAAAATTATTAGTAAGATAGTTGGCGTCTGCATTAAGCCATGCTTTGCGGTGCCCCGGTTGCCCGCCATGCTGCATATAAAATGTTTGCTGCATTTCGCCTGACACAATCCATTTAGCAAAATCAACCGCTATAGTTTTATGTTTACTAAATGCAGATATTGATAATCCCGTTCCTCCAATAGTTGTTTGTAATTTTTTTTCGTTAAAAGAAACCATATCATAATACTGCAATACATTTTTTGTATACCCTTTTCTTGAATAATTAGAATAACAATAAGCAAACGGACAATACCAGTAATCATCTCCGGTACTCATTAATTCTGCAACAGCAATGGGGTTGCAGGTAAACATTTTTTTATCTAACAAAGAGTACAGTTCCTTCATCGTCTCAATCGCCTGTACTCCTGTTTGCTCATCAATTACTTCCTCTTCATTTTGAAAAGGCTTTTTACCATGTGCAATACAAAAAGTATAAAAGTTCATTAACAGATCAATGGGTATTGCAGGCACTGCTATTTTTCCTTTTTTTGCTAGATCAATTACATCCTGCCAGGTTTGCGGCAGAGCTATATTATTTTTATCTAACAAATCTTTTCTGCAGCTTGCAGCAGGTGTGGCTGCATCAATAGCCAATGCCCATTGTTTATTGTTATAATTATAACTTTCGTGAGAATGGCCCACAGAATTTTCTAATTGATCCTGTAGATATGCTGCTGATAAATATTCATCCAGCTGCAACACACAATTAGTGGCAGCTGCACAACCCACCCACGGATGATCGATAATTAATAAATCGTATTGTTCAGTTAATTTCTCAATTGGAAAATCTGCAAACTCCTGCAAAGTTCTTTTTGTCCATTGTATTTCTGCATCCGGGTGCAATTCGTTATAGCGCTGCGAAGCCGCAAGCAATGGTGTAATTCCCCTGCTGTGTCCCCATGTTATCCCTTTTAAATTAATTGCAGCCATTATTGTTTACACTTCTTTTTTATTCACTAACAAAATGTGTTCGCAAACCATTACCAATTCGTTGTGCTGATTAAAAGTTTCCACCATTTCTGTTACTAAACCACAGCCAGGTTTTTTATGGTCTTTTTTACCTTTAATTGTAACCGTAACTTTTAAAGTATCCCCAATAAAAACGGGTTTAATATAACGCAATCTGTCGTAGCCGTAAGTCATTGCAGCTTCGTTTACAAAATCCGCAGTTAATCCAATTGCTATTGTAAAAATTAATGTGCCGTGGGCTATACGTTTTTTAAAAGGTTGTGTTTTACACCATTCTTCGTCCATGTGATGAGGAAAATAATCGCCTGATTCTTTTGCATGAAAATCTATATCTGCAGCAGCAATAGTTCGCTCTTTTGTGCAACGGGTGTAACCCAATTCAAACTCTTCAAAATTTTTCTTTATAAACATGTAAAACTTGAGCCATGCAGTTTGGTAATTATGCAGCACCGGGTATTAACAGGCAAATGAACAGTGCGGAAAATAAAGCAGATGAGTTATTTAATGTATTACCTGAAATTCATACAGCAAATTCATCCGTCAGTACAACCGTTTAACAATCGTATGCCTGCAAAGTTGGGTTCTTAAAAACACCTGCAAAACAGAACATCAAATTATAACGATGTAGCAAATTATTCAATGTAAGGTTTTACTGTAATGATGGCAGATTTTACTATATGCAGACCATTCATCTTAATAAAATATTTTTTGCAGCTAAATTGTGTAACCAGCTTTTGGTAGATGCTTAAAAATAAAAATGGACAAACCGAAAAAAAATGGTTTGTCCATTGCAGTGCCCAGAACAAGATTCGAACTTGCACATCCTTTCGAACGCTGCCACCTGAAGGCAGTGCGTCTACCAATTTCGCCATCTGGGCATATTGTTTATTTGTTAACCAGTACCGGGCTGCAAATTTAAGGTTTAAATCAATTACTCTTTTTGTTTTGCCGAAGTTTTCCAACCAATCATAACCACACCGGCAATTACCAGCACCATTCCAACAATTTGTGCCATAAAAATTTCTTCTCCTAAAATAAAATGCGCCTGAATAATGGTTGATACCGGGCCAATGCTGGAAACAATCGCCACATTATTTGCACCCATTTTTTTTAACCCTGACGAAATTAAAAATGTAGGTATAACCGTGGCAACTACGGCTAATAAAATTCCATAGAACCAAAATGTATTGCCCCCATTTTGTATAGCAGTAAAATTGCCAGTAATAAAATAATGTAACAACACGCCAATGCAGGCAACCATCATAGCATAAGCAGTAAATTTTGTAGCGCCAATTTGCGGAATTAGCTGCCCGCTGCCTGCCACAAAAAAACCGTATGTGATGGCGCATAAAAAAATTAGCCCGCTACCCAAATAAAAATTGGGATTGCCGCTATCAATTTTTAATTCGCCGAAAAAAGCAATGGCAATACCGGCATAGGTTAACAGCAACGCCAGCTTTTGTACGTTATTAATTTTTTGCTTAAAAAATAAAGTGGTAATTAAAACGGTAATAGTAGGATATAAAAATAAAATTAACCGCTCCAACCCGGCGGAAATATATTGCAGCCCCACAAAATCTAAAAAGCTGCTGATATAATAACCCATCAACCCAAGCACAATTAAAAACCACCACTGCTTTTGTGTTAGTTTTTTATTGGCATGCTGATTGGTTTTATAAAAAGCAACTATCAAATAAAAAGGTAAAGCACAAATCATCCGCAAAGCCAGCAGGCTTAATGCATCTACTTTAATATCGGTAAATGCTTTTTTTACAATTACTGCTTTGGTAGAAAATAGTATTGCCCCAATAAAAGTTACCACAAATCCTGCAACAGAAATTTTTATTTTAGCATCTTTAAGCATAAAAAAAATTAAACCCCGGCAAAAATTTCGGGGTTTAAATTAATAATTTTTTAAAACTTGTAAATAATACATTTGCTATTATAAAATGCTTGTTGACAATTTCCCCCCTTCAGGGGATGGGGGCTATGCACTTACATTAAAATCCCTCAATGCATCATTCAAACTTGTTTTTAAATCGGTACTTGCTTTACGCTGCCCAATAATTAATGCACAGCCTACACCAAACTCACCTGCCGGAAATTTTTTATTATAGCTACCCGGTATCACCACACTTCTTGCAGGCACACGACCTTTCATTTCAATTGGTGCACCACCACTAACATCAATAATTTTTGTTGATTGTGTTAATACCACATTAGCACCCAGCACTGCTTCTTTTTCCACTATCACACCTTCTACAACAATACAGCGGCTGCCAATAAAACAACCATCCTCAATTATTACAGGGCTGGCTTGTAAAGGTTCAAGCACACCGCCAATACCCACACCACCACTCAGGTGTACGCCTTTACCAATTTGTGCACAACTGCCCACGGTTGCCCATGTATCCACCATCGTACCTTCATCTACATACGCACCAATGTTTACATAGCTGGGCATAAGCACCACATTTTTGGCAAGGTAAGCGCCGTATCTTGCAACAGCATGCGGCACAGCCCTTACACCCAATGAAGCGTAATCGCTTTTCAATTTCATTTTATCATAAAATTCAAATGGCGGTAATGTAAAAGTTTCCATTTGCTGAATACCGAAATACATCAATATGGCCTGCTTCACCCATTCATTAACAATCCATCCACTTTCTGCAGGAGAGGCAGTTCTTAATCTTCCCTTGTCCACTTCTTCAATAACTGCCCTAACTGCATCCGAATATTTTTTATCTTTCAACAATTCCCTGTTGGTCCAGGCTTCTAAAATTAAATCCTTCATTTTTTTAAAATTTATGCAAACATAATAAATAAAATAGTTGATTTTTGTAACCGGTCATTATTACTGCTATTTAGCTGAGGTGGCAGAGTTTATCCTGAGGAACGAAGGACACTCTTGTACTGAATATCATTATTCAACATTCAATTTGCTGCTCCCTGCTAAATAGTTTACAACTTTTACTTTTGAACCAACCGCAACACATATTAATTCGCCTTCCCAACTGGCTGGGAGATATGGTAATGAGCACTGCTTTTGTAAAAGCCGTTGCTCAACAATATCCCAATGCAACCATTGATGTAATTGCAAAAAAAGGAATTGATTTTTTATTGGAGTATTTTCCAAAACATCACCAGCGGTTTATTTTTAATAAAGAAGAATATGCAGGTTTAACCGGGGCGTATAAATTTGGCAAACAAATCAGGCAGCAAAAAAAATATGATATTTTCTTTTGCCTGCCCGATTCCATTTCGTCGGCAGTAATGGCAAAAGCAGTAAATGCAAAGAAAAGAGTGGGCTATAAAAAGGAATTACGTTCGGTACTTTTAACAAATGCATACGCAAAGAAAAAAGGTTTACACCGGGTAGAAGAATATGCAGATTTACTGAATCAATTTATAAATGTTGAAATAAAAACACCTGCTGTTGAATTAAAAAATTCACCCACAGAAAGAAAAAATGCAGTAATAGTAAACATCAATTCCGAAGCAAGCAGCAGAAGATTGCCTGCAAAAAAAGCGGTAAGTATTATTAACACACTGCGAAAAAATATTACCGAAGAAATTATTTTAGTGGGCAGTAATAAAGAAATTGCTTTTGTTGATGAAGTATTCAATGTACTTGAAAATAAAAATAACATTACCAACCAGGCAGGCAAAACTAATTTAAATCAATTATTAACTTTGCTCGGCTCCTGCAACGTAATGCTTACCACCGATAGCGGCCCGGCGCATGTTGCCAATGCATTAGGTACGCATACTATTGTTTTGTTTGGTGCCGGCAACGAAAATAATACAGCGCCTTACAACAAAATTAACCGCAGTATTATCAGGCTTGGCCAATTAGCCTGTGAACCTTGTGTAAATAATATTTGTAAAGTTTACGGCACACCCGAATGCTTAGTACGCCTTGATGAAAATGTAATTACCCAAACGGTAATAAATGTATTAAAAAATAAAACTAATGATTAATGCAGTTTATAAATGAAATAAAAGAATGTGTAACTGTTTTACAAAATGGCGGACTCATCCTCTATCCTACCGATACCATTTGGGGTATTGGCTGCGATGCCACCAATCAAAAGGCTGTTGAAAAAATTTACACATTAAAACAAAGGGCAAACGATAAAAGTATGGTTGTACTGGTAGCGGATGAAAAAACAATTGCAGCCTACACCAACCAGCCCGATGTAAAAATATTTGATTATATAAAAGGCATTCATAAACCCACTACTGTTATTTATGAAAATGCTGTTGGCCTGGCACCCGGCGTAATTGCAAACGACGGCACTGCAGCTATAAGAATTGTAAAAGATGATTTTTGCAATCAGCTCATCAGCCATTTTAAAAAACCCATTGTTTCCACTTCTGCAAATATCAGCGGCTATCCGCCACCATTATTTTTTATTGATATTGATGTGGCAATAAAAAACGGTGTTGACTATATTGTTCAACACCGTCAGGATGATCTAACGCCTTCAAGCCCATCATCTATAATAAAATGGAACGCAGATGGCTCTCTCACCATCATACGTTCCTGAGTAATTTTTAGCTATTTTACCGAAGCCTTATAAAGCAAGTCCTATACCTAACTGAATACTTTGGTTTTTCCACTTTTCTTTATTGTCAATATCATTAATATCATTTAAGCCAACCACATAACGGCCATAAACTCTTAATTTAGAAAACTTTAATTGTACACCACCCAGCATACTAAAATCGTTGCCCTTAAAAGCATTTTTCCCGTTCTGTACAAGGGTCTCATCTTTATTCATTAATATACCAAACTGTGGCCCGGCCTGTAATGTAATTAGTTTACCGGCATTATAATTTAATAACAGGGGAATGGTTAAATATTTAAGTTCAATCTTTCCTGTTTTATTAAACTGGTACACATCACTGAATTTGTCAGAAGTGTCTACATTAACCTGGCTGAATAAAACCTCGGGTTGTACGGCAAATTTTCCGCCTAACCCAATGGTAGCAAATCCACCCACATGATAGCCATAAGTAAATTTTTCTTTAAAACTTTGTCCGGATAATTTGTTAAGTGTAGCCCCCCCTTTAATACCAATATTAAAGCCCTGGGCAAAAGCGCCAATGCTTAAAATGGTAATTGCTGCTGTTAATAAGAGTTTTGTTTTCATAAATAAATTTATTTAGTTAAACTATTTATTCAACTTATATGCCAAGGGCAAATTAGTTTGGCTAATATTTTGTTAAGAGAATATTAAAAGGATACCCCTGCAGTAACGGAAAAAATAGCCGCAAATCTTGTAGCAGTGGTTTCGGGCAAATAATAATCTAAATAAACATTGGGTTGTAAAAAGAATTTACCAATGCCATAAGTAAAATCAAAAGAAGCAGCAACAGACTGCAGTTGAAATTTATTAGTTGCTTCTACTCTTTTTCTGCTACTGAGAATTTGACGATTAAATACTTTATTGAGATGCGTTTGTGTAAGTTTATCACTTCCAAAATTTATAATCAGGGACGGCACAAAATCCAGTTTATCATCTTTTGAAAACAATTTATAAAAACTAAAATCATGTTCAACACTTCCCGAAACAGAAAAATAACTTGCTTTATTACTGGTAGAATCTCTTACTAATGTATCACCTAATAGCGGCCTTTTTCGTAAAACTAAAACCACTTCGTTATAATTCCCATTTGCAAAACCCGAAGTCAACCCTGGTTGAAGTATTCCCTTAGCCCTTTTTATATATCCGTAAACATCATTTTGATACAATGATTTAGTATTGTATTTATTTTTATCACTTAAGTACCTGGTGTAAGAAAAACCGGCCAGCACTTTTTTTCCGTAATAATCGTATGCAGCACTAATACCTGTTTGATACAATTCTAATTTATTTGTACTGTCTGAAGTTAAAAATCCTGTCGCTCCAAAACTGAAACCATTTTTTGTGTGATAAATAATTGAAGGTGTAAAAATAATTTGATTATCTATCCCAGTTGCATTAGCCGCATTATTGTTAGAACTGAATGCACCATTACCCAAACCAACACTTATATCAACAGAATTTTTTGATTGCTCTTTTATCATTTTTAAAAATTCATCGTTCTCCATCATAGAATCAAGCATAGCTTTATCTTTTGCAGAAAGCGAATCTGTTTGGGCAACAGCAATCGAAAAACCAGCAGCAATTATAAAAATAAGCAGGTAAATTTTTAGCATATAATTCAATAGTTTTTTAAGACTTTATTTTTCAAAATTAGTTTAACT
>NZ_JANMUN010000020.1:0-82886 GCF_031391665.1 Ferruginibacter sp.
CATTGTTGTACCTATCACTCATCAGTGGCCGCAATGCCGATTTATTAATTGGCCAGCATGTAATAAGTGCGCCGGTGGTAAAACAAAGCGGACTCGAAATTATGCCCACCGGTTATATGGTAATTGATGGTGGCGCACCCACAACAGTTTCGTACATCAGTAATGCCACACCTATACCGGCAGATAAAAATGAAATTGCTGTATGCACTGCCATGGCCGGCGAAATGCTGGGCATGAAATTAATTTATATGGATGCCGGCAGTGGTGCCAAACGTGCCATTACCGAAAGCATGATACAAAAAGTTGCCGGCTGTATTGATGTGCCTTTAATTATTGGCGGCGGTATTATTGAACCCGAAAAAGCTTACCTCAACTGCAAAGCCGGCGCTGATGTAATTGTGGTGGGCAATGCTATCGAAAAAGATCCTGCACTTATAAAAGAAATGGCCGCTGCGGTGCATAGTGTAGCGGTTAAGGTGTAATTTATTCCACAATCACATTTACTGAAGCAGCAACCATTTTCTTATACGGCTGCTCCATAAATAGTTTTAAAAAATCTATGCCGTCAGCATAATAACCCGGACCGTGTGCCTTGTTATGAAAGATCAATAACTGTGCGTTGGGCATATAGCGTTTTATCAGCCTGTTGTAAAATGGCCGGCACCAGGGATCGGCATCGCCGGCAACAATAAGCGCAGGAATGGCAGAGTACACCGGTTTTTTAACAATGGCAGGCTCCGGAATTACTTTCCAGCAACTGCATATATCATGATTTACATTATTGAATGCATAGCCCGCTAACCAGGGTAATAACAATTCCTGTTTTTTTATCATTTCTGTATTAGCGTAAGCAATTTGCTCACTGCAATACACCGAGTAACGCATACCATGAGAGAGCGTTTTATTGCCCGAAAAATTATCATCCAATATTTCTTTAACGTATTGCTGATGGTTGCCATTTATCAATTCAGTCATCACCAACGGAACTGTTCTTAATTGCCAGTTATTCATCCGGTTGATGACCGCATCCAGCAGTTCATTCTTTGTGTAGTTGATGTGCAGGGTATCAGCCGTGTTTTTAACAACATAAGTAATGCTGAATTTTTTTTTATTGATACTACCGAAGTATTGCTGAAACCGCTGCCGTAAATTTTGGTATTGAATAGTTGCAGAGTCTTTCTCAACA
Source organism: Ferruginibacter sp. (assembly GCF_031391665.1). Classification (GTDB taxonomy): domain Bacteria; phylum Bacteroidota; class Bacteroidia; order Chitinophagales; family Chitinophagaceae; genus Ferruginibacter. The sequence continues at coordinate 1,187 of NZ_JANMUN010000020.1, forward strand.
TTATCAAATACCTGGTTGAGTGCTTCATTAATATTGAACAAAGCATCTTCTTCATAATTGGCATAACCTGGCAGCGGTGAATTTAAAATCAATGATTTTACGGCAGCAGGATGATTTCTTAATACGGTTAGCATTAAACCTCCGCTATATGAAACACCTAACAAATTCAAAGAGTCCAGTTGTAAAACTTTTTTCAGATCATTAATATCGGCAGCACTTTCAACCGTAGTATAGCAAGAGATATCAATACCTCCGGCGATTAAGCGTTTTCGGCATTTTTTTACCGCATTCCGCTCTAAACTATCTATAGGTAAATTTTCTGTATAAGATTTTATAACTGCAGCATTTATTTCGGGGCAGTCGAGGCAAGGCTCCGCCAATTTGGTGCCACGTTGATCAAAAACAATAAATCCACCAAACTCAAAAAAATCGGAACGGTAACGCAGGGTTTCAAAATTTTTAATAGTGCTGTATCCCGGGCCGCCGGTTGTATATAACGTAATATTTTTTACAGCATCAGCCACGGGTCTTCTGGCAAACACAAAAGGTATCTTTATTTTTCTGCCTGCAGGCTTTCTCCGGTTTTCCGGCACTATCAGGTAGCCACATTTAGTAACTAATCCTGTATCCACTTTTATTAAACAGGGGCAAGGTTCAATTGCAGGCAGGTAACCTTGTGCGATAATTTTTTGTAAACTGAGAATAATAATAAAGAATGAGAGGATAAATATTTTCATACTGCTATTTGTGCCACAATGTACAACTGGCGGTAACATAAAAAGAGTAAAAACCGGACAAAATCAATAAACCCAGGCAGATAATTTTTGCCCGGTAAACTGTACCACTTCTTTTCTAAAATGGCTCATATCATAATAGCCATAATCGTATGGAGAAAATGTTTTTTTACCTGACACGTATTTGGTTAATGCAGTTCGTGCCCTTACAATACAAAAATAATTTTTAGGAGAAATGCCGATTGTGTTTTTAAAATAGCGGTACAACGTTTTATTAGTGGTAGCCAGCACTGTTGCCAGTTGATTAGTACTATACTTCATTTCGGATTGCTTAAAAGTATGTATTGCATCAAATACTTTTTGATAGCCATAATACCCGGCAAATTTTACATTAAGTAAAGTAAGGAAATAATTTTCAAGCAGGGCTATCCTTTCGTGGAGCGTATATAGCCGCTTAAATTTTTTAATGATATTGTTGGTAAATATAGTATTGAGATTAAGAACTTCGCTTCCGATTTTTGCCTGTTCAATTCCAAAGATTGCTTCAAAACCTCCCGGGTGAAATTTAACTGTAAATATGTTATCGCTGCGCAGGTTGGTTCTTTCTACAATAGCATTTCTTAGTAATAGAATATCTGTAGCAGCATCAATAAAAATTTGTTGCCTGCCATTTTTTAAAATATAAGGAGAACCAAGATTGATCCATATAGTAGGTGTAAAGCTGGGGAATAATTTAACTGTAAATTTTTCAGTGGTAATGTATTGGTTGGTGGCTTCAACAGAAGTTTCGGAAAAAAACTCAATATAGTTTGCAAGCTCTTTGCAAGGTGCCTTAAAGTTATATAGTTTTCGTATGTCGTCAAAAATTTCAACCATTAACTTTAATTTGCTGTCAGCTATATTAAGAAGTATAAAATTAATATTCTAAAGTTGTTATTCTTTTTCTAGATCATCAGAAAAGAGAAATTGTTGGCCAGAGACCAAGAATGATAAGTAAAAACTTTTTCTAATTTAAATATCTTATTTAGTTTTCTCCACCCTGCCAGGCGTATCCTTACCACTTACAATAGTTTTGCTGCTCAGCGCAATGGCTTTTATAATCTCTGCCATATTATTCATATCTAATGTTCCAATCTCATCACTTTGTTTATGATAATTAGGTTCGTTATTGGGAGCTTCTTCCATTTTAGAAGTAGAGATAGTGTGAGCAGGTACGCCCAATTCGGCAAGTGTAGCATTATCGCTGCGGTAAAATAAATTTTGTTTAGGGTAGGGGTCAGGTTCAAACTTAAATTTAGAATTGGTGAGATTGCTTTGTAAAATTTTACCCATATCAGTTTTTTCGTAGCCGGTAATGTAAGCGCTGTTGGTGCCCCATTTACTTTCTGTGCCTATCATTTCAATATTAAACATGGCCATAACTTTATCGGCATTTAACTGCTTACTAAAATACTGGCTGCCAAAGCCACCAATTTCTTCGGCGGTAAAAGCCACAAAAATTATTGTGCGTTCATTTTTTTCTTTTAGTGCACTAAAATATTTTGCCAGCATCATCACGGCTGTTGTACCTGCGGCATCGTCGTTGGCTCCATTAAAAATACTATCCTGGTTTTTATCGGGTTTACCAATACCCAAATGATCGTAATGACCGCTAAAAACTACATACTCATCTTTTTTACTTTTACCCGGCAACACACCCATAACATTTTTAAGGCGCTGCTCTGTTAATTCATTTTTAATAGAAAGATTAAGCGTTGCCGGATTTATATTACCCGTTAAAATAAATACCTGCGAAACTGCAGAAGAGAATTTTGCATTGCCGGTAAAGCGCTGCATACTTTTAAATCGTCTTGCATGAAAAGTATCCACCAGTACCACTACATTTTTTTCTGTATCAAAAATTGGAAAAACTGTTTTATTAAAATCATCATCTTTTTTTACCACTATTACTTCATAATCTTTTAATGAAGTAATATTTATTTCTGCAGCAGTGGTATTGGCAGTTACATTGTTTACAGTTAAAGAATCGGCATCTAACCTGCCCATTACAGAAACAGGTTTTGCTTTTATCATAGCAAACTCCTGGAAATAAGTTTTGCTGTTGCCAAAAAATTGCAATTTGCTTTTTGCGAATTCTGCAGCAATAAAATCTGCTGCTTTATCAATACCCGGTGTAAATGTTTTGCGGCCCTGCATATCATCAGCCGAAAGTATTTTTTCAATACGTTCCACTTCGGCAGCATTTATTATTTTATCAATATCCTGTGCAAAACAAAGCAGGCATATAAAGCCTGCTGAAACTGTTAAAAGTATTTTCTTCATTATAAATTTTTCATTATTAATTATGCATTACTAAAGGCTCATCATCTCCTTAAACTTAACCGCCTGCCTGCGGCTTACTTCAATTTTTTCGCCGCCATGCAGTTCCAATAAAAGGCCGCCATTAAAATAAGGTTCTATTTTTTCTATCATGCGCAGGTTTACAATATGCTTGCGGTTGGCCCGGAAAAATACTTTTTCATCCAGCCTTTCTTCTAAAGCATTTAAAGATTTTAAGATAAGCGGCTTGTTGGTGCCAAAAAATACTTTAGCATAATTGCCCACGCTTTCAAACAAACGCACTTCGCCTAATTTTACAAACCAGCAGCGTTCGCCATCTTTTACAAACACCTGGTCGGCTTCTGTAAGCATGCCACGGTTAATACCGGCCATAGTTGCGGCCATTTCTTTTTCATCGGCCTGTTGCAATTTTTGTAAAGCATCGGCTAAGCGTTTAGGCTCCACCGGTTTCATCAAATAATCTAAAGCATTTACTTCAAAAGCTTTTAATGCATATTCATCGTAAGCGGTGGTAAAAATTACATGCGGAGCTTTTTCCAGTTCGGTAAGCATATCAAAACCGGTTTTGCCGGGCATCTGTATATCTAAAAAAATTAAATCTGGAGAAAGGTTTTCAATTTTTTCCAAACCTTCTGCGGCATTCGCAGCTTCACCAATTACCTCTATCTCCGGAAAATCGAGTAACAGTTTTTTTAATTCATTTCTTGCCAAACGTTCATCATCAATAATTACAGCTTTCTGCATAGTGTGTTTGCTTTTATGTTCATAATTTTAAATGGTAGCCGGCATGGTTACTTTGCTCTCCACCATATTAGTGCCAATATTTTTTATTTCAAAATGTGCTTTGCCCTGATACATTAAATTTAAACGGTCCTGTGTACTTTTAATACCAAAACCATCGCCATTTCTTTTGCCGTTAAGCTGCCCGGTGTTTTGTACCGATAATTCCAGGTTATCGCCTTTAAAATCGGCTGCAATACGCACTACACCGCCATTTATTAATTTACTAATGCCATGTTTAATCGAATTTTCTACAAGGGTTTGCAGCATCATTGGCGGTACCGGCTGGCTAAGTGTATCTTTATCAATATCCATTTCTACTTTCAACCTTTCTTCAAAACGCATGTGCTCTAAAGCAAGATAATCTTTTACAATATCCAGTTCTTTTTCTAAAGTAACGGTTTCTGCTTTTTCGGCCTGCATGCTGCTGCGTAAAATATTACTCAGTTCGGTAATGGCCCTTCTCGCCCTTTCGGGGTTTTCATCCACCAATGCCCTTATACTGTTAAGCGAATTAAAAATAAAATGCGGATTGATATGCGATTTGATAGTTTTTAATTCCAGTTCTTTTACAGTGCTTTCTAATTTTAAACGGTCAATTTGATCTCTTCTGTTTTTATCAACATAATGATAAACGATATAAATTAAAAACCAAAGTGCCAGCAGTAATAAATTTTGATAAATGCCCAGCAGTTCAGATTTATCTTCAAACTTCCATTCCCCTCTGCTGTTTCTGTACCAGCCGGTAGTTTTTTTTATGTCGGATATGGTTTTAAGGTTTACAGAATCTTTAAGCGGTGTATTGCTGTAATAAGTTACTTTATCTAGTCCTGCAATGGTTTCTGTTTTTTTCGCTTTTTCTAATTTATATTTTTGAATATAATTATCAAATGAATAAGCGGTATTATGTTCTATTGCATTACCACCATAAAATAATAAAAGGCTGGTAGCACCTATGCCAATGATAAAAATTATCCAAATTTTATTAAAAGAAAATTTAAGCCAGTTGGTTCTTTTAATTATCGTTCTTAAAATATGAGTTGATATAATGCCTGAAACTAAAAATATTCCCAGGCTTATTAAATATTCGTTTTCGCCGCCATGTTGTGCAAACTGTTCGGCAAAAACCACCAGGTTAAAATAGATATGTATAAGGCCAAAAATGCCCCATCCTATAATCTGGCATAACCAATATCTTACATTTACTTTACCCATAGTGCAAATCTAAACTCCAAGATAGTGAAATTACGGTGTGTTTTGATTAATGGCTATATGGTGTTGTGGGAGGTTTTGTTATAAATCATATCAATAAAAGCTTGCATTTGCAATATTTTTTCGCCACCTTGTGCAACCCTTTAACCTCTCCGGCACTCTAAAGCGTATTAACCAAAAAAAACTTAAAAAAATCAATATGTCATTTAATTTAATTGATGCAGCAAAAGGTATGTTTACTAACGAATTGGTAAGCAAAGCAAGTTCTTATTTAGGCGAAAGTGAAAGTGGTGTTTCAAAAGCCATGAGTGGTATTTTGCCAACCGTTTTCAGCGGTTTGCTTAATTCTACTTCTACTCACGAAGGTGCAGGTGCAGTTGCACAAATGGTAGATGAGCAAAAAAGCTCGGGTATATTAGATAATTTAGGTGGCTTTTTAGGTAACGACAGTGGTAGTCTTTTAAGCAAAGGCGCTGGTTTGTTAGGCGGCTTGTTTGGTAATAAAGTAAATGGTATTACAAGCCTTATCTCCAATTTTTCAGGATTAAAATCTTCGTCAGCATCTTCTTTATTAAGTATGGCTTTGCCAGCTGTTTTAGGTTTAATTGGTAAGCACTCAACAGGTGGTGCAAGCGGTATTGCTTCTTTATTAAGCAGCCAGAAAGATAATATTGCTGCAGCAATGCCGGCAGGTTTAAACCTTAGCAGTGTACTGGGTAATATTGGTGGTAATGTTACTAATGTTGTTTCAGGTACAAAAGAAACTGCAACACATTACGCTAACGAAACAGTTGAAAAATCAAGCGGCGGTTTAAAATTTTTATTGCCATTGCTTTTATTAGTTGCTGCTGCAATGGGTGCATGGTATTTTTTTGGTAAAGGCTGTAATAATACTGCAGAAACAGTTGCACATAATGTTACCGATACTGTAAAAGCTGCAACAGAGCAGGTAAGCACTGATGTTAAAACTGTGGTTACAAATGTTGCAGGCAAATTCGATTCGTTAACTAACGAATTTGTTTATGATGCAGGAAGTAATGTAACTATTGATTTGCCAAACGGAGCCGGTAAATTAGTAGTAGGAGAAAACTCAACTGAAAATAAATTGTACAAATTTTTATCTGATGCTAACGCAACGATTGATACCGTAAAAGGCAACTGGTTTGAATTTACAAATGTGAAATTTAAAACCGGAAGCTCAGATATTACAGATGCATCAATGACACAGTTAAAAAATATAGTAGCTATCAGTAAAGGTTATCCAACGGCTCAATTTAAATTGGGTGGGTATACAGATAATACTGGTGCTGCTGCTGCAAACGTTGCGCTTTCACAAAAAAGAGCAGATGCAGTAGTTACAATGCTTAAAAAATTAGGCGCTGCTGCAACTGCAATTGCAAGTGCTAAAGGTTACGGTCCCGAGTGGCCAATTGCCGATAACACCACTGTTGAAGGAAGGGCACAAAACCGCAGGGTTGCGGTTAATGTAAAATCGAAATAATTAGTTGAAGCATAAGGGAAATAAAAGCCTCCGTTTTTAACGGAGGTTTTTTTATAACGCAACCGTTTAATTATTTATAATTAATTTTACAAAATTGATAAAAAATAGTTCATGGAAAACCCAAATTTAAACAGTGATGCGGCCTTTGCAGATAAAGAATTTGAAAACACCATCAGGCCATCTGCAATAAATGATTTTAGCGGCCAGCCCCAGATTATAGAAAATATTACCATTTTTATTAAGGCTGCTAAAATGAGGGGAGAGGCGCTGGATCATATTTTATTTCATGGCCCGCCGGGTTTGGGTAAAACAACTTTAAGCAGAATTGTAGCCAACGAATTAGGTGTAAGTATTAAAGAAACCAGCGGCCCGGTAATTGAAAAGCCCGGCGACCTTGCAGGTTTGCTTACTAATTTAGAAGCTAACGATGTTTTATTTATTGATGAGATACACCGCCTGAGTACAGTTGTAGAAGAATATTTGTATGCAGCTATGGAAGATTACCGCATTGATATTATGATTGACAGCGGCCCCAATGCAAGAAGTGTACAACTTAATTTAAATCCGTTTACATTAATTGGTGCTACCACAAGAAGTGGTTTATTAACTGCACCATTACTTAGCAGATTTGGAATAAAATCAAGATTAGAATATTATGATGCCGTTACTTTAAAAAATATTATTCTCCGCTCCTCAAAAATACTGGGCACAAAAATTACCAGTGATGCGGCTGCAGAAATATCGGGCCGCAGCCGTGGTACGCCACGTATTGCCAATGGTTTATTAAGAAGGGTGAGAGATTTTGCACAAGTAATTGGCAATGGCGTTATCGATTTGGGTATTACAGAGCATTCGCTAAAAGCATTAAATGTAGATGCTTACGGTTTGGATGAAATGGACAACAGGATATTATCTACCATTATAGAAAAATTTAAAGGCGGCCCTGTAGGCATCACAACAATTGCCACAGCTGTAGGCGAAGAACCAGGCACTATTGAAGAAGTGTACGAACCGTTTTTAATACAGGAAGGATTTTTGCAACGTACTGCAAGAGGAAGAGAAGCTACAGAAAAAGCGTATAAGCATTTGGGAAAAACACAACCCAACTCTCCCAACACTTTATTTTCATAAAAAAAGCTGTTCGGATTACGAACAGCTTTTAAATTATTTCACACCTTTAAAGGATAGGGATCCTTATTCCGAAACCACTAACCTGAAACCATTACCGTGAATATTTACGATTTCAATCTTAGGATCTTCTTTTAAATATTTACGCAATTTGGCAATGTACACATCCATACTTCTGCCATTAAAATACGTATCACTTCCCCATATTTTTTTCAATGCAATTTCACGGCTCAGTAAATCATTTTTGTATTCACTCAGCATCTTCAGCAATTCATTTTCTTTAGGCGATAAAACCTGTACTTTACCTGCAATAGTTAATTCTCTCAATCGTGGGTTAAAATGATAATTGCCCAAATCAAATTCTGCATTTACTTCTTCACGGTGCATTTCTTCGTTGCGTTTTAAAATTGCTTTTATTTTATGCAGCAGCACTTCACTGTCAAAAGGCTTGGTAATATAATCATCGGCACCCAGTTTATAACCCTGAATAATATCGTCCTTCATTGTTTTAGCGCTGAGGAAAAATAAGGGCACATCGGGATTTACATCACGTATTTCTTCTCCCAATGTAAAGCCATCCATATTGGGCATCATAACGTCGAGCAAACAAATGTCAAATTTTTCCCGCTGAAAAGCCGCTAAGCCCAGCCGTCCGTCACGCTCTAATGTTACGTCGTAATCGTTTAATTCTAAATAATTTTTTAAAACCATACCAAGGTTGGTATCGTCTTCGCAAAGTAATATTTTGGGTTTTACTGCTTCCATGTTTTATTAGTTTAATAGCAAATAAAATTAATTCATTTTTGGTACAGCGAATATAGTGCCTAATTTTTTGTTAAAGGTAGAATTGTTGCCAGCAGATTACGCTGATGTCGCTGAAAAGAGTTTTGTCTGCGGCAAAATGGGTCTGCCACGGATTACACAGATTTACACGAATTTTTTTTGCCTGAAGTAGTTTATGCAATTTTCCATCTGCGCAATCTGCGAAATCAGCGGGAATATTTTTTATCGGTCAAAGTTTTTAAAAATGCCACTAAATCTTTTTGCTCCTTTTCAGTTAAGCCAAGTGGTTGTTTTAAATCATTATCAATATTGATGGAGTTAGATACAATTTTTCCCGGATCGTTATAATAATCCACCACTTCTTCCAAAGTTTTAAACATGCCGTTATGCATGTAAGGTGCTGTTACTGCAATGTTACGCAGGCCTGGTGTTTTAAATTTTCCTTTGTCCCTTTCTTTTTTGGTGATGGCATATAAGCCGGCATCGTTTAAATCTTTTGCATTGTACAAGCCAATATTTTTAAATTCATCTGTAGTAAAATCTTCCATACGGTGGCAGTTGAAACATTTTGATTTATCACCAATAAATATTTGCCTGCCACGCTCTTCTGAGGCTGATAATTTTTTAATGTTATTGCTCCAGTCATCAAACTTACTGTCCACAGTTTCTAAAGTTTGTTCGTAAGCCGCAAAGGCAGCCGATAAATTTTTTGCGTTAGGCTGTTGTTTAAATATTTTTTGAAAAAGATTTTTATATTCTTTGCTTTCGTTTAATCTTTTAACCGCTTCATCAATGGGCAATCCCATTTCATCGGGGTTTTGGATGGGCATTAGCGATTGCTCCTGCAAGGTTACCGCCCTGCCATCCCAAAAAAAGTACGGCCGGTTTTTCATGTTTAAAACTGATGGGGTATTTCTTGCCGTTAGCTTGCCATTAATTCCGGTACTGAACGCAGCAGTATCTGCAAATGCATACGCAGGTTTGTGGCAGCTGGCACAGCTTACGGAAGAATCCAATGATAATATTTTTTCGGAAAATAATTTTTTGCCAAGAGCGGCTTTAGTTTTTATGTCAGCATTTTTTTGCTGAAAAGATGAACTGACAATAAAGAGGGTTATTGCAGTTAAAAAAAGAATGCAAAAAGACTTTTTCATTTCTACAAAATTAACAGGAACTGGCTGAAAAAATGATTTTATTCATATCAATTACAGGTCGTATCTTTCAAAAAATTATAAACAATGCCCAGTAAAGAAGCTTTTATTCAGGCCATAAAAGATGGCTACACTTTTAAAGGAGAATCAGTTAAAATTGGTTGCGCTGTTTTAGATGGCGAAGTGGTTGCCGAAGCAAGTATCAATCTCCCCTTAAAAACAATGAACCGCCATGGTTTAATTGCCGGTGCAACGGGTACTGGTAAAACAAAAACCCTGCAAATGATCAGTGAGTTTTTAAGCGATAACAGTGTGCCGGTTTTATTGATGGATATTAAAGGCGATTTAAGTGGTATTGCTGCCGAGGGTGCCACCAACGACAAAGTAAAAGATCGTTATGCTAAGCTTAGCATGGAATATAAACCTGCTTTATTTCCTGCTGAACTAATGACTTTAACCGGGCAAAAGGGTGTTCATTTAAAGGCCACCGTTAGTGAGTTTGGCCCGGTGCTGTTAAGCAAAATTTTAGGCTTAAACGATACGCAAGGCGGAGTGGTAGCTATGCTTTTTAAATATTGCGATGATACTAAATTACCCTTGCTCGATTTAAAAGATTTTATTAAAGTACTGCAATACATCGGCGACGAGGGAAAAGCGGAAATAGAAAAAACTTATGGTAAAATATCTACCACCAGTACGGGAACTATATTGCGTAAAGTAATTGAACTGCAACAGCAGGGTGCGGATATTTTCTTTGGAGAAAAAAGTTTTGAAGTAGATGATTTAATGAGAATGAGTGATGATGGAAGAGGAATGATAAATGTATTACGGGTAACCGATTTGCAGGATAAGCCCAAATTGTTTTCTACTTTTATGCTGCAGATGCTGGCAGAATTATATGCCAGTTGCCCAGAAGAAGGCGATTTGGATAAACCCAAACTGGTCATGTTTATTGATGAGGCCCATTTAATTTTTCAGGAGGCCAGCGAAGCTTTATTGCAGCAAATAGAAACAATAATAAAACTTATCCGTTCAAAAGGAATTGGTATTTTCTTTTGTACACAAAACCCAATGGACGTACCGGCGAGTGTGTTAGGCCAATTAGGTTTAAAAGTGCAGCATGCATTAAGGGCATTTACTGCAGCCGACAGAAAAGTTATTAAGCAAACTGCACAAAATTATCCTGAAACAGAATTTTATAAAACGGAAGATTTAATTACACAGTTGGGCATAGGCGAAGCATTGGTAACGATGCTGAATGAAAAAGGGATTCCTACACCGCTGGCACATGTAATGCTTTGTGCACCACGAAGCAGAATGGATGTATTAACTGATGCAGAAATTGACAGCATTGCAGGTAAATCTAAATTAGTTGCTAAATATAACAAAGCTATTGACAGCGAAAGTGCATATGAAATTTTAACTGCTAAATTGGAAGAGGCTGCGGAAAATTCCGCAACAGAAGAAAAAGCAACGGGCAAAAAAACTAAAGAAGAAAAATCAACTTTTGAAAAAGTGGCAGATAATACCATTGTAAAAAGTATGGTACGCACTGCAGGAAATACTATTGTGCGTTCTTTATTGGGCGCTTTAGGTTTAGGTGGCAGAAGCAGATCAAGCAAAAGTAAAAGTTGGTTTTAACATAGTCTGACGCCATCGCCTGACCATGTTGACCCTGAGAAACCATTACTGTTTCTCAGGCTTTTTTGTTTTGTTATCTTTGCTCATGCTTAAGAAAATTTTCTATCACCGTTTTGGGCCGGTAGCAATTGTGGCTATTTTAGTTTGTGTAATCAGCCTAATTACTAGAATTATATTACTGATAATAAGTTGGCCGGGGCTGGAGTTAAATCCATTAAAACTTATTGGAATTTTTATAATTGGATTATTTTATGATCTGGTAGTAAGCGGTTTTTTTGCTATCCCCGTTGCTTTGTATTGCTGGCTGATGAAAGATTCCTTTTATCAAAAACGCTGGAACCGTATTCCACTATTTATAATTTTTTTTCTGATTACTTTTATTTTACTGCTCAATGCAGGTGGCGAAATTATTTTTTGGGATGAATTTAGTGCACGGTATAATTTTATTGCAGTAGATTATCTTATTTATACAACAGAGGTATTGGGTAATATTTGGGAATCGTACAATATTCCTTTAATAGGAACCGGAGTAATACTTGCAACTGTTGCTGTTGTTTTTTTAGTAAGAAAAAAAATTACACTTTCTCAAAAGGTAAGTATGCGTTTTGCAAAACGTACAGCTTTCTTTTTTTTATTTTTATTGATACCGCTTGCCGGTTATTTTTTAGTAAACAACAGGGTTAAAAATATCAGTGACAATAATTACGTAAATGAATTGAGCGGCAATGGCATTTATGAATTTGGTGCAGCATTTTGGAACAACGAAATTGATTACAACCGTTTTTATATTGTGCATAACGATACGGCCAATTTTAAAATTTTAAAAGAAATGCTGCAGGCACCCAATGCAACATTCACCGGCAATCCGCTAAGTGTTGAAAGAGTAATTAAAAACGACAGCCCCGAACATAAATGGAATGTAGTATTAATTAGTGTGGAAAGTTTAAGCGGCGATTATTTAAAACATTTTGGTAATAAAGAAAACATCACACCTTTTTTAGATTCTCTTATTCCACACAGTTTATTTTTTGAAAACTTTTATGCTAGCGGCACCAGAACTGTAAGAGGGTTGGAAGCTTTATCATTAGCCATTCCGCCAACTCCCGGACAGTCGATAGTGAGACGGCCGGACAATGGCGATATGTTTACTATGGGGAATGTTTTAAAAGCAAAAGGCTACGATGTAAATTATATATATGGCGGCAATGCTTTTTTTGATAACATGGGTAAATATTTTGGCGGCAATGGATATACTGTGTTGGATAAAAGGGATGTTCCCGAAAAAATGGTACATCATACCAGTGCCTGGGGCATTGATGATGAAGCTGCGTTTGATTTTACTTTGCAGCAGTGTGATAAAAGTTTTGCAGGCGGAAAATTATTCTTTAATCATATGATGACGGTGAGCAATCACCGGCCCTACACTTTTCCTGATGGAAGAATTGATATTCCTTCGGCAGCGCAGGTAGTTCAGGGCGGTGTAAAATATACCGATTACGCCATCAATAAATTTTTAAAAGACGCACAGCAAAAGCCATGGTTTAATAATACCATTTTTGTAATTGTTGCCGATCATTGCGCTAAAAGCGCCGGCAAAACAGATTTGCCCGTTAACCGTTATCACATTCCATGTTTTATTTACGCCCCACAATTGGTTAAGCCAAATATTGAGCAACGCTTAACCAGCCAAATTGATTTAGTACCAACTGTTTTGGGGATGCTAAACCTTAACTACACCAGTCGTTTTTTAGGATATGATATTTTTAAAACTCCTGCGGGCATGGAAAGAGCTTTTATAAGTACTTACCAGGATATGGGTTATATAAGAGATGGCAAACTGGTAATATTATCTGCGCAAAAGAAAATGGAGATGTTTATACCCGACTTTGTTTCTGGTACAAACACCAAAATTGCCCCGGATAAGCTGCTGATTAATGAAGCTATTGCTTGGTACCAGGGAGCTAATTTTTTGTATAAATCGGGAGACTATAAAGTAAAATAATAACTCTAAATGCTACTGTAAGTGACTGATTTTCAATTTTTCAAATAAAATGACTGTGTATTTAGGACATTATTACATAAGCTGGCAAATTATAAAATATTTTAAAAATATTTTATAAAAATGTTGTAAAATAGTAAATTCCGCATTATCTTCGTTTCGGTTTTTCATAGGATATTGGATTTTAAAGCGGGACTAGATTTCTATCTTGGTCCCTTTTTTATTTTATACCACTCCCGATTTTTTGAAGAATGTTGTTTTGTTACTAAACAACAGTTATACAGATTCTTACAAAAAAATTCTTCCTTCTTTATCAACTGTAATTTTACTTTCTGCCTGCAAATAATTTATCACTTTCCACAGTTTTTCCTTTTTTACATCTTTAAAATACTGATGCAGTTGAGTGAAAGATAAAGGGGTGTTTTTTACAGATTGTAAAATGCCGGATGATATCAAATCAAACTCTTCTTTAGTTATGATAATACCTTTTTGATTAATACAGTTATCACACTTACCGCAATCGTTTGCAGCAGGCGCATTAAAGTATATTGAAATTAATTTACTGCGACAGGCGTTGGTGTTTTTTATATAATTAATAATTGCTGCCACCCGTTGCTCAAAATTCTTTTTTCTTTCTAAGTAGTTTGCGGTATTAACGGCATAGCTGTCGGCATACATGCGGTTTTGCAAAAGTGTAATTTGAGGTTTATCTTTTTGTGGGGTATAAATAATAATTCCATAATCGTTTAACTGGGTCAGCTCTTTTTTTAAAACAATAATATCTTTCTTTAAAAAATTAGCCAGCAGGTTTTCATTAATTGTTGATGGAAAATCAAAAATACCTTCGTAAGACCTTAGCAGCCCTTTTATAGTTGGCTCTAAACTTGGATGCATTTTTTCAAACTCTGTTAAATCATTTCTGTTAGCAGTAAATAATACTGTCGAAGGTTTAAAAACCATTTCATTAAAACTGAGCACATCTTCCTGCTCCAGCACTTTAATGGCATAAGTGGCGGTAAGTATATTTAATTTAAAAGCACGGGTAAATGTGGTAATATCTATATCATAACTTAAGTCTTCACCGGTTCCTGCTGCAATTTGTAAATGATTCATTAAAGCGGTGTACACTTTTTTTATTTCTTCTTCTGTTGGAAACCGTATATCGCTTTGCTTTTGTAAATCTTCCAGCTCTTTATTGCTGAATAATAAAACGGCATAAGCTTTTTTGCTATCTCTGCCGGCACGGCCAGCTTCCTGGTAATAATTTTCCAGGCAATCAGGTACATCATAATGCACCACTACTTTTACATCCGGTTTATCAATGCCCATTCCAAATGCATTAGTACATGTTATTACCCTTGTTTTATTGGTAATCCAGCTCTCCTGCTTTTTACTTCTTTCATCATTATTTAAACCTGCATGATAATAATCGGCATTAATTTTATTCATCAATAACAGATCAGTAATTTCTTTTGTATGCTTCCTGCTTTTACAATACACTATTGCTGTGCCGGGTACATTTTTTAAAATTTCTAATAATTTATTTTGTTTGGAAGCAACGTTAAAAACACTGTAAGAAAGATTAGGCCTTTCGAATGATTGCTGAAAACGTTGATGCGTTTTGCCGAACAATAATTTTTCACAGATATCGTCCTGAACAATTTTAGTTGCAGATGCTGATAATGCCAATGCCGGCACATTGGGTAATAACTCCCTCAGGTTTGCAATGCGTAAATAAGGTGGCCTGAAATCGTATCCCCACTGCGAAACACAATGAGCTTCATCTACTGCCAGCAAATTTATATTCATGGCAGGCAGGTATTCTAAAAATAATTTTGTTTCTAATCTTTCAGGAGAAACGTATAAAAATTTATAATTACCATAAGCTGCATTTTGCAAAGTTTTTTTTACTTCAATAAAACTCATGCCACTGTACACTGCCAATGCATTAATGCCTTTTCTTTTTAAATTTTCTACCTGGTCTTTCATTAATGCAATAAGCGGACTAACTACCAGGCACAGCCCATCTTTTGCAAGTGCAGGTATCTGAAAGCAAATTGATTTGCCACCGCCGGTGGGCAGTAAGGCTAATGCATCTTTTCCCTGCAGTACTGCATTAATAATTTCTTCCTGCAGCGGCCGAAAAGTATCGTAGCCCCAATATTGTTTTAGTATTTCGCTAGAAGTCAACAGCCAGTAATTTGACCTGAAATTAAATTACTTTCTTGTAATTCAACCTAACTGAATTTACCGCCAGCACTACATCGCTAAAACCCATTGCCAGCGCTGCAATACCCGGATGTAAAAACCCCATAGCAGCAATAGGTATGGCCACTACATTATAAATAAATGCCCAAAATAAATTTTCTTTTATAGTGATAAAAGTATGTTTACCTAAACCTAATGCCAATGGTAAATGCTTAATGCCGTTATTGGTTAACACCACTTGTGCAGTTTGCATAGCCAGTTGCGATGCCTGTGAAATGGAAATGCCGATAGTTGCCTTCGCCAATGCAGGCGCATCATTAATTCCATCACCGATCATTGCAACCGGTGATACGGCATTCAGTTGTTCAATTATTTTTAATTTTTCTTCCGGTGTTTTTTCTGCATACACTTCATCAATGCCAATTGCTTTTGCCAATTTTGTACATTTTTCTAAACTATCACCACTTAATAAAACTGTTTTTATTTTTTTTGAATGGAGATAATTAATTACGTCAACTGCTTCTTCTCTTATTTCATCATCCATATCAAACCAGCCAATTAAAATATTATTTTTTGTAAGATAGGCAGTATGGGTTTGATCTTCGTTTTTCCCCAGCTGATAGATATTACCCTCCGCATCGTCTGCCTTCATACCAACACCTTTTATCTCTTCAATTTTTTTCCAATTAACAGGATTATTTATTTTCCATTCTGCAACTATTGCTTTTGCAATGGGATGATTGGAGTATTTCTCGATGGAAAAAACAATGCGTTTAAAACTTTCTTTATCAATGTCTATACATTCTATATTCGAAATTTTAAATTCGCCGTTTGTCAGCGTTCCTGTTTTATCAAAAACAACTGTAGTAATATTTTTAAACAGCTCTAAACTTTTTGCATTACGAAAAAGGATACCTTTTTTTGTTGCCCTGCCCAAGCCAACTGCAATTGCCGCAGGAGTTGCAAGGCCCATGGCACAGGGGCAGCTGATAACCAATACTGCAATACTTCTCATTAAAGAGCTGGTAGCAGAAATATCAAAAGCAAAATAATTCAGCACAAAAGTTAATACAGCAATGCCGATTACTACAGGCACAAATACGGCACTTATTTTATCGGCCAGTTGTTGTATCGGTGGCTTTTCTCCCTGCGCCTGTTTTACTAAATTTAAAATATTACTCAGCACCGTATCTTTTCCTACTGCAGTAACCTGGGCTTTTACAGTGCCATCGGTAAATAAACTTCCGCCAATTAAACTGTCTTTTTTTTGTTTGTGTATGGGTTTGCTTTCGCCGGTTAATAATGCTTCGCTAACATAAGCATCGCCCCATAAAATTTTACAATCCGTTGGTACCTGCTCGCCGCTTTTAATTAATATCAAATCACCCACATGCAGCTGGGTATTCTCTACAGCAAAAATTAATTCTTTATGTTCTTCATCAAAAGCAATCATATTGGCCATTACTTTTTGGTTGCCGGCTAATTTATTTAATGCTTTTTGTGTGGTAGAAACCGATTTGTGTTCTATCCATTCTCCTAAAAAAACCAATGTTATAATTGTTGCAGTGGTTTCATAAAAAACATAATCCATCCCATAATTACCCAACGTACCAATTAAACTGTATACGAATGCAGCTAATGCGCCAATGGCAATTAAAACATTCATGTTAGGCATGCCTCTGCGTAAACTTTTAAAAGCGCTAACACCAAAATAACTCATGCCCACAAAGAATACTGGTAAGCAAATAGCCATTTGTATCCAGGGGTTCATTAAAAAATGAATATGCCATGGCAGCATATGCAACATTAAAACCAAAGTAAATGGCAGGCAAAATAGAAAACGCTGTAAATGATTACTGAAAAAAGTTGTTCGTTTTTGGTTAGTAGTTGTTAGTCCTTCGTTTTTAACCTGGTAACCTAAATCAGCAATACCTTTAGAAATTTCTTCTTTTGATTTGCTGCCATTAAGTTCAAAATTTACATCGCCGCCGATAAAATTTACTTTTACGTCCTTCATCCCTTCTTTTTGAAGGTACCTTGTAATAGACAGTGCACAGTTGGTACAATCCATTCCTTCTACTTTCCATTCAATTTTTTCCATAGCTCAAAATTATTTATTGCATTTGTTACCCAATTACTAAACAAGGAAAATATCTTTGCAACATGGAGGTAATTTTTAAGTTAGATAATATACAGGAAGCGGCGTTAAAGTTTTTATCAAATGTGGATAGCAGTAATGTTTTTGCATTTTATGGAGAGATGGGTGCCGGTAAAACAACTTTTATACATGCGTTGTGTGATGCTATGGGTGTAAAGGGAAAGGTATCAAGCCCTACATTTTCTATCATTAACCAATATACCACAGCTGAAAATAAAACTATTTATCACCTGGATCTATACCGGCTTAAAGATGAAACAGAAGCTATTAACGCAGGTGTGGAAGATTGTTTGTACTCCGGCAATACCTGCTTTGTGGAATGGCCGGAAAAAGCACTTAGTATTTTTCCTGATAATACTTTTAAAGTAACTATTACAATGATAGATACTGATGCCAGAAAAGTCAGTATTAATTTGTAATTTGAGTGGCACAATAATTATCAACTTTTAACTTTTAACCATCAACTTTTTACTGTGGCTACTACCAAACCTTTTGTATCGCCTTCTTTTACTTACGAAACTTTAGAAGAAACTTTAGATATAAAACCCAAAGGCGAAGCGTTGTTTATTGGCATACCTAAAGAAAATTCTTTTAGCGAAAACCGGATTGCCCTTACTCCCGAAGCGGTAAGTGTAATGATTGCTAATGGGCACCGTGTAGTGGTGGAAACCGGAGCAGGCCATGGCGCCAGTTACAGCGATAATAATTACAGCGAAGCAGGTGCTAAAATTGCCCTGGATAAAAAAGAGGTGTACGAATGTGATATACTGGTAAAAAGTGCACCGGTAAGTAAAGCCGAATGCGAACTGCTGCAGCCCGGCCAATACATTATTTCTCCAATACACTTAGCCGTAATGGAAAGAGAAATTTTACAGAAGATGATGGATAAAAAAATTACGGCTTTAAGTTTTGAAAATTTAAAAGACGATAGCGGCCATAACCCTATTGTACGCAGCATGAGCGAAATTGCAGGCAGTGCTGTAATGCTTATTGCCGGGCAGTATTTAAGTAATGCTAATAATGGTAAAGGGGTTTTGGTAGGTGGTATAAGCGGCATACCACCCACAAAAGTTATTATTATTGGTGCAGGTATTGTTGGCGAATATGCTGCAAGAACAGCTTTAGCCATGGGTGCAAGTGTAAAAATATTTGACAACAGTATTTACCGTTTAAAGCGTTTACAAAATAATATTGGCGGACGGCTATGGACCTCCGTTATAGAACCTAAAATTTTAGCCAAGCAATTAAAAACCTGCGATGTGGCAGTAGGTGCTTTAAGCAGCGCCGGTGGCAGAACACCTATTGTGGTAACTGAAGAAACGGTTAGCAGCATGCGGCCCGGCAGTGTTATTGTAGATGTAAGCATCGACCGTGGTGGTTGTTTTGAAACCAGTGCTGTAACTACACACGAAAAGCCGGTGTTTTTAAAATATGATGTGATACATTATTGTGTACCCAATATACCCAGCGGTTTTGCCCGTACTGCATCACAGGCAATTAGTAATGTACTGATGCCTTTGTTATTAGAAACCGGCGAAGATGGGGGTATTGATAATGTGATATGGTATAAAATAAATATCCGCAGCGGTATTTATTTATTTAAAGGCAGCCTTACCAATTTTTATTTAAGTGAGAGGTTTGATTTAAAATATACCGATTTGAATTTGCTGATAGCGAGCAGGAGGTAGTTGGTCTCTTGGGCTGAAATAGAAAACTTTAATATTGTTATGGTTAAAAAAATATTTTTTATAATTGCAATTATAATTACAACATTCGTAAGTGCTTCTTCGCAAGTACAAAATAGAATATCTTTAAAAGGAATAGAAGGCAATGAGATTAAGTTGAGCCAATTGGCGGACACGGCGGTAAAATTAATTACAACAATTGATTTGCCCTTCAATCGGAATACTGTAACTCTTTATTTAACTGATCTTGGATACCCTCCAACAATTGCTGTACAAGTTACTGTTGGCGGGAATGTTTATAATCTTTTTAAAGATAAATTAAGAGTCGGGTCTTCAATAATTATTGAAGATTTGAAAATAAAAAACCCAAAAACTGGAGTGGAAATATTTTTTAAAGGCAGTAGATATAAAATAATTGCAGAGTAATTTACTTATACTTCCCAATCCCAATCACTTCCTCACAAAACTCATACTCCTGTTTATCGTTGCTGCTTACAATTACTAATTTATCAGCAGTGTAATTTTTAATAAGATTGTGGTATAGCGCAATGCCATCTGCATCTAAATTAGTAGTGGGCTCATCCAATAATAAAATGGGTGTGTTGCTGAAAAAAGCCTGCGCCAGTTTTAAGCGTTGCTTCATGCCACTACTGTAATAACGTATTTGTTTGTTGGTGGCATTTTGTAAACCCACGGTTTGTAATATTTCGTCAATAGAAACTGAATTAATGAGTGGCTTAAATTGTGCATGAAACAGCAGCATTTCTTTTGCCGTCATTTCTTCTATCAATTCTAAATAAGGAGCGGCAATGGAAATGTGTGTATAGAGTTGTTCGTTGTTAGTTGGTAGTTGTTCGTTTTTAAATTCGATAGTACCTTCGTTGTGTGTGAGCGAACCGGCAATTACTTGTAATAATGTTGATTTGCCCGACCCGTTAGAACCGGTAATAGCATACGTTTTACCTGAATGAAATTGATATGTGAAGTGGCGGAAGATCCACTCACGGTTAAATCTTTTGCCAACGTTGTTAAGCCTCACCCCAACCCCTCTCCCAAGGAGAGGGAACTCGATTGGGGAGTTTGATTCTTTTTGGCTCATATATTTTAGAAGAGATTTTTTAAATACGCTTAGATAAAAGCTCAATAATGATATACCGTACAAGAGTGCGACGCCAATGAAGTTGATTAATATTAAATGTTGGGCTCAAAAAAATTAACAGCGCAATCTCCGCTTATATCTTCTCCATTTCCCTTCCCCGGGAAGGATAGGATGGGCTTCCTACTCATCATCCCCACTTCCTTTTGTAAATCTTTTTATTATTCCTCTGCCGCTTTCTCTTATAAAAGTTACAATTTCATCTCTCTCATCTGTTGCAGGAAATTCCTCTTCAATTAAATTTAATGCCTGCGATGTGTTCATGCCTTTGTTATAAATTATCCGGTAGATATCGAGAATTTGATTGATCCTGTCTAACGAAAAACCACGGCGCTTTAAACCCACAGAATTTACACCGGCATAACTTAATGGCGTTCGGCCTGCTTTAATATAAGGCGGCACATCTTTACTAACCAAACTGCCACCAGCAACAAATGCATGCTGCCCAATTTGTACAAACTGGTGTACAGCACACATGCCTGCCAGAATGGAATTATCACCCATTACCACATGGCCGGCCATTTGTGTATTGTTGCTCATGATGCAATTATTACCCACAATGCAATCGTGTGCTATATGGCTGTACGCCATTATCAGGCAATTATCTCCCACCTTTGTTGTCCACCTGTCTTTACTGCCACGGTTAACCGTAACAAACTCACGTATAGTGGTATTGTTACCAATTTCTACGGTAGTTTGTTCGCCTTCGTATTTTAAATCTTGCGGAATGGCGGCAATAACTGCACCGGGAAAAATGCGGCAGTTTTTTCCAATTCTTGCACCTTCCATAATGGTAACGTTGCTGCCTATCCAGGTACCTTCGCCAATTTCTACATTGGGATGAATAACACTGAAAGGATCAATTTTTACATTGGTAGCAAGCTTTGCACTGGGGTGAATGTATGTGTGGGGGTGAATCATCTTCTTTGGTTAATTGGTTAATTTGTTTATTGGTTTATCAGGTTATTGATTGTTGATTAGTGCAGATAAACGAATTTACTGATTTACAAATTAACCAATCAACTAATAAACTATTCAACTTCTCTTCACCAGCTGCGCTGTTAAATCTGCCTCTGTACACAATTTATTGCCAACATACACGCTGCCTCTCATAATACAAATACCACGGCGTATGGGCTCAATCAATTCCATTTTTAAAATCATTGTATCGCCGGGCACTACTTTTTGTTTGAATTTACAATTATCTATTTTTAAAAAATAAGTATCGTATTGTCCTTCGGGCATGGCGTTAATACAAAGTATGCCGCCGGTCTGTGCCAATGCTTCTATTTGCAACACGCCGGGCATTACCGGGTTGCCGGGAAAATGACCCTGAAAGAAAAATTCGTTAAAGGTTACATTTTTAATACCCACAATTTGCTTATCGCTCAGTTCAATTATTTTATCTACAAATAAAAATGGAAAACGGTGCGGTAAAGTTTTTTCAATTTGCTGCTGCGTATAAACAGGTTGTTGATTGGGATTGTAAATAGGAATATCCTTAGTGTGTTTATTTTTTTTGATGTATTGTTTTATTTTTTTTGCAAACTCCACATTGCTGCTGTGGCCGGGGCGGTTGGCAATTATATGCGCTTTAATAGGATAACCAATTAAAGCAAGGTCGCCGATTACATCTAATAATTTATGCCGTGCAGGTTCGTTTGGAAAACGCAGTTCCAAATTATTTAAATAACCTTCGCTTTTAACTTCTACTTTGGTACGGCCAAATGCTTTTGCAAGGCGGCTCATTTCTTCTTCGGTTACCGGCTTATCAACAACAACAATTGCGTTATTAATATCACCACCTTTTACCAGGTTATTATCTAACAGCATTTCCAGCTCATGCAAAAAACAAAAAGTACGGCAGGGTGCAATTTCTGTTTTAAATTCATTTATTGTTTTAATGCTGGCATGTTGTGTGCCCAGCACAGGGCTGTTAAAATCTATTAGAGTAGTGATGTGATAATGTGTTGCTGGCAGCGCCGTCATATCCACTCTTTTCACATCATCGTAATGAGAAATGTTGGTATCGATAGTGTACCATGCTTTGGCTGCATCCTGTTCTACTACTCCGGTTTCTTCAATTATTTCTACAAAGGGTTCGCTGCTGCCATCAATGATAGGAATTTCGGGGCCGTTAATTTCGATAAGGCAATTATCTACACCCATGCCAACCAATGCTGCTAAAATATGTTCAACTGTACTTACTTTGGTATCACCCTGTTCTAATGTTGTACCTCTTGATGTATCGGTTACCAAATCGCAATCGGCTTTTATTACAGGCATGCCGGGTAAATCTATCCGCTGAAATTGAAAACCAAAACCTGCATTGGCTGGCTTTAGAGTCATATCTACATTTATACCCGTATGCAGGCCTGTGCCGGAAATACTTACCGATGCAGCAAGTGTATGTTGTTTATCTGGATTGAAATTGATATCCATCAGCGTTAAAAATTTGTTGGCAAAGATAGTGAAGAACGGACAACAGACCATAGACTGCTGACCACTGAATACGGGGTGAGTAGTGCGCTATACTGTTGTCCGTTGTCTATCGTCCGTCGTCTATTTAAAACTGAAACTGAAAACTGCCAAAAATTCCAAAACGGGAACTTTTATTATCAGGCAAAGGCCTTGGCAAAACACGCCAAACAAAATCGAGCCGGAGTATTTTAAAAATGTTATCAATGCCGGTACCCACTTCTAAATATGTAGTACCATTTAATGTTTTAAAAGTATTGCTGCTGTTGTTGAGTGCAGTATTTGCAGCACTTAACGAACCCCAAACTGTTTTTGCATTCCAGAACTGGCGCCATTTTAATTTACGTGTAACAGGAATAAAACGGAATAAGCCCGAGCCCACATTATGCTCTACATTAATGCCAGCATATTTATCACTTAAATATTCGAAGCGGTTCATCAGGTTAAAACTTCCGGGGTCATAATAATAAATATCGTTGCCGGGATGATTCTCTAAAAAAGTAAAAGGCAGTGCGCCAGTAATTTTACCTGCATAAACTTTATAATAGAAAGAACCATAAGGAGAAATTTTCATGTAATCTTTTACCGATAAACCAATTTTAGTATAGCTGTAAGCGCTGTTTACAACACCTGAAAAACCTTTTGCCAGCATCAGTTCAGTTACCGGATATTTTGTACCCATCGAATAACGGAAATAATCGCCTTCTATAAATTGTTCCAGATAAGCAAAGCGTAATTTTAATGCCACTTCAAAATTCGTAAGCGGCTCACCTTCTTTTACAGGAAAGGTTGTTTTAAAAGGTAAATTTTTAAGCGGCTCGTATTTACGGTGGCTGATAAACCATTCAGTAGAAAAGCCTTTACCCAGTTCGTTAAAAATTTCAAAACGTGTATCCTGCAGTTGTATAAATTTTCTGGTAATATTTGGCTTGCGTATAGCAAGAGAAAAAATATTATCCTGCCCCACATCACCAATCTGGCTGATGCCATTATCAATATCATTTGAATAAGAAAGATGCAAGCGAAAACGTTTGGGGTCTCTTTTTACAATCCAGTAAGCTTCTGCTTTCCCTTTAAATTTTTTATCGCCAAAACCATACGCTAAATAAGTATGAAAATAAATGTGCTTATTAAAACCGGTAGTAGTGCCTAAATCAAAACGTAGCCTGGTGCCTTCCCAATTGTTGGCGCTTATCCAGTTAAACCATGGCCCAATTTCAAAATTGGTTAATGTTTTATAACCGGTGCCAATAAATTTTAACGTGTTTTGCAGGCGCTGAAATTTAGGCATTGCAAGCAATTTATTAATGGTAGTGTAAATGGCTTTTTCATTTTTAGATAAACTGTCGTGGCGCAATACATTCCATACAGAATCGGTTTGTGCATTACTGCCCGGTGTTGTTTTAGTTATTTCTTCAACAGTTTGCTGTTTAAATAAATTGGTAATAGAATCGCTGTTGATAATAATATTTCGGTAGCTGGTTGTTTTACGGCCAATGAAGGTGAGTGACTGTTTACCCAATACTTTAAAATCGGCAAAAAATTTATCCCGGTTTAAAAAATAAACGCTGTCGTTTACAGGAATAAATTCCTGGAAAACGCTGATGCGGTCGATATAATTTATGTTGGCATCTTTACCCAGGTACAAATTTATTTTTAGTATTTGAAAAGTAATGCCCATAACCCAGGCATCGCCTTCAAAAGTATTTTGCCCTGTGCGTTTGGGTGTAAAAACAAAATGAAATATTTTTTTACCGTTAACCACCTGTGTATCGGGCACAAAAAAATTGTAGTACACATCAGCATTTTCATTAAAAGGGCCAATAAAATCTTTATCCATAACATTAACGTAATTGCCATACACATTTACATTCTGGTTCATTACACCCATCATTTTGCTGATGCTTTCATTTTTAAAACCAATGGTTTTGCTGGCTTTAATATTTTCAAAAAACTTTTTAGTGTTGCGCTGAAAAGCATAGTCGCTTACACTTTCTAAAAGATAGGCGGGTAAAAAAGGTTCTTTTTCGCTGGTGCTGTCAATATTATCAAACACAAAAGAAAAAGGTTTTAAAAGAAAATTCTTTTTAGCTCTTTCCGGTTTAAAATTTTTGATATCTACTTCTAATTTATTATAAGCTTCGTAACCAAAGTTGGGCAGGTTGTATCTGTTGTACTGTTTCTTTTTGCTCATTATCTTTTTCCACAAAAACAAACCTTTATTAAATTTTGTTTTTACAATTACTGCATTGGTAGCGGCGCCACGCTGCAACTTAATAATAATTTTTTTATTATTTACAGTATCGCCGATGGGGATTTTATATAACTCGTAACCCACATAACTTACCACCAGTGTGTCTTTTAAAAAATTACTGATGTAAAAAGAAAAATTACCTGCACTGTCGGATGTTTTACCAATACCCGACCGTGTAAAATAAATGGAAGCATAACTAACAGGCTCTTTGGTATGGGCATCCTGTATAACACCTGAAAAAGTGAGGCTTTGTGCACGAAGCTGCACTGTGAAAAAAATTACTGCAGTAAATAAAACGAAACGTAAAATGCTCAATGTAAAATATTATTGATACTGATTAATAAATTCAGATTAATTGTTTATTATTTTACAACTAACCTTTTTTAATTTATAACGCTGTTGTTATAAATTAAAGATTACATAAGCAGCAAAAGCGTTGGCAGGTAAATAAAAGCTTTACGAAATTATTTTTTTTCTGTTAAAGCAGCTATTTGTTTTTCTAATTCTTTAATTCTTTTTTCCAGCTCGGGCAATTTGCGGCTGGTAGCCTGACTGCGTAAAGCAGCGGTAAACTCGTATGCAGGTGAGCCGGTAACAACTTTACCTGCCCCTAATGATTTGCTTACGCCACTTTGTGCATTAATTTTTGCGCCATCGCCAATGGTAATATGGCCAACCACACCTGCCTGTCCGCCAATCATAACATTATTGCCAATTTTTGTGCTGCCGCTTATGCCACTTTGAGCAGCAATAATGGTGTTGTTACCCACTTCTGCATTGTGCCCAATTTGCAAAAGGTTATCTAATTTTGCGCCAGCTTTAATTAATGTACTTCCCATCGTTGCTCTGTCGATAGTGGTATTAGAACCAATCTCTACACTATCCTCAATAATTACATTACCAATTTGCGGAATTTTTTTAAAGGTACCATCAGCCTGTGGTGCAAAACCAAAACCATCGCCGCCAATAATAGTGCCGGCATGTATCACCACAGTTTTTCCAATAATACAATCATGATAAATTTTTACTCCCGGATGAATCACTGAATTTTCTCCAACTATCACATTATTACCTAAATAAACATTGGGGTAAATTTTTACACCATCTGCAATAATAACTTTTTCGCCCAAATAAGAGAAAGCCCCAATAAAAACACTGTTGCCAATTTTTGCTGTTGCATCTATATAAACAGGCTGCTGAATGCCCGTTAATTGCTGTTGTTGTATTTGCTGGTATTTATCTAACAGTACTGCAAAAGAAGTGTACGCATCCGGCACTTTTATAATTGTTGCTGCCACAGGCTGTTTTAATTCCTGTGTTTCATTTACAATAATGATAGATGCGTTTGTGCTGTACAGGTATTCCTCGTATTTTGGGTTAGATAAAAAAGCTAACTCACCGGCTTGCGCTTCTTCAATTTTACCAAACGAGCCTACAGTAACATCGGCGTTGCCTTCTACTTTGCCGCCAATTATTATTGCTATTTGTTGTGCAGAAAATTGCATATTTTATTATTCAGTCAGTAAGCCAATAGCCATTTACAATTTTAAAATTATTATTTCACCGTAAGTAACAAATGTAATATTTTTTAATCTTACCCTTCATATTTTGATTAATTAATGCATTATCCACTTCGGATATATCTTTAACGCTGCCATCTTTAAACAAAATATAAATGTGCTCATCATCAAAATTATACGTACTGCTTACTGCTTCTCCGGTAAAAACAAGAAAAGCAGCTTCTTCTTTAGATATATTTAATTTGATACCGGCTTCAGTAGTTTTTTCTGCAATTAAATTTTTATCAACCGGCTCCGCATAATATTTTACTTTTAAAAGCTGACGGTTAATAATGCCTTTACACAAGGTTGATAAAACTTTGTCTTCATG
Source organism: Ferruginibacter sp. (assembly GCF_031391665.1). GTDB lineage: Bacteria > Bacteroidota > Bacteroidia > Chitinophagales > Chitinophagaceae > Ferruginibacter. The sequence goes on from NZ_JANMUN010000020.1 coordinate 28,285, forward strand.
CGTACTCCACGCTTTAATTGCAGCAAGCACATCATAATCATCTAATCCGCAAAATTCAGCAATGGTTATTTTACTTTCAGGTTCGTTAATTAATTTGTTCAGCGGCATTGGCGCAACGGCTTCTATTTGCTTGGCCCTTTTTATTATTTGCTGCAGCATTTGCTCGGCACAAAGCACCGTTTTATGCAGGTAAACCTGCCAGTACATAAGGCGGCGGGCCACTAAAAATTTTTCAATTGAATAAATAGCTTTTTCTTCTACCATTAATTCGCCATTGTGTACAGCAAGCATTTTTAAAATACGGTCGTAGCCAATTACACCTTCGTTTACACCGCTAAAAAAACTATCCCTTGTTAAATAGTCCATACGGTCCACATCTAACTGACCGGTAATAAGCTGGTGTAAAAATTTTTTAGGGTGAATGCCGGTAAAAATATCTATTGCTAATTGTAATTGGCCGTTGAATTGTTCATTCAGTTCTTTCATTATCAGTAACGAAATTGCTTCGTGATGCATACCTTCTATCAATACATTTTCAAGCGCATGGCTGAAAGGGCCATGGCCAATATCATGTAAAAGAATGGCGATTTTTGCAGCCTGGTTTTCTTCGCCAGTTATTTCAACGCCTTTGCTTTTTAATTCGCTTAAAGCATTGCTCATTAAATGATAAGCGCCTAATGAATGATGCAACCTGGTATGCACCGCACCGGGATAAACTAAATAAGCCATAGCCATTTGATTAATACGGCGCAGGCGCTGATAATAAGGATGGGCAATAATTTGATAAATAAGTTCATCATCTACTGTGATAAAACCATAAACGGGATCGTTAATTATTTTGCGAAAGGACATATAATAAGTTGACAGATGATAGTTGGCCGTTAACAGCCAGTATATATTTGTTAAAAGATGTACAAAGCTAAATAAAGCACGGCATCATTGATATAAAAAATTAAATTTGTAAAAATTGAAAAGTTGCTCTTTTTTAAAAACTGCTTTATACGCTACGATAAAAGCTCAGTAAAGATATGAAGTTGAAGAGTGCGACGCCAATGAAGATGACTAGCATTAATAAAGCCGGGAACAAAAAAATTACAAACACCAAACCATCAATATGAGCATAGCAAAAATACTTTGGGTAGATGACGAAATTGACAGTCTGAACAGCCAGATAATGTTTTTAGAAAATAAGGGCTACGAAGTGCAAACCAAAACCAATGGCTTTGATGCCATTGAATTTGTAAAAGAAAATATTGTGGATGTAGTGTTGATGGATGAAAGCATGCCCGGACTAACGGGCCTGCAAACACTGCAGCAAATAAAAGAAGTGAACAGTAATTTGCCAGTAGTGTTAATTACAAAAAACGAGGCAGAGAATTTAATGGATGAAGCCATTGGCTCACAAATAAGCGACTATTTAATTAAACCCGTTAACCCCAACCAGGTTTGGCTGAGTTTAAAAAAAATAATTGATAATAAAAGACTGGTGGCAGAAAAAACTACTTCATCTTACCAGCAACAATTTGGAAGTTTGTTTATGGCCCTAAACAATAACCCTGATTATAATGAGTGGATGGAGATTTATAAAAAAATAGTTTTTTGGGAACTGGCTATGAAGAACAGTGACAGTCCTGAAATGCAGGAAGTATTCGACTCACAAAAAAACGAAGCCAATACCGAGTTTTTTAAATTCGTAAGCAGAAATTATGCTTCGTGGGTTGGTCCTAAAAGCACAGGTGCACCAATATTGAGCAATACTTTGATGAAGATGAAAGTGTTTCCGCATTTGGAAAAAGGCACACCTTTATTTTTTGTGCTGATAGATAATTTACGTTTTGATCAATGGAAAACCATACAGCCCATTTTTGCAGAAAGCTTCCGCATACATGAGGAAGAAACTTTTTATTCTATTTTGCCCACGGCTACACAATATGCCCGTAACGCCATTTTTGCCGGGTTGCTACCAATAGATATTGAAAAACAATTTTCGTCGCAGTGGAAAAATGATGATGAAGAAGGAGGGAAAAATATGTTTGAAGAAGATTTTTTTAAAGCACAATTAAAGCGGATGGGCAAAGGCGATTTAAAATATTCGTACACTAAAATTACCAATAACCACGACGGGCAAAAATTAGTTGATAATATTCATAACATGCTGAGCAATGATATTAATATTATCGTGTACAATTTTGTAGATATGCTGAGCCATGCCCGTACCGAAATGGAAGTGCTGAAAGAATTGGCAGGCGACGAAACCAGTTACCGCAGTATTACTGAGAGTTGGTTTACGCATTCGCCTTTGCATGCTGCACTTAAAAGAATTGCGGATAAAAAATTAACATTGATTGTAGCTACAGATCACGGAAGTGTAAGGGTAAAAACGCCGGCAAAAGTAATTGGCGATAAACAAACTACAGCCAACCTGCGGTATAAACATGGCCGCAATTTAAATTACGAAGCAAAAGAAGTATTGGCTTTTCGTGATCCAAGGGAAGCTGGATTGCCGGTACCTAATGTAAACTCCAGTTTTATTTTTGCCAAGGGCGATTTGTTTTTATGTTATCCCAACAATTATAATCACTTTGTAAATTATTATAAAAATACTTTTCAGCATGGCGGTGTAAGTTTGGAGGAAATGATTGTGCCGGTGATACGGATGACGAATAAGTAGAGCCAGAAGCCCCCCTCCGCCCCCTCCGATAAGGATCGGGATAAATTACGGGGGAACTGCGAAGTTTATAAATATTTAAACAGCTTTTTATTTATCAACGATTGTTGAAAAGTAAAACAAGTAGAACTACCTTACTGCTTTACTTTTGTAGTGCTTAAAATTCACGATTCACCATTGACGATTCACGGGAATGAAATACACACAAAACATATTAGATAAAATTGAAAAAATTGCGGAAGAAGCCGGTTATGTAATCCGTTACGAGCGGGGCAATTTTCAAAGCGGTTATTGCATTCTGCAGGCAAAAAAGGTAGTGGTGCTTAATAAATTTTTTCAAACTGAAGGAAGGATAAATACTTTGGTTGACCTAATGCCGCAATTAGAAATAAATTTTGATGCCCTTACTTTGGAAAGCCAGAAGATGTATGAAGAAGTGATGAGTGCTGAGGCCAGTAAGTAATTAGGAATTTGTTTTTCAATTCAGACAGCTTTTAATTTAAATACCGGTTCAAAATATTCGTACAGTTTATCCAGCACCCTAATTCCCAATTACAAATTCCTAATTCCCAAATCGCTATTTTTGCCGGGTGCAAAGCCCCCAATTAAAAATAACATTTCTCGGTACCGGCACCAGCAGCGGTGTGCCAATGGTTGCCTGCCCTTGTGCAGTTTGTACATCCTCCAATACAAAAGATAAAAGATTACGCAGCAGTATTTTGGTTGAAAGCGATACAACAAAAATTGTTGTTGATACTACTCCCGATTTTCGTTACCAGATGCTGAGGGCTGATATAAAAAAATTAGATGCAGTGTTGTTTACCCATCCGCATAAAGATCATATTGCTGGCTTAGATGATATACGGGCTTATAATTTTTTTCAGCAAAAACCAATGGAAGTATATGCTAACTCTTTGACCGAAGAAGCTATAAAAAGAGAATTTGCGTACGCTTTTTCCGATAAAAAATATCCCGGTCTGCCACAATTAAATTTAAACACCATTGATGAAAAACCTTTTTACATTGGCGATATTCCTGTAATTCCTGTACCGGTATGGCACCATAAAATGCCCGTGTTGGGGTTTAGGTTTGGTAAGTTTACCTATGTTACCGATGCCAACAGAATTGAAGAAACAGAAAAAGAAAAAATAAGGGGCAGCGAAGTAATGGTACTAAATGCTCTACGTAAAGAAAAACATATTTCTCATTATACTTTAGATGAAGCCGTTGCCGAAGTGCAGGGCCTGAATATTCCGCAAAGTTATTTTACCCATATCAGCCACCAGTTAGGCAGGCACGAAGATGTAAACGCCGATTTGCCTGAAGGTATTGAATTGGCCTGGGATGGTTTACAACTGCATTTTGATTAATTACCACTTTAGGGTATTGTTTGGGTTAATTACAACCCCTATTTTGTATTTAATTCAGTTGCTTATGTGGAAACAAATAATTTCCTCCTATTTTACTTTCACCAAAAAAGAACGCACCGGCACTATTGTACTGCTGGTATTAATTTTGTTATGTACTGTTTTACCTTTTCTGTACCCTTTTTTTATTACAACAACACCAGCAGATGGCGCTGCTTTTAAAAATGAAATTGAATCGCTTAAAATAAAACAACCCGACAGCACCAACCGGTTTACAAAAAATAATTTTGATGAAGATAATTACCAAAATTATTATCAGCCAGCCGAAAAAAATTACCGCAATAAAAGTTTTAAGGGAGAACTTTTTTATTTTGATCCCAATACTGCAACTGCTGCAGATTGGCAAAGGTTGGGCGTTAGAGAAAAAACTATTGCCACCATTCAAAACTATTTATCAAAAGGCGGTCATTTTTATAAGGCTGAAGATATTGGTAAAATTTGGGGATTGCATCCTGATGAAATAGAACGACTGCTACCTTACATCAACATTGCACAAAAAGAAAATAATTACCCTCAAAAAAATTACGAACAAAAAACCTCTGAAACGAAAATTTTTGATAAACCAAAATACACCATTTCAACTGTTGATGTAAATAGTGGAGATACAACTGCATTTATTGCACTGCCTGGTATTGGCAGCAAACTGGCACAACGCATCATTAATTTCAGGAATAAACTGGGCGGCTTTTATAAAGCAGAACAGGTGGCAGAAACATTTGGTTTGCCAGATTCAACTTTTCAAAAAATAAAATCAAGGTTAAATATCAGCAACGCCTCAATAAAACAATTTAACCTTAACTCCGCCACTGTTGAAGAAATGAAAACCCATCCTTACATTCGCTATAATATCGCCAATGCCATTGTGCAATACAGAACGCAGCATGGTAATTTTGCGACTGTTGCAGATATTAAAAAGATAATGATGGTTACTGACGAAGTGTTTAATAAAGTGGCGCCATATCTTACCATTCAGTAATAATTTTTCATGAATTGTGCTAATTAAATTGAAGTGTACAAATATGAAATACACTTTATTTTTAAAAGTTGCTGTTCCTCTTTAGGGGATAGTGGTAAAATGCCATAAATTTGCTGCTCAAAGATTAGATACATTATGAATTTTCAGCAAAGTGAACTAACACAGCAAGTCGCACAAACTGCCAAAGATTTTGCGGTACAATATATTAAGCCCCACTTAATGGAATGGGACGAAAGCCAGGAATTTCCCCTGCATATTTTTAAAGAAATGGGAAAGCTGGGTTTGATGGGAGTTTTTGTGCCGGAGCAATATGGCGGCAGTGGCATGGGTTATTTTGAATACAATGTGGTAATACAGGAAATAGCAAAAGTTTGTGGATCTATTGGGTTATCATTAGCTGCACATAATTCATTGTGTACCGGCCATATTTTAGCATTTGGTAATGAAGAACAAAAGAAAAAATATCTCCCCAAATTAGCAACAGCAGAATTTTTAGGGGCATGGGGTTTAACAGAAGCCAATACCGGCAGCGATGCAGGCAACATGAAAACTACGGCTGTAAAAGATGGTAACGACTGGATATTAAACGGCACCAAATGCTGGATCACCCACGGAAAAAGTGGTGATGTGGCGGTTGTAGTTTGCCGTACCGGCGAGCCAAGAGCAAAAGATAATTCAACTGCGTTTGTGGTAGAACGTGGTACACCTGGTTTTAGCGCAGGTAAAAAAGAAAATAAGTTAGGGATGAGGGCAAGCGAAACTGCCGAAATGATCTTTGATAATTGCCGCATACCTGATGCAAACCGCCTCGGTAATGCAGGCGCAGGCTTTAAGCAAAGCATGAAAGTTTTAGATGGTGGACGGATTTCTATTGCTGCATTAAGTCTGGGTATTGCAAAAGGAGCTTACGAGGCATCTGTGCAATATTCCAAAGAGCGTTACCAGTTCGATCAGCCTATTGCAAACTTTCAGGGCATAAGTTTTAAACTGGCAGATATGGCTACAGAAATTGCCGCCGCCGAATTATTAATTGATCAGGCCTGCTATTTAAAAAATAATGGCCTGCCTATGACGAAAGAAGCGGCCATGGCAAAATATTATGCCAGCGAAGTGGCCGTAAAAGTTAGTACAGATGCGGTACAAATTTTTGGCGGTTATGGTTACACCAAAGATTTTCCGGTAGAAAAATTTTACAGGGATAGTAAGTTGTGTACAATTGGCGAGGGCACAAGTGAGATACAGAAATTGGTGATAAGCAGGGAGGTGTTGAAGTAAGATTAATAGCCACTCATTTTATTTTTTCAAATTCAATAATTGCCGGCAAAGATCTGCGTAAATAAAATTTACTTATTGTAAATCTTAATTTATCAGCAGCAAGTGTAAAGCTATGTACAGGAAATCCATTGTAAGAGCTTAAAATGTCCCTCATATAAATCTTGTTCATAGTATCATCAAAATAATAATCGTATGAAGTAGAATGATTTATTGGGTAGTTTGGATTTAGAACAGTATCCATATAAGTATTTGAATTAAAGGCAACCATTGAGTAGCCTGAACCCTTGTCAATTAGTTTATTAGTTTCAAAATTTAGCGTATCTAAACGAAGTGTTGTTTCTATCCAAACTCCTTTAAATGAACTCTCCGCCTCATGCTTATTTTTATTACATGAAAAGAAAAATACCAACATTAAAGTAAAACTAATTAGCCGCATATAGTTTTTAAGAGTTGACAATACTAATCGACCTTCCGTTGCTTTAATAAATTTATTTTTTTTACTACATACACATATACCGACTAAACTAAAAAGCCACCCCAATAACGAGATGGCTTTACTATTAGTTTCCAGGGAAATTATTTTTTATCTCCACCAAACATTCCACTCAATTTATCTTTTACATTGTCAAAAACTTCTTCGGCTTTGTGGGCTGCATTTTTTGCAAACTCTTCTACTTTTTCGCCAGCCTGGCCGGGTATTACATCACTAATTTTATCCATCATACTTGGTGCTTCAGCAACTGGTGCGGCTGCGGCAACGCTTTCAGGAGTAGCAGCAAACATATTGTCAACAGCACCACCCAGCATGGGAAATTTTTCTTTTACAAATTCTTTAATGGTTTCAAGGCTTTTAGCAGCCTGCTCCGTAGTAATACCAGCTTTGGCGGTAAGGCGGTTAATTAATTCCTGCATAATTTTCAGTTTTAAATTTTGATATACAAAGATGATGTGTTTTTTAATAAATTGGTTGCACCACAAGTAAAGCTAATGTTAAATAGATCATGGACGATGGACCACAGACCACAGATTATTATGAGGGGTTAGTGGTTATAACAAAAAGGAGTTAGATATTCAGGCTCCAAATCCGTCGTCTATTCTGTATCATATCTGTCCACCCTCTCAATACCCGGCAGCGCCACCAACCGCTCTACTAATTCATCCAGCTCATCTTTATCATGTACAAATATTTTTATGTTACCTCTAAAAATTCCTTCGGCAGCTTCTATAGTCATTGCCGAAATATTAAATTTCATTTCGCCACTGATGAGGTTGGTAATTTTATGAATAACACCCACATCATCTACACCAATAATTTTCAACCCGGTTAAAAAAGATATTTCTTTATTTTTTGCCCATTTTGTTTTTACCACACGGTGACCGTAATTAGATAATAACCTTGTGGCATTGGGGCAATTGGTTCGGTGAATTTTTAATCCTTCGCCGGTGGTTACAAAACCAAATACATCATCGCCTGGTATGGGTTTGCAGCAGTTGGCTAAAGTATATTGAATTTTATCGCTGCTTTCGCCAAAAATAATAAGTTCGGCATCCTTATCTTTTTTAGCATGCAGTTTAGCGTGTGTATCTGCATCATGTTTTTCTTCATGCTCATGTTTTACCGGTTTGGGTAAAAATAACCTGTCGCCGGATGCCGTAAAATCTTTTAATTCTTTAAGGTCAATTTTTTTTATGGCAATTTCATATAATAAATCAAGCGAAGAATTGAGTTTGTAAAACGAAGCCAGCTCTTCCATGTTATGCTGCGTCATCATACCGCCAATGGCTTCCAGTTTTTTTTGCAGAATGTATTTACCATCTTCTGCAACTTTTCTTTTTTCTTCTTTTAAAGTGTCTTTAATTTTTGTTTTGGCTTTGGTGGTTACCACAAGGTTCAGCCATTCTTGATTGGGCTTTTGTTTGGCGCTGGTAATAATTTCTATCTGGTCGCCGCTGCGTAGTTTAGTGCCAATAGGCACCAATTTATGATTCACTTTTGCACCAATGCACCTGCTGCCAACTGCGGTGTGTACACTAAAAGCAAAGTCAAGTGCTGTTGCACCTGTAGGCAACATCCTTATTTCTCCTTTAGGTGTATATACATAAATTTCCTCTGCAAGAAAAGAGGTTTTAAAATCCTGTAAAAAATCCAGGGAGTTAGTATCCTGGTTGCCCAGTGCTTCCCGTATTTGCTGAAACCATTTATCAAAGCGGCTTTCGTCATCTTTACCTTCTTTATATTTCCAGTGTGCAGCCAAACCTTTTTCAGCAATTTCATTCATGCGTTTGGTACGTATCTGCACTTCTACCCATTTACCCTGAGGCCCCATTACGGTGGTGTGCAAGGCTTCGTATCCATTGCTTTTGGGGTTGCTCAGCCAGTCTCTTAAACGTTCAGGGGATGGATTGTATTCATCAGTAATTATGCTGTACACTTTCCAGCATTCTTCTTTTTCTTTTTCAAGAGAAGCGTTTACCAAAATGCGTATGGCAAATAAATCATACACTTCTTCAAAGCTTACGCCTTTCTTTTTTATTTTTGTCCAGATGGAATGTATGCTTTTTGGGCGGCCATAAATTTCAAAATCAAAATCAGCTTTCTCTAATTTTTCTTTTAAAGGCCTTATAAAATCGTTGATGTATTTGGTACGTTCTCTTTTGGTATCGTTTAATTTTTGAGCAATGTAACGGTAAGTATCCGGCTCCATATATTTCATGGCCAGGTCTTCCATTTCGGTTTTAATATTGTATAAACCCATGCGGTGTGCCAGTGGGGCATAAACGTAAACGGTTTCGCTGCTTATCTTTAATTGCTTCTCCCGTTTCATGCTGTCCAGCGTACGCATATTATGCAGGCGGTCGGAAAGCTTTAATAAAATTACTCTTGGGTCATCGGTAAGCGTTAGTAAGATCTTTTTAAAATTTTCAGCCTGCTGGGTGGTGTTGGTGTCCATCACCGTGCTTATTTTGGTGAGGCCGTCTACAATTTTTGCAATCTCGTTTCCAAATTCTCTTTTAATATCGTCAAGGGTAATGTCAGTATCTTCCACTGTGTCGTGCAGTAATGCACAAATAGTGCTGCGTACGCCCAGGCCTATTTCTTCTACACAAATTTTAGCCACAGCCAGCGGATGTAAAATATAAGGCTCGCCGCTTTTGCGCCGCATGGTTTTATGTGCCTCTACCGACATTTCAAAAGCCGTACGAACCAGCTCCTTATCGCCGGATTTTAATTTAGGTTTTAAAACACGGAGCAGGCCACGGTACTGCCGCAGAATCTCTTTTTTTTCTTCTTCTTCAGTGAGGTTGTATTTCGGTATGTCTGTTATAGTTTCCATCTGTTAGAACGAATTTACGGAAAACAATTCTGTTTCTATTTTTTACAGAAATCCCTTACTTTTGCACCCCTTAACCGGATGTGGCGAAATTGGCAGACGCACCAGACTTAGGATCTGGCGGAGCAATCCATGTAGGTTCGACCCCTATCATCCGGACTTTTTCAAGTTAATTGGTTAATTAGTTAATTGGTATTCAAGCGTGAATGCTACAACTAATTAACCAATAAACAATTTAACTAATTAACATTAAGAAATGGCTACAGTAGTAAGAGAAAACATTGGTTTATTGCACGATAAACTAATTGTAAAAGTTAGTAAGGATGATTATTTTCCTTCTTTTGATAAAAAATTAAAGGAGTACAGCAAAAACGCAAATATCCCCGGTTTTAGAAAAGGAATGGTACCAGCAGGCATGATTAAAAAAATGTACGGCGGTTCTATTTTTACCGATGAGGTTATTAAAACTGTAGAAAAAGAATTATATAATTACCTGAATGCCGAAAAGCCAGAAATTTTCGCTCAGCCTTTGCCATTAACCAACGATGTAGCTAAAATGGATATTAATAATCCGGCTGATTATGAATTTGGTTTTGAAATGGGATTGAAGCCTGATTATTCTTTGGCTGAAATCAGCAAAGCAAAAATTACCCTGCATAAAGTAAAAGCTACCGATGCAATGGTGGAGGAAGAAATAAACCGGATGCAAATTAAAGGCGGTAAAATGACAGAGCCTGAAACGGTAAATAACGAAGAAAATGTTTTAAACATTTTATTTAAGGAAAGCGATAAAGAGGGTAATGCTGTAGAAGGGGTAACAAAAGAAAATTCGGTAATACTTAAATATTTAACTGCCGCTACGCAGAAAAAATTTATGGGTAAAAAAGTTGGCGAAGTTGTAACCGTACAATTAAGCAAAGCTTTTGACGAAGATAAACTGGCAATGATAGTGCAGGATTTGGGTTTTGAAAAAGATGATGCCGCCGCCGCAAAAAAATATTTTAATCTTGAAATTGTAAAGATTGGTTTAGTTGAAAAAAGAGAATTGAACGAAGATTTTTTTAAAGAAATTTATCCTGCAAAAGATATTAAAAACGAAGATGAATTAAAGGTTGCTATTAAAGAAGAAATACAACAATATTGGGATGCACAAAGCCGTAATCAAATGCAAGATCAATTGTATCATTATTTAATTGATGAAACAAAAATGGAATTTCCTGCAGATTTTTTAAAGCGCTGGTTGCAAACCGGAGGCGAAAAACCTAAAACTGCAGAAGAAGCTGAAGCCGAATTCCCTGGTTTTATCAACCAGTTAAAATGGACTTTAATAAGCGATAAATTAATACAGGAAAATAAACTGCAGGTTACCAACGAAGAATTAAGGGATAGTATGAAGGCGGAAATAATGAAATACTTTGGTGCCATGAGTATGGGTGATGATACCAGCTGGATCGAGAGCTATATCGACCGAATGATGAAAGATGAAAAGCAGGTGGATAGCAGCTATCGCCGTTTAATTACAGATAAATTATTTAGCTGGATAGAAACCCAGGCAAAGTCAAAAGAAAAAGAAGTAACTGGCGAGGAATTAAATGGCATGATGCATAATCATCATCACTAATAAGATAAGGTTGTTAAAATAAATTAACGTGTTTAAATATTTATCCCGGTTACAATGGTAATCGGGATTTTTATTACTGTAATTCCAGCCCGTACATTTATTAAAAAAATTTAATTTAAGCTGGAGTTAATAAAAGTATAGATTGTTTACAGAGTTTGGCATGGTATTGTTATAATGGTGTTGAAGGCAGGCTGAAAAATTAAATGAAACCTGCCCAATAGTAAAGGGTGATAGCATATAAAGAGGAGAATTTTACCCAAATCGTGTATTTAAATACAATTTTAAAATAAAACCCACCATCAGTTTTAAAAATTAGCTGAAGGGAATACTAAAAACTAAAACAAATTTTATGAAAAAGATCATTTTAATTGCTACCGTAGTAACTGTATTTGTTGCTTGTAAAAGCAAATCTACTTTAGATGCCAATAAAAACATGGTGCTGGTAGATACAACTGGCTTGTCGCTAAGTAATGGCTCTACAGATGTTTCAAAAAACAATGCAAACGTTAACACAAATAATAATGCAGGTGTAACCCCGGCAAGAAGAAGAACAAATAGCGGTACTAATGCAGGTTCTTCTAACAACGGTAATTCAAATACTTCAAACCAGGGCACAAGCACAGTTCCAGCCAAGGAAAAAGGCTGGAGTGATGCAGCAAAAGGTACAGCAATAGGTGCAGGTTCTGGTGCAGTATTGGGAGCGATCTTAAGCAAAAATAAAGCTAAAGGTGCGGTGATTGGTGGTGTTATAGGAGGTGCTGGTGGATATGCAATTGGCAGATCTAAAGATAGAAAAAGTGGCCGTGTTGCAAGACAAAAAGCAAGAAAGGCAGCTACTAATTAAGTAGTGCTGTACAAATAAAATTAAATGCCTCCGGATTTTCGGGGGCATTTTTATTAGATGAAACAGCAATAAAATTTTATACCCACTTTATGGTATTGACAAAAGTTTATGGAAGTTGTATTTTACTAATAATAAATTACAACTGTTATGGATGCAAAAGATATGCTGGGCATTATAGCTGCCTTGATACCTGTATTGGCAACAGGTTTATTTGGTTACTGGCAATTTCTTAACCAGCGGAGATCAATTCAATACAGCGAGAATATAAAGAGCCTTTACTCAGCCTCAAAAGAAGAAGTACTGGCATCTATTGCCAACCTGGTTACGTTTAAAAAGTCGCCACAAATGCGCCGCATTACTCAGGACGTATTAATAAACAGGTTATATACCGAACTGGATTATAATGTTTGCAATGCAATTGGAAGCCAGTTGGTAAGTATGATTGAAAGAAATAATCCGGCAGAATTGAATTATATTATTCAGAGATTGATTGAAATAAACTACAATTATTTTTTGCAAACATATGGCATTGGTCAACGGGCTGCCGATTTAAAAGACATATTAGGTAAAGTAGAAAAAGATTATGCAGAGCAAATAAAACATAAAGACGATGAAACAAAAGTGATCGGGCTTGCGGTTGATATTAAAAAAAGGGTTACTGAAAAATGGAATGAATACAATACAGTTAAAGATTTGAATGATTACCGCCTGATGTGGCACAAACAGGTAATTGCAGATACTATTGGAATGATATTAAGCAGTGCCACCAGCAGGCAGTTTAATAATATTAGTGTAAATTTTGTTGCCAACGATTTTAATTACTGCACTTTTAGAAATATAGCTATCCACAACTGCTCTGTAAAAAAATCTGCATTTAGCCAGGCATTGCTGCAGCAGGTAAAACTGGATAATGTGTATATTAATGATGCCATTTTTAGCAGTAGCATTTACGAGGATATGGAGTTGAGTAACGGCAAAATTATTAAAACCACTTTTCACGGATCAAGTTTTAGAAACGTAAAATTTTGCAACATACAAATGGATGATGTTTGTTTTTTAGGTTGCAGTTTTATCGATTGCACTTTCGATAATAAGGTAACGGGCATTAACCCTGTTAGTATGTATCAATGCGAATTTTCAGGCATTCCGCCTGTATTTATAAATGCTGTTACCAGTTTAACTAACAGCGACTTTGCAAGTTATTTAGAAACTACAAAAATATCAGGCTCCCGTTTAAGCAGTATTAAAGAGCATTACGAAAAGTGGTTTAATAAACCTTCAGAACCGGCAGCAGCACCCCTACCAATTATTAAAGAAAAAATAAAAAATCAATGATTTAAAAGCAACAACTATAATATCTACCCTGTTTTTCGTTTAACAAATTCTTAGCACTGCAATTATAAGATAAATTTTATTCCCTCCGTTGTGTGGTTGTTCCCTCCCCATTCATAATTTTAAAACAAACCAGCCATGCTAACTCAACGGGTTTATCTTTCGTTTGTGCTTTGCACTTTTATATTATTTTCCTGTAACAATAAAAAAGTAAAAAACACTGCCGGGGCAGTGGCAGCAACAATTTCAGACACTGTACTAGTGCAGCCCGATGCAGTCATTGATCTTTCTGGGTACAGCAAAGCTTTTACAGAAAATGTTACACAAACATTTACAGCACCGCCACATAAAATTTCTGTTTTAACTGCTAAGAAAGGGCTAAGGGTAACAGTTAACCCGGCGGCATTGCAAAAAGAAGACGGCAATGCTGTTGATGGAAAAATAAATGTTAGCATAATTGAATTAACCACCAGCGAAGATTTATTTAAGAGCAATGCCGCAACTGTAAGTAATGGGAGATTACTTGCTTCGGGAGGAAGTTATTTTATTGGTATGGAATGTAACGGACAAAAATTAAAAATTAAAGAAGGTAAAATTTTAAATATGGAATTTCCAAAATTAAAAAATAATGAGATGGAGTTATTTTATGGCAACAGAAATAATGAAGGAAGTATGAACTGGCTAAAAGCAGAACAACCGCTTGTATTTAATACTGCTCAAAATTTTGCTGATTATAATCCGCCTTATCCAGACACTGCAGCCTGGAAGCCTTATTACAGTAAATACCATTTGTACGATTCGCTAAACAGTAAGGTGATTTTTAACGGTAAGCAGATAACAGTAAAAGAGATGGTGGACATTTTACAAAAAAAAGGTATCGATAAAAATATTGATTCGCTTTATATTGATTGGAGAGATACGTATTACAAAGGTTGTTTTTTAGGCGAACATCGTTACAGAACAATTAGTTGGAAAAAATACAGGGTTATTTCGTGTGAAGATTTAGAAGCAGAAAAAGATTCGCTTGCAAAGGAGAGAATAATAAAAATTCAGCATGATATTGCTAATAAAAAATATGATGAGGCGTGGGAAAAAGCAAATGAAGAAAATTCACTTACTGGCCGGTTGCAAAAATATTACTCACCTTCTTCGGTTACTAAATTAGGATGGATAAACTGCGACAGATTTTATGACAACCAAAAAAATACAGAAGTGCCTCTTGAACTGCCCATTACATTTAATGCTCCCGTTATTGAATACTTTATTATCTACAAATCTTTTAATGGGATGATGAGTGGAAAATTGGGGAAAGAAAAAACGCAACAGTACATCTTGTCAAAATTACCCGAAGGCGAATCAATTACTTTAATTGCATTCACAAAAAACAACGGGCAGCTTTTTCACTGCAAAGAAGAATTTATAATTCAAAAAAATAAACCTGTAAAGCTTGACTTTAAAAATATCTCTGCAGAAGAAATGAATATAATATTTGGTAAGAATGTGAGGATATAATTTCCCTACAGCTTTATCTCCTCATCACTGTCATCAAAAAAATGAAACTCGGTAAGGTGGTAATTAGTATTTTGCTTAAGCTTAATTTTTTGTTTGAATTTGCGTTTCCATTTACTCAGCTTGGAGTTAAAGAAAATGCCTTTGGTAAGGTAAGCGTATAGTATAGGATGTACTTCTACAGTTAATCCTTTATGCTTTTGCATAATGAGGTAGTTCAAGTTCTTTTCTATCTCATCTTCCAATATTAATGTAGAAGAAATTTTGCCGGTGCCTTCGCAGCTGGGGCAAATTTCTGTAGTGTTAATAGTCATTTCCGGCTTCATACGCTGGCGGGTAATTTGCATTAACCCAAATTTACTTATAGCCAGCACTGCATGTTTTGCCCTGTCGCTACGCATAAAACCTTCCATCGCATCAGCAAGCTTTTTCTTGTTCTCCATCAACTTCATATCAATAAAGTCAACTACAATAATGCCGCCTAAATCTCTAAGGCGTAATTGTCTTGCTATTTCTTCAGCAGCTTCTAAATTTGTTTCCAAAGCATTTTGCTCCTGGTTATTGCTTACACTTTTGTAACCACTGTTTACATCAATTACATGCAACGCTTCAGTATGCTCTACAATTAAATATGCACCACTGGGCAGGTTAACCGTTTTTCCAAAAGCAGCTTTTACCTGTTTGGTAATACCAAAACTGTCAAAAATAGGGGAGCCGTTATTGTAGTAAGAAACAATATCTGCTTTATCAGGTGCAATGCGCTGAATGTAGGTTTTAGTATCTGCAAAAATTGTTTTATCGTTTACAACTATCTTATTAAAATCTTCACTCAATAAATCTCTTAATATACTGGTGGTTTTACCCAGCTCATTTAAAATTCTTGCCGGAGGTGCGGCGCTTTTTAAATTGGTTTGTATCGATTTCCAGGTGGCAATCAAACTTAAAAGGTCTTCATGTAATTCAGCCGTGTGTTTTCCTTCGGCAGCAGTACGCACAATTACACCTAAATTTTTGGGCTTAATAGCTTCTATAATTTTTTGTAATCTTTTTCTTTCGTCCGACGAGTGTATTTTACGGGAAACAGCAACAATATCATTAAAAGGAGTAACTACCACAAAACGGCCGGGCAAAGATAATTCGCAACTAAGGCGTGGGCCTTTGGCTGCAATTGGTTCTTTTAAAATTTGCACTAAAATGTTGGGGCGGCCACTTAGTATTTCTGTAATCTTTCCTGTCTTTACAATTTCAGGTTCTACTTTAAATTTAGCAAAATCAAAACCTGTTTCGCTTTTATCGTTAATAGCTTCGGTTGTAAATTTTAAAATGGAACGAACGTAAGGACTAAGATCGGTGTAATGAAGAAAGGCGTCTTTTTCAAAACCTACATCAACAAATGCGGCATTTAAACCAGGGATTAATTTTTTTACTTTACCAAGATAGAGGTCACCCACGCCAAAGCTGGCATCAGTTTTTTCACTGTGCAGCTCTACCAGTCTTTTATCTTCCAGCAGTGCAATCTCTACCCCCTGCGGCGCAGCATTAATAATAAGTTCCTTGGTCAAGCGTAAATTTTTGATAAGACCGTTACATCATGGAAAGGGAATATACCTGCATACAATAAAGGCACTATCAATTAAGCGACAAAAACTGTACTGCATACAGATAAATTGTGTCCCGATGGGGAATCGGGACACCGTAAGAAAAATTAATTATTTTTTCTTATGACGGTTCTTTCTTAAACGTTTTTTACGCTTGTGTGTTGCAATTTTATGACGCTTTCTCTTTTTACCACAAGGCATAACTAGTCTTTTTTGTGTTTAAAATAATATGTTTAATTCGTTGTGTTCTTTTATTGCAAATGCTTTATCCGCACTTCTATCTCTTTACTGTATTCAGGATTGTTGGCAACCCTTTTCATTTCCATGTACCATTTAATGGCTTCGGTTTTATCTCCTTTATTTGCATAAGCATCGGCTAAAAATGCTATGGCTTCTAAATTATTGGGTTCGGCTTTTACTACTTTAGTTAAACGGTCAATTGCTTTGTCGTATTGCCCTGATACATATCCACCCACACCTAAAACCAATTGAGCCTTCATATTTAAAGAATCTTTTCTAACAACAGCCAGCAATTGCTGAATGCCTTTCATAGTTTCTTCGGGCTTTCCTGTGCGGCCTTTGCCATAAATGTAGCAACTGCCTAATCCAATTTTTAAATCGTCGCTTTCGGGATTTAAAGTAATAGCCTGTTCAAATAACTCTATCGCCTGTTCTGTTTTCCAATCTAATTTAGCGGCATCCTGTTCTGCTCTCAGGTTATCCAAAATTAATTGGGCAGCAAAGGTGAGGTTTTTTTCTGACTTATCCAACTTAGCAGCGGCCGATAAATAATATATATAAGGTTCAAAAGCACGGGCACTGTCTTTCCAAAAATTAGCAAGCTGATTATTGGCTGCAATTTGCTGGTTAAGTACATCACCACGGGTTACACTATTCTCTAATTTGCCAAGTGTAAGTACCTGCGAAGCAGTGAGTTTTTGTTTTGCTTCGGTTATATATTGGGTAATATTAAATGCAGGAGCCGCTGTTTTTGCTTCGGCAGATGTATTGGCAACTGTAGTTTTTTTTGAAATTGTTCTTCCAAAAAAGAAAAGGCCTGCAACTAAAATTAATCCTGTTGCACCAAGTAATAATTGTTTATTCATAAAATTCCCCCGTTATTTTCGGGACAAAGGTACATTAGTCTTCGCCTTCATCGTGGTTTTCGGCTGGCTCTTTAATGTTTTTAGAAGATTTTATTTCCTGCATAAATTCTTTGGCAGGTTTAAAGGCGGGTATAAAATGCTCCGGTATTTCCACCGCAATATTTTTTTTAATGTTGCGGCCAATTTTGGCAGCACGTTTTTTTATAATAAAACTGCCGAAACCTCTTATATAAATATTTTCGCCAGAAGATAAAGATTTCTTTACTTCTTTAAACATTGTTTCAAGGGTTACTAAAACATCTACTTTCGGGATGCCTGTTTTGTCGGAAATTTGGTTGATAAGGTCTGCTTTTCTCATAATAGGTTTATGTTTCTGTAAGAAAAATACAAAAAAAGGTTGAAAATTCCAAATAAGATGGTGATTATCAACTACTTTGTCTTGCACAAATATATTCACCTTTTCCAAAAAAGGTATTAACCTGTTGATTATTAACTGCATCTGCTTTATTTGATATCTATAAATATTTTGTGATAACAACTTTATAAAATTGACATTTGCGGATATGATTTCTCAAAAATTTTTTTTTACGACTGCCCTTTTGAAGTGGAACAATACATCCAATAACCGGCCAATGCCCTGGAAGGGAGAAAAAGATCCTTATAAAATATGGTTAAGCGAAATTATTTTGCAACAGACAAGGGTAGAGCAGGGCTGGGATTATTATAATCGTTTTGTAGCTGCTTTTCCTGATATTAATAAATTAGCTAAAGCACCCGAAACAAAAGTTTTTAAACTTTGGGAAGGGCTGGGATATTATACACGGTGCAAAAATTTAATAGCTACTGCAAAATTTATTGCTAAAGAAAAGAAAGGTAAATTTCCTGATAATTATGATAATATTTTAAAACTGCAAGGTGTTGGTCCTTATACAGCTGCAGCCATTGCATCTTTTGCATATAATTTGCCCTATGCAGTGGTTGACGGAAATGTGTTCAGGGTTTTATCACGTTTTTTTAATGATGATACTGCAATTGACAGTACAGAAGGAAAAAAAATATTTACTGCACTTGCACAGGAATTATTAGATAAAAAACAACCCGGTATTTATAACCAGGCGCTAATGGATTTTGGTGCTGTAATATGTAAACCAAAGTTGCCTTTATGTAAGCAATGTGCGCTGCAAAGCAGTTGTGGCGCATATTTAAAAGGATTAGTAAATGTTTTACCGGTAAAAGAAAAAAAGGTACCACAAAAAACAAGATGGCTTTTTTATTTTATTATAGAACATAATAGCAAAGTATATGTGCGTAAACGTGGTACAAAAGATATATGGGAAAACCTGTACGAATTTGTTTTGGTAGAAGCTACAGCAGCAACAGATGCTGTACGATTGGAAAAACTACCTGCTTTTAAAAAGCTGTTTAAAAAAGGCACTTATAACATTGAAACCATATCAAAACTCTATAGCCAAAAGTTAACACATCAAACTATACATGGCCAGTTTATTAAAATAAAATTAAAAAATAAAGTTGAAATAGAAGGGTATCAATCCGTTTCGCAAAAGGAGTTAGCCAGCTTACCTTTCCCCAAATTCATAACAACCTATTTGAAAGATAAAAATGTATCTTTAAATTTGTTATAGCACTAAACCTGATACTTAGACAGTATTAAATCAATTTTAAAAATCCTTTTCTCTTTAAGGGATAAGGGGCAAAATAAAATTTTATGAGAGGCGTAAACAGGGTAATGTTAATTGGCAACCTGGGTAAAGACCCGGACATACAATTTTTGGAAGGCAATATTGGGGTTGCTAAATTTTCTTTAGCAACCACCGAAACTTTTAAAGACAGAAGTGGTAAATTAATTTCGCAAACAGAATGGCATACAGTGGTGTTGTGGCGTGGCCTAGCCGATCTGGCTCAAAAATATTTACACAAAGGCAGCCTTGTTTATATCGAAGGCCGTTTAAAAACCCGTAGCTGGGAAGATAAAGATGGCAATAAAAAATTTGCAACTGAAGTGGTTGGGGATAATTTAATTATGCTGGAGAAAAGAAGCGACGGCACTCACCCGGCGGCAGGCATTGAAGGTATGGAAGGAATTAGCGGTGCCGATATTCCGCCAATTGATGATGGTACAGAACGTTTACCATTTTAAAAAAAATAAACTTTTTGTTTAGATTTTAATAAGTAAAGTTGATGAATATAACTTTACAATTGTTGACTTAAATATTTTATTTTGGATTATCATTCGGTTACCGGTTTTATTAATTATTTTCCATTAACATTATTGGCAATTACTCTTGCGGCTAATGCCGTGCTTATCTTTCTGGCTATCTTACTTTTTATTATTTCATTTTTAGTAGCCGGTTCCGAAGTTGCTTTTTTCTCACTAACGTTTAAAGATATTAACCTACTTAAAACCAAGCAGCAGCCTGCATACCGGCGTATAGTTAATTTGCTGGAACATCCAAAAACGCTGCTAGCTTCCATGCTGATTGCCAATAGTTTTGTAAACATTGGCATTATTTTAATCTCCAACCTTTTAATTGATGACTGGATTACGGGCATGCAGTTTAACTTTTTAACCGTTTTTTTAATTAAGGTTGTAGCGGTTACTATTTTGCTGGTTTTATTTGCCGAAGTATTACCAAAAATTTGGGCCACACACCATAAAGTATGGTTTGCTGCAACCGCTTCTTTAATTGTTGAAATATTCACCAGTATTTTTTACCGCTTTAGCAAACGTATGGTTAGATGGAGCGATGGTATTGAAAAGAAATTTTCTTCGGATAACACCGCTGCAATGGACAGCAGCCATTTGGATTATGCCATCGATCTGCTGCCCGACCACGAAGCAACAGTAGAAGAAAAACAAATTTTAAAAGGGATAAGAAAATTTGGCGATACTACTGTTAAGCAAATTATGCGTACACGGCTGGATGTAAGTGGCATAGATATTAACAGCAGCTTTGTAAATACAATAAAAAAAGTAGAAGAGTTGCATTACAGCCGCCTGCCGGTGTATAAAAATAATTTAGATGAGGTGGTAGGCATGGTGCATACAAAAGATTTACTGCCGCACTTAAACGAAGCCGATAATTTCGACTGGCATACACTGATGCGGCAACCTTATTTTGTACACGAACAAAAATTGATTGAAGATTTATTGCAGGAATTCCGTAACCGCAGAAACCATTTTGCTGTGGTGGTAGATGAGTTTGGCGGCACATCGGGCATTGTAACGCTGGAAGATATTATGGAAGAAATAATAGGAGATATAAAAGATGAATTTGATGATGAGGAAAGTGTAAATAAAAAAATAGATGACTTTACCTATATTTTTGAGGGCAAAACAATGATAAACGATGTGTGCAAGGCTATGAATTTGCCGGTAGATACTTTTGATAATGTACGGGACGACAGTGATTCACTTGCAGGGTTGGTTTTAGAAATTGCCGGCGAATTTCCACAGGTAAATGAAGAAGTAGTAAGCGGAGATTTTACCTTTTTACCTTTAGAGATAAATAAAAACAGAATTGATAAAGTAAAAGTTATCATTAAACAAACCGAAGAATAATTAAACAGTAAATATTAAATGTTCTATTTTAAATATTCTTTAAGAGCTCTACGTACAATATTCAATGAAAAACATTTGCAGTTTTTCAAGTCTGTTCACCAGCTTCAAACTCTTTATTACCTTTTGCCTATTGCCCATTGCGTATTGCTTTTTTCCTGTAATTCAACTTATACATCAAAGAAAAAAGGGTATTACAATATTGATTTTCCTGAAAGAAAATATACCAATTTTCAGCAGGAAGGTTTTCCTTACACTTTTGAATATCCTGTATATGCAAAAGTTATTAAAGACAGTACTTACTTCGACAGTAACCCCGAAAATCCTTACTGGATAAATATTGATTTTCCACAGTTTGGGGGAAGGGTTTTTTTAAGTTATAAAATTATTGGCGGCAAAGCCATTTATAAATTAAAACAGCAAAATGGAACTTATAAAGATTCGGCTGGCATTAATAAATTCGACAACATGGTAAATGATGCTTATAATCTTACCAATAAAAACCAGGCCATTACCACTTCCATTACAGACAGCGTGATGCATACGCCCAATGGCATTACCGGTATATTTTTTAAAGTGGGCGGCAATGCAGCAACGGCAAAGCAATTTTTTTTAAGCGACACAACAAAAAATTTTATAAGGGGTGCTTTGTATTTTGATGTAACACCCAATGCGGATTCCTTAAGGCCGGTGCAGGATTTTTTGCAAAAAGATATTGAACATATAATAAACAGTTTCCGCTGGACGAATAAAGCTGCAGGCGCAGAAAAATTGCCTGCAGCAACAGTTAATGCTGTTCAGCCAGAAATTAAAAGCACAAAATAATAAACTACTTATTTTCTTTTTTCACTTCTGCCACAGGCTTTACATCTTCAATCACTTTAGGTACAATTCTCCCCCTGGAAAAATTGGAGAACTTAAATTCACGAACGTATATTTTATTTTTTTTACTTTTTTTGGAAGTTTTTGTTTTGGCTTTTGCAACGGATGCTTTATCGGAAACAGCTTCATTTTTTATTGCCGTTTCGGTAAGCGGTACTGTGGTAATTGTTTCTTCTTTACTTTCTTGTAAAGGGGTTTCTTCTTTGTACATTTTTTCTAACGTACCATTGCTTTTAGTATTGTAATAATCAACAACACCATACACACTTGCTGCCGAAAAAAGGCCGATACCTGCATAAATAATTGCTTTCATGTTTTTTGTTTTAAATGATGGAAATTTGGTTTAAGAATTTTTATTAATTAATGCTAAATGTTTTTAAATAAGATTTACTTTTTCTAAAAATAAAATATTCTGCCACCAGCATATTACCCAGCACACTTATCCAAAGCGATATTTCGTAATTATACAGATGATCTACGCCATAGTAATCAAACAAAATATGATAAATTCTAAACGTAACTGCTGTCATTGCCATGCTGTAGCTGCGGATCATCCAGTTTTTATGTGCCAGCACATTTTTTACTTTTATGGTTTGTAAACCTTTAGCGGTGCTGAAAAACCAATAAACTGCCATAAACATAAACAGCATCCTTTCCCAAAAACTTCCTTTTGCAAAAAAACTCATGTACAATCCGGTAGGCGCACCAATTATTAAAACCACCAGCACATAAATTTTCCCCATCCAGATATGTATCACTTTTCTTTTCTTTAAAATATAAGTGGAGAATTGTGTGAGGGCAGCAATGATGCAAAACATACCTGCAAAAATGTGCGTATAAAAACTGAATTTATAAACTGGTTTTAAAAACAGCATGGCCCGTTCTTCTATAAAAATAAAGTTCTGGCTGAATGAAAAATAAGGGAGTGTATTTTTTACCAGCAGCAAACTAAAAAAAACAACCGGTATCCAGAATAATGCAGCAAAAAAATAACGGATGCTGCTTTGCAAGGTTAGCTGGCGGCTGTTATGCATAAAGGTTGGTTTGAATTGTTATGGATAGCCGAACCAAAATTTCTCCATAAATATTATTGTTACAAATTTGTTAAGGCCTTTAAATAACCCTGACGGCGGTGAAAGCCCGTCAGCGGTTATGAAGAATTTGAGTAAAAGGAGCACTAATGTTTAAACAGAACTTATAGTCAGATTGCAAATAATTTTAAAAATTTTGCTGCATGTTTGTTGTAAATTTGCCGCCATGATTGCAATAGATAATATTTTAGTGAGCGACCAGGTGGTGAACGAGCAATTTGTTTGCGACCTAAGTAAATGTAAAGGCGCCTGCTGCGTAGATGGTGAAGCAGGTGCACCGCTTGAAAAAGCTGAACTTGAAAAAATTAATGAAGTATTTGATAAAGTGCTGCCGTATTTAAATGCAGAAAGTAAAAAAGAAATTGAAAAGCAGGGCCGCTATGTTTATGATAAAGAGTATGGCTGGGTAACACCCACAATTGAAAGTAAAGTTTGTGTGTACGGCATTAAAGATAAACAGGGGGTTGTAAAATGTGGTATTGAGCAGGCTTACCTTGATGGAAAAGTGGAATGGAAAAAACCTATCAGTTGTCATTTGTTTCCGGTAATTACTAAGGAGAGTAAACGCAGCAATAATATTTATGTTAATTACGAACCACGGGAAGATAATTGCAAAGCTGCCTGCAGCCTGGGTAAAAAATTAAAAGTGCCAGTGTATGTTTTTTTAAAAGAATCGCTGGTGCGTAAATTCGGACAAGAATTTTATGATGCTCTGGATGCAACTGCAAAACATATAAATGCCCCAACCCCTAAAGGGGCTTAAAATACATTTTATTTATGTCGAGATTTTATTTAAAAAAACAAATTAGTATTGCGAATTGCCTGTTGCCTGTTGCCTGTTGTCTGTTGCTTATCGCTTCCTGCAGTGTAAACAAAGCAAAAATTGATAACAGCCTGAAAAAATATTTTGATGAAAACAAAGTGGATGGCTGTTTTACATTACTGAATAATGCAGATGGGAAAGTTACTGTGTATAATATGCAGCTGGATACGCAGCGTTTTTCTCCTGCATCTACTTTTAAAATTGTAAACTCTTTAATTGGTTTGCAAAGTGGCGTAATTACCAACGACACCATGATGATTAAATGGGATGGAATTAAAAGATGGAATGAAGACTGGAATAAAGATATGGGAATGACCGAGGCTTTTAAAGTAAGCAGCGTGCCTTATTACCAGGAAGTGGCGAGAAGAATTGGAAAAGATACTATGAAAAGATGGATAGACAGTATTGGTTATGGCAATAAAAATATCAGCGGACCAATTGATTCTTTCTGGCTGAATAATACATTAAAAATTTCGCCAGATGAGCAGTTGGGTTTGATGAAAAGATTATACTTTGATCAATTACCTTTTAGAAAAAGTGTACATGAAATGGTAAAAGGTGTAATGCTGCAGGAAGATAATGCGGCATACAAATTGAGTTATAAAACCGGCTGGGGTTTTGATGAGCAAAAAAATAATATTGGCTGGCAAACCGGTTGGGTTGAAGAGAATAACCACGTGTATTTTTTTGTAACATTTGTAAAAGCTGGCAAAGAAGAAATTGATATGAAAGCTGTACGAAAAAATATTACAATGGGTATTTTAAAACAATTAGGTTTTTTTGAGGGGAAGAAATAATGATTTAATTCAAAATAAAAATGGCAAAGCTACTTTTTGTGATTTTTATTTTTCTTCTTGCCATTATTGCTTTTTTCGCTATTCGTTCATTATTCAAAAAACGGGGTAGTAATGCCCGAAAAGGATTTGATATTCCTGAGATAGAGATTTACCAGGGTTAGATGATTTTTCCGTTCATTAACAGATTTAACAATTTGCACCAATAGTTATTTATTAATTTGCCAACATAATATGTTTAGTTTTCAATACATAGAATTTTTATTAGCATTAGCAGGCGTGCCAATTTTGGTATTACTGTTTCTATTGGCATTAAACTGGAAAAAGAAAACTATAAAAAAAATTGGTGATGAAAGGCTGGTGAAAGAAATGATTAAAAATTATTCGGCCCAACGCTTTGCAATAAAATTTATTTTGATAGTTACGGCTTTTGCATCGGCTGCTTTTGCACTGGCTAATTTACGTTCGCCGCAGGGTGCAGCAAAAGTTACCCGTAATGGTATTGATGTAATGATAGCATTAGATGTAAGCAAAAGTATGCTGGCGCAGGATGTTAAACCATCGAGGTTGGAAAGAGCAAAGCAGGCAATTGGCAAACTGATTGATAAATTAGGTAACGACAGAATTGGCATTGTTGTTTTTGCAGGTAAAGCCTATTTACAAATGCCGCTAACCGGCGATTATGGCGCAGCAAAAATGTATTTATCTTCTGCCACGCCGGATATTGTACCCACACAGGGAACCGTAATTGGTGATGCATTAAAAATGTGTTACGCATCTTTCAACACTAAAGAAAAAAAATATAAATCTGTTATTTTAATAAGCGATGGCGAAGACCACGACGAAGCTGCAACCAAGATTGCAGAAGAAATGGCTGCTGAAGGTGTAGTAATAAATACTGTTGGTATTGGTTCACCTGACGGTTCATCAATTTTTGATCCTGCTACCAACCAAACTAAAAAAGACAATGAAGGAAATGTAGTAATTACAAAATTAAACGAGGCCGAACTAATGAGCATCGCTGAAAAAGGAAACGGTATTTATCAACTCTACAATAATACAGATGCTGTGGTGGCAAAATTGGATGCTCAATTAAATACAATGGATCAGCGGACGGTTACAGAAGATTCGTTGGTGAATTACGAAAGTTTTTTCCAGTATTTTTTAGTGCTGTCTTTATTGTTGCTTGTAATTGAAATGTTGATCTCGGAAAGAGTAAATACTAAAAACAAAAAGCAGGTGCCGGTTAAATTAGCAACTTCATTGCTTATGGCCATCTGCTTATTGCCGGTTGGCGCTTTTGCACAAAACGAAAAAGAAATTATAAAAAAAGGGAATGAGGCTTATAGTAAAAACGAGTTTGATAAAGCTGCAACGGAATATCAAAAAGTAACCACAAAAACACCAGAGAATGCAACGGCACAATATAATTTAGGGAATGCATTATACAAAAATAAAAAAACTGATGAGGCAGTAAACGCTTACGATAATGCTTCCGGAAACTTAACAGTAAAAGATGATAAAGGAAAAGCATTTTATAATAAAGGCGTTGTGTTGCAGAACAACAAAAAAATACCTGAATGTATTGCTGCCTATAAAAAAGCTTTAAAATTAAATCCGCAGGATGAAGATGCCAGGCAAAATTTACAAAAGGCTTTGCAGCAAATAAAAGAACAGCAAAAACCTAAGGAAGATCCCAAACAAAAAGAGCAGCAAAAGAAAAAAGAAGAACAAAAGCAGCAACCCAAGCCTTCTAAAATAACAAAAAAAGATGCAGAAGAAAAACTGAAAGCTTTATTACAGCAGGAAAAAAATCTGCAGGATAAATTGAGAAAGGTAAATGTTTCTTCGCCCAATAAACCGGACAAAGATTGGTAATAGCTTACCGCAATAAAGTTAACCCGGGCTATAAATAATTTTTTATATGTTAATTTCTCTTCGGGTAATTAATGTTTTCTCAAATATTTTACTGGTAACAATTTTATTTAGCTGCAACAGTTCGCCTGCCATAAATTTTAAGAAATCGTCATCACAAAAAAATAATTTTAAAGTAGCACTGTTGCCTTATGGCAATTTTGATAAAGCTTTATTAAGCTATGTTAAAAATGAAACAGCAATTTTTTATAATTGCGAAGTAGTTTCACTAAAATCAGCAGATCTTCCTTCGTTTGCATTTTATCCACTTCGCAACCGGTACAGGGCAGATAGTTTATTAAAATACGAAAAAAATATTCTTCCTCAGCATGTTGATGCAATTGCAGGACTAACCAATAAAGATATTTCTACTTCTAACGGAAAAATAACCGACTGGGGCATTTTTGGTTTAGGTATGTGTCCCGGCAAAGTTTGTGTTATTTCTGTTTACCGTTTGCAACGGGCATCTAAAACAACGGCGCTTTTAAAAGAGCGTTTAATAAAAGTTGTATTGCATGAGTTGGGGCATAACCTTGGCCTGCCGCATTGCACCAGTAATCCAGCATGCTTAATGACAGATGCAGGCGGCAGTATTAAGCAGGTTGACGGAGAAAATAAATGGTTGTGCGAAAGTTGTAAATCTAAACTCAGCAACTAAACTTTAGCTGTTACAAATTGTTACCTTTGCAATCATCATTATAATTAAAAAATGTACTGCGAAAGTTTAACTGAATACAAGCGTCTTAAAACAAGAGAAGTAAAAGTGGGCAATCTTTTATTGGGCAATAATCATCCCATAAGAGTACAAACCATGACGACCACCGACACTATGGATACAATGGCAACTGTGGAGCAATCCATCCGTTGTATTGAAGCCGGTGCAGAATTGGTGCGTATTACAGCACCGTCAAAAAAAGAAGCAGAAAATTTACAACACATAAAAGATGAATTAAGAAAACGTGGTTATGATACACCATTGGTTGCCGATATTCATTTTACACCCAACGCTGCAGAAATTGCAGCAAGAATTGTAGAGAAAGTGAGGGTGAACCCCGGTAATTATGTAGATAAGAAAAAATTTGAACAGATAGAATATACCGATGCAGAATATGCAGAAGAAATTGAAAGAATAAGAGAACGCTTTACGCCATTGGTTTTAATTTGTAAAGAACATGGTACTGCTATGCGTATTGGTACCAATCATGGCAGCTTAAGCGATAGGATAATGAGCCGCTATGGCGATACGGCTATGGGTATGGTGGAAAGTGCGATGGAGTTTTTGCGTATTGCAAGAGCAGAAGATTATCACCAGATTATTTTAAGTATGAAGAGCAGTAATCCGCAGGTGATGGTGCATGCGTATCGTTTACTGATCAATCACATGCTGGAAGAATTTGGCGAATGTTACCCACTGCACTTAGGCGTAACCGAAGCTGGCGACGGTGAAGATGGAAGAATAAAAAGTGCGATTGGTATTGGTACTTTATTAGAAGATGGTATTGGTGATACGATAAGGGTGAGTTTAACCGAAGATCCTGAATTAGAAATACCAGTTTGTAAAGATATTGTGAAGCGGTATGCAGCTATTGCGGCATCTCCAATTGCGGATGCTTTAACTTTAAATGCATCACGTTTGCCTTACTCGCCGTTTGAATATAAAAGAAGAGAAAGTTTTGAAGTAAGTAATATCGGCAGTAAACATGTACCGGTTGTGGTTGCAGATTTTAGTAAATTCGAAAAAATTACCCCGGAAGATTTACAGAGCATTGGTTACACTTACGATGCTGCAACTGATAAATGGAATATTGGTGATGCAGCTGCGGATTATTTATATACTTCAGCTCAGGTAGATTTTGCTTTACCGGGAACATTAAAAGTTATTCTTCCGCATATTACCTGGCTGTTAATGGTAAATGAAGATCCCAAACATTCTGAAAAATATATTCCAATTTTAGATGCAGATGAATACCTGAATGATTTAATTGTAAAATCATCGCACATTAATTTTGTAATGATCGATTGTTATTCAGAAAATTCTCCCGATCAGCAACTGGTAAAATTATTTGCAAAAATTAAGGCAGATAAAACTGCCGTACTTTGTTTAAGCTCTACCAATAAAAATGCCATGCAAAGTATTCGCAGAATGTTTGTGGAGCTGGCGTATAACGAAATAAAAAATCCTGTAATAATTATTTGCGACAGCAACAATGCAACAATGGAAGAAAGTTTAATTCACTATTCCATAGAAGCAGGAGGTTTATTGCTGGATGGGTTTTGCGATGGCGTTTGCTTTGGATATCAATACGGAAACAAAACCATTGCTCCGCAAACAAAAATATTAAATTCCATTGCATTTGGAATTTTACAGGCCACCCGTACAAGAATTTCTAAAACAGAATACATCAGTTGCCCCAGTTGTGGCAGAACTTTATTTGACCTGCAGGAAACCACTGCAAAAATTCGTGCCGTTACCAATCATTTAAAAGGCGTGAAGATTGCTATTATGGGTTGCATTGTAAATGGCCCCGGCGAAATGGCCGATGCAGATTTTGGTTATGTGGGCAGTGGGGTGGGCAAAATAACTTTGTATAAGGGTAAAGAAGTAGTGAAAAGAAATATCGACAGCGCCATTGCTGTAGATGAATTAATAAATTTATTAAAAGAGAATGAGGCTTGGGTAAATGTCCCTGCTATTTAAGAAGAACAACATGCAAACAGATTTTTTAGTAATTGGCAGTGGCATAGCTGGTTTAACTTATGCTTTAAAAGTTGCACAGGAATGCCCTGGTAAAAAAGTAACAGTACTTACCAAAACACAAAGTGATGAAACTAACACCAAATATGCACAAGGTGGTATTGCAGGTGTAATGGATTTTGATAAAGACAGTTTTGCAAAACATATAGAAGATACTTTAATTGCCGGTGATGGGTTATGTAACAGGCATATTGTAGAAATTGTGGTAAAAGAAGGGGTTGACAGAATTAAAGAAATTATTGAATGGGGTGCACAGTTTGATAAAGCACCCGATGGCGATTTTAAGTTAGGTAAAGAAGGTGGTCATAGTGAATTTAGAATTTTGCACCATAAAGATGTAACGGGTAAAGAAATGGAAAGGGCTTTACTTGCTGCATTGGCTAAACAAAAAAATATACAACTCATAAGTCATTGTTTTGTGCTGGATATAATTACACAGCATCATTTAGGTTATCTCATTACAAAATCAACACCCGATATTGAATGTTATGGTGTGTATGTTTTAAATCTTGCTACTAATAAAGTAGAAAAAATATTATCTACAATTACTTTGCTGGCAACCGGTGGTAACGGCCAGGTGTACCGCACCACTACAAACCCTGCGATTGCAACAGGCGACGGTGTGGCCATGGTGTACAGGGCAAAAGGCAGAATTGAAAATATGGAGTTCATACAATTTCACCCTACTGCATTGTACGAGCCGGGTGTACGTGGACAAAGTTTTTTAATTACCGAAGCCGTACGTGGCGATGGCGGCATTTTACGCAACCATAATGGCGAAGCCTTTATGGAACGCTATGATGCAAGAAAAGATCTGGCACCACGTGATATCGTTGCCCGTGCTATTGATAACGAAATGAAAGTAGCCGGTACCGAAAATGTCTTTTTAGACTGCCGCCATTTTGGTAAAGAAAAATTTATTGAGCATTTCCCGAATATTTATGATAAATGTTTAAGTATTGGTATAGATATTACTAAACACTTAATACCTGTTGCACCGGCAGCGCATTACAGTTGCGGCGGAATAAAAACAGATGAGCATGCAAGAACATCTATCAATAATTTGTATGCAGCCGGTGAATGTGCCAGCACAGGTTTGCATGGTGCCAACCGGCTTGCCAGCAATTCGCTTTTAGAAGCAATGGTATTTGCACATAGAGCTTATAAAGATTCAATTTCCAATATTAATCTTCGCTCAGTTTCCCCTTCAGGTAGCGGAGAGGATAATATTCCCGATTGGAAAATTGACGGCACTTCATCACCCAAAGAAATGATTTTAATTACCCAGAGCGTAAAAGAATTAAAGTTACTGATGAGTGATTATGTGGGTATAGTTAGAAATAATGAAAGGCTGCAAAGAGCGATGAAGCGTTTGGATTTATTATTTGCAGAAACTGAAGAGCTGTATAAAAAAACAATTGTATCGCCACAGCTTTGTGAGTTAAGAAATATGATTACTGTAGCATTTTTAATTGTAAAAAGTGCAGAGTTCAGGCAGGAGAGCAGAGGTTTGCATTTTAATACTGATTATCCTGCAAAAAGTGAAATGGTACAAAATATTGTGTTGTAATTTTTTTTTGAAACAATCTTTAGTAATTCTATTAAGCATCGTTGTGTCACTCACTTGTACGGCATACCTTTGCTCATCAAATAAATTCGATGTATTATATTGTTTACCCATTACTTTATTTAGTCTCATTACTTCCATTCTTTATTCTTTATGGCATAAGTGATTTTTTTGCATTTCTGCTGTATCATGTTATTAAGTACAGACGGGATACGGTATTAAGTAACCTGGCTATTGCTTTTCCCGAAAAAACAGAAAAGGAACGGATAAAAATTGCTAAAAAATTTTATCAGTATTTTACAGATGCCATGATAGAAAGTTTGAAGTTTATTTCTATTTCAAAAAAACAATTATTAAAAAGAAGCACCGGTACATTTGAAATTATAAACGACCTGATTAGTAAAGGATACAATATTAATTTAATGGCAGGCCACCAGTTTAACTGGGAGTATGCCAATTTACTGTACGCAATTAATTTAAAAATTCCGTTTGTGGGCATATACATCCCTATTAAAAATAAAGTTTTTGATAAAATATTTTTTGATATACGCAAAAGGTACGGCACAGTATTAGTAGGCGCCAGCGATTTTAAAAATAAGATGCATGATGTATTTAAAAACCAATACATGCTGGGCCTTGCGGCAGATCAAAATCCACCCAGTCCGCTTTGGGGTCACTGGTTAAATTTTTTTGGTAACCCTACCCCTTTTTTAACCGGGCCAGAAAAAGGCGCTATTAAAAATAATGCAGCAGTAGTTTTTGTCGGGTTTAAAAAAATTAAAAGGGGGCACTATCATTTTACTGCTACATTATTAACTGAGCAGGGAGGCAATACAAAACCTGGAGAATTAACTTGCATGTACAGAAATATTTTGGAGAAAACTGTAAAAGATGACCCTGCAAATTATTTATGGAGCCACCGCCGCTTTAAGTTTGAATGGAAGGCAGAATATAAAAATCTATGGATTGATAAAAATGCAGCAGCGCCTGAATAATTTTTATTCTATCAATTTAATACACTGGCATCTTTCTCAGTAATAATATTTTTCTCTTCTTTTATTTTAGTCCAGCCGCCCAGTACATTTCTTAAATTATGTACGCCCTGGCGTTTTATTAAAGAAGATGCAATTACACTTCTGTAACCACCTGCACAATGAATATATAGATTTTGATTGTCTTCAAAATTTGCAATGGTTACCACATCGGTCATTTCGTTTAAAGGAATATTTTGTGCACCTTTTACATGGCCATCGGCGTACTCAGCTTCTCTTCTTACATCTACTACTACTAAATTAGGATCGTGTGGTAAGTCCATTGCCAGTTCATCGGCTTCTATATTAATTATTAAATCAACTTTTTCGCCTGCTGCCTGCCATCCTTCAAAACTCCCCTGTAAATATCCCAGCATTTTATCAAAGCCCACTCTCGATAAACGAATTACAGTTTCTTCTTCCATGCCCGGTTCGGTAACTAAAATCATTGGTTTTTCAAAAGGCAATAAACTGCCTGCCCATTCTGCAAAGCGGCCTTCTAACCCAATAAAAATACTGCCGGGTATAAAACCCTGTGTAAATATATCTGCATGCCGGGTATCTAAAACCAGCACATCTTCATTCATTAATTTTTTAAATGCGGCAATGGATAAAGGAGTAAGTCCATTTTGTTTTACATTATCTAAACTCTCGTATCCTTCCATATTTATTTGTGCATTTACAGCAAAATATTTTGGTGCATCTGTTAAACCTTCTGTTACCGCTTTAATAAATGCTTCTTTAGTTTGCGGCTGCAGGGCATAGTTAGTTTGCCTTTCTTCGCCAATGGTACTAAAATTATTAGGCCCTAAATTTTTACCGCAACTGCTGCCTGCGCCATGTGCCGGGTAAACAATTATATCATCTGCCAATGGTAATATTTTATTTTGAATTGTATCGTACATAATGCCGGCCAGTTCTTCGCTGCTCATATCACCACTGCTTAAATCGGGGCGGCCAACATCGCCTACAAATAAAGTATCGCCGCTAAAAATGGCATATGGTTTATCATTTTCATCTCTTAATAAATAACAGGTACTCTCAATAGTGTGGCCCGGTGTATGCAAAATTTCAAAACTTATTTTGCCCAGTTTAAATATTTCACCGTCTTTACTGTTATAAATTTTAAAATTGGTTTTTGCTCCGGGGCCAAAAATAATTGGGGCACCTGTTTCTTTGCTTAAATCTAAATGACCGCTTACAAAATCGGCATGAAAATGTGTTTCAAAAATATATTTTATACCTGCATTTCTTTCTTTAGCCAGCACAATATATTCTTCTGTATCTCTTAATGGATCTATAATAGCCACTTCGCCTTCGCTTTCAATATAATACGCAGCTTCGCTAATGCAACCGGTATATAATTGTTTAATAAACATAAAATATTATTTAGGGCAAAGATAAAAATAAAAAAGCGTCCCGCCATAGACGGGACGCTTTTATGAATACTTTTAATAATTAACCAACAAGTTGCTTAACAAAAGTATCTATTTCCTCAATCCTTTTAAAATTAACTGCGTAGTAAATAAATTTTCCATCACGCTGTGTAATTACAATACCTGCTTTTCTTAAAATTGCAAGGTGCTGCGAAGCAACAGATTGCTCCAGGCGTAAACGAACATAAATTTCTGTAACAGTAATCTTTTTTTCTTCTTCAATTAACTTCAATAATTGCTGGCGAAGTTTGTGGTTTAATGCCCTTAAAACAAGCGCCGCTTTTTTTAAGGAATGATAATCCACATTGATTGAAGATTCAGATGAAGTTTTTGAAGCAGCCACAGGCGACTCCAATGATTGGGATGCAACCATCATAAGATGTAAATTTTAATTATGCTTGAACAATGTTGAACTACCAAATATACCAATATTTACTTATGCAAATAAATTTGTGGCTGTAAAATTTAAAAAAAATGCCTTTTACAATTAATGGTAATCTTTTATATTTTGTCTTGAAATTCCTTTAGATAAAAAGGCTGGCTGTAGGCAAGATCGCTGAATTTTTGTTGCACAAAATAAGCCTCACTTAAACTTGCCATAGCTTCGGTAATGTTTAAAGCTGCTGCAAATGAAGCATTTGAATGTCTGCAAAGGGCTTTCCATTTAGCAGCGCCGCTGCCAAAAAACACCATTTTATTATTTTTTAATTGCGATAAAAATGAGCTTTCTTCCAAAATAATTGCACAGGGCGGCAGTATTTCAGCCAATGTGTTGTTATAAATTGCCGTAAATACTTCCATTCGCCTGGCATCTATCATTGGGCAAAATAAAATTTCGGGGGTATTATTTAATTCCTGCTGGGCAGCAACAGTTAAAACTTGTAAAGTATTTATTGCTATTAGAGGTTTATTTAGTGCATAGCATAAACCTTTTGCACTTGCCATGCCAACCCTTATACCAGTGTAAGAACCCGGGCCGGCAGTTACAGCAATTGCATCAACATCAGCTAATGCAATGCTACTTTTTTTTGCAAGTTGCTGTATGGCTGTTTGCAAAAACGAAGCATGATCTTTTTGCATTTCGTTAGTTATCGATTGCAATACTTTGCCATCTTTTGCAAAACTTACCTGTGCAGTTTCGGTTGCTGTATCAATATTTAAAATAAGGCCCATTAATTATTTTTTTGCTGCTTCGGCAATAAGTGTTGGTGCAGGTTGATAACGTTTATCTGTTACACTTAATTTTTTTAGAAGATCATAAATATTTTTTACACCAATTTTTTCAGCCCATTCAAAAGGGCCGTAGGGATAATTTGTACCCAACTTCATTGCAGTATCAATTTCAGTTTTACTGCTCACTTCGTCACCCAATGCAAAATACGCTTCGTTAATTATCATGGCAATAATTTTTGCAGATACAAAACCAGGCTCATCATTTACTAAAAATATTTTTTTGTTTAGTTTTTCAGCAATTGCTTTGTTACTGTCATTAATTTTTCCTGCAATTTCCCAAACGGATCTTTGTAAAAAAGTATCCCAGCCGTTAATTCGTAAAATATTATCGGCAGTATTTAATTCATTTAAAGTTGTGGTAACACTGTTTATAAAAACAGGTTTTACTGTTTCTGTAAAATTAAAATCAGTGGTATCAGTTAAAATAAAAAATGCATCGGCTTCTTTATAATTTTTAAAAGAAAAATCATCGGTGGCTTTTATCCATTCTATATCAGCGGAATTATTTGTTAATGCTTCCCACATATTATCTGCCGCAAGTACAACAATTGTCATTTATTATTTTTTTGCAAAAATAGGTGGTTACAAAAAGATATATTTGCATTTTGAAAATAAATAAACCAGCAATGACAAAACAAATAATTAATACGGATAATGCACCTGCACCAATTGGCCCTTACAACCAGGCGGTATTTGCAGGTAATTTACTTTTTATATCTGGCCAGGTGGCATTAAAACCGGTTACAGGCGAACTGGCCAACGCCGATATTATTGAAGAAACGCACCAGGTAATGCAAAACCTTAAAGCTATTTTAACCGAAGCTTTAATGGATTTTAGCAATGTGGTAAAAACTACCATTTTTTTAAGCGATATGAATTTGTTTGGCCAGGTAAATGAAATTTACGGTAAATATTTCAGCGGTGATTTTCCTGCAAGAGAAACTGTAGCTGTAAAAGGCTTACCTAAAAATGTAAATGTGGAGATTAGTATGATTGCGGCGAGGTAGTTAGTCTATAAGGGGGTCAAGGTAATTAGCTAAGAAAAATATTCAATGCTCAATATTCAACACTCAATATTCAATAAAATACAAGTGTATTTAGGGTGAAACTACTTTTATGAAAACTGCATAAAAGTAGCATAGACTGCATTTCTATTGAAAATTGAACATTCCTTTTAAGCTTCTTAATTTAAATGCTCCTACAACTCCGGTAAATAATTTACGTTGCATTGTATTACCGGCCTTTCTCCTTTTGGTACCAGCACAATAATATTAGCTTTAAGGCTTTCGCCATTACGAAAAATGTAACCGGCTTTAGCAGTTTTTATAATTTCTTTTCCGTTTTCCTGCACTTTTGCGTTAATGTAAAATTCCTTTGCTTTTACGCTGCCGCTTTTAGCAGTTAAGCGTTTACCGTTGGCATTGGTGCAGTTAAAGCCAGCAATTAAATTGGCCGGTTCGGAAGAAGATAGTGTAACCCTGTCGGAATAAATTTTTGAACAGCCACTTTTGTTAGTAGCATACAATGTAATTTCAAAGCGGCTGTATTCTTCATCTTTTACACTTTTTACCTGCTCGTTTTTTATAAAATAGCCATATTCAATACCGTTAATGGTTTCAGGCTTTTTTTCTTCCAGATCGGTTATTTGAGCATAACTGTGTAAAGCAGTAAACAAAACAACAGTTATTAAAAAAGAAATTTTACTAAACATAAACTAAGGTTAATTTTACAGTAAGATAAAAATATTTTAGCAGAATGAGTAACGAAAAATTGGTTATAATAACGGCAAAGACACACGACCATCTTATGGAGAGTTTGCAAAAAAAAGGCTATAAAGTTTTATACAATCCTGATATAAGTTATGATGAATTAAAAAACTTAGTGAGCGAAGCAGAAGGTTTAATTGTAACCACAAGATTAGCTATTGATAAAAATATGTTAGATAATGCAGGCAAATTAAAATGGATAGGCAGACTGGGCAGCGGCATGGAATTAATAGATGTTGATTATGCAAAAGCAAAAGGCATCCAATGTGTAAGCAGCCCCGAAGGAAACCGTAATGCTGTGGCGGAACATGCATTGGGAATGTTACTGGGTTTACTGCATAAAATTAACAGCAGTTGTACAGAAGTTAAAAATGGCGAATGGATAAGGGATGCTAACCGTGGTACAGAATTAACAGGTAAAACTGTGGGCATTATTGGTTATGGAAACACCGGCAGTTCGTTTGCAAAATTGCTTTCGGCTT
The DNA here is from genome assembly GCF_031391665.1 of Ferruginibacter sp. Lineage (GTDB taxonomy): Bacteria > Bacteroidota > Bacteroidia > Chitinophagales > Chitinophagaceae > Ferruginibacter. Next base: position 65,324 of record NZ_JANMUN010000020.1, read on the forward strand.
TTAATGTAACGGTGCTGGCTTACGATAAATATAAATTTGATTTTGCAGACGGATATATAAGAGCAGCCAACATTGAACAAATTGGCCGCTATGCCGATGTGGTAAGTTTTCATTTGCCTTTAACAGCAGAAACAAAATATATTGCCAATGATGATTTTTTTACTAGCCTGCAGCAGCGGCCAATAATATTAAATACTTCAAGGGGTAAAGTGGTAAATACTGCTGCACTAATAACGGCATTAAAAGAAAATAAAATTTCCGGCGCAGGTTTAGATGTACTGGAAAATGAAAAGCTACAAACCTTGTCTGCCATGGAAAAAGAGCAGCTGGATTTTTTGAATACCCAACCCAATGTAATTATAACGCCGCATATTGCCGGCTACAGCCACGAGTCTTTTTATAAAATGGGCGCCGTTATCTTAGAAAAATTAGGTATTTAAAATTTTCACTACTTTTGCAATACATGCAATGCCTTAGCCAATCTGGGGCGTTGTATTTTTTTTCTCGTTACTAAATAGAATTTTTATGAGTACCACCAATTATGTTACAAAAGATACCTTTGAAAAAATGAAGGAGGAGCTGCATGGTATGAAGAGTGTGGACAGGCCTGCGGCCAGTAAAGCTATTGCCGAAGCCCGTGAAAAAGGGGATTTAAAAGAAAATGCCGAATACGATGCTGCCAAAGAAGCACAGGGCATGCTGGAAGCAAAAATAAAATATTTGGAAGGCGTAATTGCCACTGCCCGTATTTTAGATGAAACCAATATTGATACCAGCAAAGTAAGCATACTTACCAAGGTATCGCTTACCAATATGGGTACTAAAAAGAAAGTTACTTACCAGATAGTTTCAGAAAAAGAAGCCGATTTAAAACTGGGCAAAATTTCTGTTACGTCTCCCATTGGTAAAAGTTTATTGGGCAAAGTAATTGGCGATGAGGTAGATGTTGTAGTGCCGGCAGGAATGTTGAAATTCAGGGTAGAAGATATCAATATATAAATTTGTATCGAAAATTTTTAAAGCCCGTCCTTATAAAGGATGGGCTTTTTTAATTTTTTTAAGCGATGAGCTTTCACCCTGAGCTTGTCGAAGGCGGGTTAAATTAGAGTCTAATAATTTGTGTGTGCAAGAATGCATTTGTATTTTATCTTTATAGAAATAATTATTATGACCATCTTCTCTAAAATAATCGCCGGTCAAATACCCTGTTATAAAATTGCCGAAGACGAAAAGTTTTTTGCTTTTTTAGATATTGAACCATTGGTAAAAGGCCATGTGCTGGTAGTACCCAAATTAGAAGTAGATAAATTATTTGATGTGCCCGATGACTACCTTGCCGGAATGCTGGTGTTTGCAAAACCCATTGCACATGCTATTGAAAAAGCATTTAACTGTAACCGTTGTGGTATAAGTGTGGTGGGATTAGAGGTACCGCATGCACATCTGCATTTAGTGCCCATCAACACTGCTAATGATTTAAATTTTACAAAAGGGAAAACTAAAACTACTGAGGAGGAATTAAAAGTAGTGCAGGAAAAAATATTGAGTAATCTTTAAGAAATTAAGCCATGGATTTACACAGATTAAATACACAAAAAAAAATCCGTGAAAATCTGTGCAATCTGTGGCAGAAAAAAGCCAAGCAGTGGCTTCTCCTTTTAATTTATCTGCAACCTAAACCCCACACCATGTATGGTCTCCAAAGCAATTGCAGGGTCGGGTTTTAAATATTTACGCAGCTTGGTAATAAATACATCCATACTGCGGCCTAAAAAATAATCATCTTTGCCCCATACATTCAGCAGCAATTCTTCTCTTTTTAAAATTTTATTAATGTGCAGTACAAAAAATTTCAGCAGATCGGCTTCACGTTGAGTAAGAGAAGTGGTTACAGTATCGCCATAAATTTTTAATTCGTTATAAGCAAATCTTAAAGTGCCTAATTTGTATTCTTCCACCCCATCCGATTGCAATTTTTTTGTGCGGCGTAAAAAAACATCCATACGCATTACCAGTTCTTTCATACTGAAGGGTTTGGTAATATAATCGTCGGCACCGGTTTTAAAACCTTTTATCTTATCTTCTTCCAGGCTCTTAGCGGTTAAAAAAATGATGGGTACAATATCACTTTGCTGCCGTATTTTTTTTGCAAGAGAGAAGCCATCCCTCTCCGGCATATTAACATCCAGCAAACAAATATCAAAATCTTTTTTCTGAAATTTTTGCCATGCAGCTTCACCATCGGCACAATGCGTTACTTCAAAACCGGCATCCTGCAAATTATCTTTAATAACAAAACTTAACGAAAGGTCATCTTCTGCCAGTAAAACTTTTGCCTTGCTCATGCTGTAAAATTTAATGCTGTGGAATTTTTATTATAAAAGTACTGCCATTTCCCGGTTCGCTTTTTACGTCAATTTTTCCTCCGTGTTCCTCAACTATTTTTTTAACAAAATTCAGGCCTAATCCAAACCCATTGGTGGTATGCAGATCGCCTTCGGTAACCCTGAAAAAACGGTTGAATATTTTTTTCTGGTTTTCTTCACTAATACCAATGCCGTTATCTTTTACAGCAATGCAGCAATCGTGCCCTTCTGTATATGTGGCAATATTTATTTTGGGGCTGGTTGAATATTTAATGGCATTTTCAATAAGGTTAATAAAAGTAAGCAGCATATAATATTTATCTGCAGTAACCATAATACCTGTTGAAGAAAATGTTGTTTGTATCACCGCATTTTTTTCCTCAGCCAGCGGATGCAAATTATTAATGGCCTGTTGCAATAAATCGTTTACATCAAATTTTTCTTTTTCAAGTTGCAATGCATTACTGTCGGTATAAGCAATTTCTAAAAGCCTTTGCGTTTGCCCCTGCAAATGGCTAATTTGTTCATTAATAATTGAAGCGTAATTTTTTAATTTCTCCGGCTTTTGCGAAATGCCTGGCTGTTGTAACACTTCGGCCGCAATTTTTATAACAGCCAGCGGGGTTTTAAATTCATGCGTAAAATTATTTACAAAATCTTTTTGTGTTTCGTTTAAAAATTTTTGTTTGTACAGGTAAAAAATACTGGCGCCAAAAGCAATTAAAACTACAAGCAGTAAACCTCCGGATGCAATCCAAAAATACATTTGCTTTAAAATATATCCTCCACGGTGCGGAAAAAATAAAGCAATATAGGAATAGTCCCTTTTTAAAACAGGAAGTGGCTTTTTTTCTTTTGGTGGAAAATAGGCATCAGGCAGGTCGATATATTCTTCTTCGGTATAAGCATTTTTTTCCTGGCTGTAAATGGCTGCTTTGCAATCGGTATACACATCAAAGTCGGTAAGCTCAGCTTTTAAATTTGTCCAAAGACTGTCTAAATGAGGGTTACAATCAATTCTTAATAAATACAGATCGGGCTTTGGGTTTTCAATTTTTTTCTGCACATTATCGCTTACATCATTCACAAGTTGCATATCCCGGTAAAGCCCACGAATACTTTTTGAAACATTGATGTTAAATTGTTTCTCTTCGTATTTATACACTTTTTGCAGCCAGAATAACTGCACCGCAATAATAATAGTAACTAAAACAGTACTTATTAAAATTACCAGCCGCAATGTTTTTGAACGAATGACCATGTAACGTTTTCTGATTGTGATTTTCAGTTAATAACCATATCCCCGCCTGCAAACTTTACTAAAAATTATTTACAAAGATTTATAACTATACTGTTAATGAAATGTTGTTACCTAAACATCTAAATCTTTTTAATCCTCCCCGGATTTTGTGCAATAAATGCATCCCATCCTTTTAATTTATTTCCTGCCGCCGCTACCGGATTTTTTTGCTGAAAAAAATGACACACCGCAACGGCCAAAGCATCGGTAGCATCAAAATGTTTGGGGTTATCTTTAAAATTTAAAATTTGCTGCAGCATCTTCATCACCTGTTCTTTATTGGCATTACCATTGCCCGTTACCGATTGCTTTACTTTTTTTGGTGAGTATTCCGTTACTTCAATACCATGCCGCATGGCAGCAGCAATAGCCACGCCCTGTGCCCTGCCTAACTTTAGCATACTCTGTACATTCTTACCAAAAAATGGTGCTTCAATGGCAAAAGTAGTGGGTTGGTATTTTGTAATTAATCCGCTAACGGTATTAAAAATTAACTGCAGTTTTTTGTACGTGTCTTTTACTTTACCGGGTTGCAGTACACCCATTTCTAACAGCGAAATTTTATTATCATTTACTTCAATTAAACCATAGCCCATAATTATTGTGCCGGGGTCGATACCTAAAATGATGGACGGTTTTGCTTTGGGCACACTAAAAATTTTTTGAGTTTAATAATTGAACTAACATTGCGTATTGAACAAAAGTATTAAAATATTAATCAACTATTTTTTAGGGCCGGTATTATTAATAGTGCTTTGTTACAGTTTATACAGGCAATTAATTCAGCAGCCAGATCTGGAACAGCGCTGGCAGCAGGTAAAACACAGCTGGAAGGGCTGGAAATTTTTAGCCGTAATTATTTTAATGCTGGTTAACTGGGGTATAGAAGCAAAAAAATGGCAGCTGCTGGTGTTGCATATGCAGCAGTTTTCTTTTATTAAAGCATTTAAATCGGTGCTGGCAGGTTGCAGTATAACCATGCTAACCCCCAACCGTATTGGCGAGTATGGCGGCAGAATTTTATTTTTAAATGAAGAAAACCGCATTAAAGCCATATCGCTTAATATTGCCTCAAGCTTAAGCCAGTTGCTGGTTACAATGGTAATGGGCTGTGCAGGTTTAATTTTTTTAAGATATTTTTCACATAACAGCAGCAACGCTTTAAACGTTTTACCCCACTTTTGGGGTAATGTGCTTATTTATTTCAGCATTACGGGCACAGTGATACTTTTTTTATTTTATATAAGATTAGCATGGCTGGTACGTTTAATAGAAAAGGTGCCGGCATTTACCAAAGCGGTAAAGCATATAACAGTGCTGGATGAGTTTTCGGCAAGGCAATTGCTAACTATACTGTCATTATCGCTGTTGCGGTATATAGTTTTTGTAGTGCAGTATATTTTATTGCTGCAGGTAATGCAGGTAGATATTGAAGTGGGATTAAGTTTTTGGCTGATAACCGTTTTTTATTTGTTGATGGCCGTAGCACCCACCATTGGTTTTTTAGAGTTACCAGTAAGGGCAAAGGCAAGCATGGAACTGATGAAAATGTACAGCACCAATACACTGGGTATTGAAACTGCAGCACTGGCAATATGGTTAATTAATTTAGTAATACCGGCATTAATTGGGAGTATATTAATTTTGGGCATTAAAAAAATAGTAAAAGAAAAATGAGACGTTACGCTACATTCAGTTTGATAATTTTAGGGCTTTGCTGTGTAAGTTTTAAACCGGCTTACGACGATGAATTTTGCGGTATTAAAAACACTGCATTTAAAGCCGATGAAGTGGTGACGATGAAAGTTTTTTACAGCGCTATGGGAGCATATATTGGCGCAGGCGAAGCAACTTTTACCACTTCGCTGGAGCGCTTTAATGGAAAGACGGTCTATCATTGTACAGGCGAAGGCAAATCATATTCCTTCTTCGATAAATTTTTTAAAGTAAGGGATAAGTACGAAAGTTATATTGATACGGCAACATTAGTGCCTTATAAATTTATACGAAATGTTGATGAAGGGGGTTATAAAAAATATGAAAACGTAACCTTTAACCAAACAGCAGGCACTGCCGTTAGTACCAAAGGTGTTTTTAAAGTTACCAAGTGCATACAGGATGTGGTGAGTGCAGTGTACTATGCCCGTAATATCGATTTTAATAAATACAAAGTGAATGATAAAATTCCTTTCGATATGTTTTTAGATGATGAAGTGTATCATTTATACATCCGTTATTTAGGAAAAGAAAAAATAAAAACCCGTTACGGAAAATTTAATGCGATAAAATTTAAACCACTTTTAATTAAAGGAACCATTTTTGAAGGGGGCGAAAAAATGAATGCCTGGGTAAGCGACGATCCCAATCATTTATTGCTTAGGGTAGAAAGCCCCATTGCAGTAGGAAGTATAAAAGTAGATATGATGGGCTATAAAAATTTAAGGTATCCGTTAACTTCGTTAACGGGTGTGAGGTAAATATTTAGACTGTATAATTGCAAAACCTGCCGACGGCAGGTTTTTTTTGTAACAAGCAGTAGTAATTTATTCAACTTCATTGGCGTCGCACTCTTCAACTGTAAATCTTTATTGAACTTTTATCATGAAGCAGATGATGCCAGATTTTTCATTTATTAGTTGCAGGGTCATGCTATCAACTCTTGGAGGGTTTCGCAGACTCTGCGAATAATGAAAGAGTTTTTTAAACCCCTTCAAAAGTGTTGCGGAAGTTTCTTACACTTCACTCAAATTAAAAACATCTTTTTGCCGAATTCCCTTTTCCGTCATTTGTAAATTACAACATTCATTTACGGGGTCGTGTTCAAAAAATAAAATATAATCGTTGGCTAAAGCTTCAGTAAGAAAAGCTTTCTTTTCATTTAATGTAGTTAACGGAAACATATCGTAACCCATAACATAAGGCAAAGGAATATGTGCAACAGAAGGAAGTAAGTCGGCCATGTACACAATTGTTTTACCATTGTAATTTATTTTAGGCAGCATCATATCTCCGGTATGACCATTTACAAATAGGATATCTATATTTTTTATAAAAGGGACAGATTTTAAATAGTCGTCGTTACCAATTGTTGTGTGCCATCCTGGTTCTGTGCTTGCTTTATTAAACCAGTGTTCTGTAAACTTTAATTGCTCACTTTCATGAATTGGCAAAATATTCTCTTTTAAAAAACTTGCTTTTTCTCTCTCATTAGGTTGATTAGCCCATAACCAATGCGAAGCATTGCTCCAGTACGTTGCATTTTTAAATGCAGGTACTAACTTATCACCTTCTCTAATAATAGCGCCACCGCAATGGTCAAAATGTAAATGCGTTAAAAATACATCCGTAATATCGGCTGCGGTAAAACCATGTTGCGCTAAAGATTTTTCTAAAGTATCATCGCCATGCAAATAATAATGGCCAAAAAATTTGGCATCCTGTTTATTACCCATACCGGTATCAACTAAAATTAATTTACCCTCATCTTCAATTAATAAACAACGCAAAGCCCAGCTGCACATATTATTTTCATCAGCAGGGTTTAATTTATTCCAGATGCTTTTGGGCACCACACCAAACATGGCGCCACCATCTAATTTAAAATAACCGGTGTTAATGGAATATAATTTCATGATTATTGCTTTTTTGTTTTGGGCTTTTGTTTTACTGCAGTTTTTTTAGGAACAGCTTTTTTTACTGGCAAGGTTGATATCATTACATCTTCTCTTATCTCTTCAATTTTTTCATCCGGCATAACTTCAGTATCAGTATCAGCTTTTTCTTTTTTCAATTCTTTTTTAACGTTATCAATGCCTGTTTTAAAAATAGATTCCAGTAAAGTAATAGAAAGTTTATTGGTGGAAAAAACTGGCGACAGTTGTAAGCCTTTTGCTTTAAGTAAATTAATTATGCCGTTTTTACCCAGCAAATGGCCGCAACCCACAGCAAAAAAAGCAGTTTTATTGGCAGATATATTTTTAATAGAATCTGCCATGGTAAAATTCCTGTTGTCGAATACAATTTTGCGGTAGGTAATATTTATAGATTCTATAATTGCTGTAAGCGAATCAAATTGCTGGTTGCTGTAAAACCGTTTTAAATTTGTGGTCAGCCTGATATCGTCATCAAATAATAATGTGGTATCGGTTAACCGGGCATCAATTATTTTATACAGCATGTCAATCTGAAACTTAAATGTCTCCAGCCCTTTAGTAGTTTTACCCAATACCATTGCGTAAGAAGAAAGTGCGGCATCTAAAGCAGTTACACCCGGGTCGGCTTTCATATAATCTGCAAGCAGGCTCTGCCCAAATTTATTAAACTGGTCTAAGCTGTCGGGGTTAATTGAAGCATTATAAGTTCTGTTTACAGACATGATCATTCTTCTCCAGCTGTCAGTTTTTTTTACGGAGTCTAAATAATCCAGCTTCGATTGAAAGAAACCATCAGCATCACTCATTTCTTTATAAATATTCAAAAAATCCAGTTCGCCATAAAAAATATCAGTATTGTTTACAGCATCGTACACCGAATCGGTCAGTTGCATAAATTTTTCCTGGGGTAAATGTATAGTGCCAAAAAGATAAGAAGGTTGCTGGTTAACCGGGTTAGTAATGCGCCACAAAAAAGTATTGTTCTGTTGGGCATTTATTGCATTAGCAAAAAGCAAAACTGCAATTGAAAAAAATATTTTTTTTATCATAAGGGGTTACGTTAAAAATTTATACCAATTTTTTTTGTGTGCGGAGTGTTACTAATAAAAATAATAAACCCAGCACAAAAAAAGCAATTAATGCTAAAAGAGAATTACGCATATTACCGGTTAATCCTTCTATAAAACCAAAACTAAATAAACCAATTACTATGGCTAATTTTTCGGTAACATCATAAAAACTAAAAAAAGATGCGGTATCTTTTGTTTCGGGCATTAGTTTGGAGTAAGTGGAGCGGCTGAGCGATTGTATGCCACCCATTACCAAACCTACCAGCGATGCTAAAATATAAAAATGTATTTCGGTAGTGATGAAATAACCGGTGATGCAAACCCCGATCCATAACGTAACTGTAAATATTAAAACTTTAATATTGCCATAGGTTGCCGAAAGTTTTGACATGGCTACTGCACCAACTATTGCCACTAACTGAATAATAACTGCTGTAATAATAAGTTTGCTGTCTTCTAACTTTAATTCTTTAATACCAAAATCAATGGCCACCAGCATTACCGTTTGCACACCCATGCTGTAAAAAAAGAAAGCAGATAAAAATCTTTTTAACACCGGCATTTTAATTACCTGCTGCAAAACAATTTTTAATTCGTGAAAACCATTGGCCAGCACATGGGTTTTTAATTTCCTTTCGCTTTTTGGGCTAATGGGTAAACGGGCAAAAGTGATTTGTGCAAAGCTTACCCACCATACACCTACCAATAAAAAAGTAATTCTTAATGCAAGCCCTTTTTCACTACTCATAAATATTACCAGCGCAAAACCAATTAACTGCATAAGTACACTGCCAATATAACCCATAGTGTAGCCTTTGGCACTTATGCGGTCCATATCTTTTTCGGCTGCTATTTCCGGCAAGTAAGAATTATAAAAAACCTGGCTGCCGTAAAAGCCAATACCGGCAAACATAAAACACACTAGGCCAAGTGTAATATGATCTTTATCGAAGAAATAAAGTAACGAACAACTTGCTGCCCCCAAATAACAAAAAAAACGCATAAAATTTTTCTTATTGCCTTTGTAATCTGCAATAGAAGAAAGTATAGGAGAAAGAAAAACAATTACTAAAAAACCAACGGCCAGTACATAATCTTTCAATTCGGTATTTACAAAGCGGCGTCCTAAAAAAGTAATGCCATCAGGAAATTTTTCGAGAGAGGTTACCGCTGCATAATATGCCGGAAAAAAAGTGGTGGTAATTACTAAATTATAAACCGAATTGGCCCAGTCGTACATGGCCCAGCCGTTTACAATTTTTTTAGAAGCAGTTTGCATGTTAATTAATTAAGAATGAAAAATTAACCATTAAAAAGTAAAATGCAGGAATAAAATTTAGAGTATTTAATTTATGAGTGTACTATTAAAAATAAAATTTCATTCACAAGCCGCATTCTGTCTATGTTTCGACAGGCTCAACATGACAGAAAGCTGTCAGTCTGAGCTTGTCGAAGACGGCCACCAGAGCGTTTTTTTTAAATTAATATACGACAAGTTTTTTATTATTGTATCACTCCTTTCCAGATAAGAAGCAGTAAAATAATACCCACTATTATGCGGTACCAGCCCCAAATAGTAAAGCCATATTTTTTTAAAAAACCGATAAAAAATTTGATAGCTAACAGTGCCACAATAAATGCTACCACATTACCAATGGCTAATTGTTTTATTTCTTCGCTGGAAAAACCGCCGCTTTCTTTATAATATTTTAATAATTTATAACAGGTGGCTGCAAGCATTGTGGGCACTGCTAAAAAAAATGAAAATTCTGCGGCAGCCGAACGGGTTAATTTTTGCTGCATGCCACCAATGATGGAAGCTGCACTGCGGCTAACCCCCGGTACCATAGCAATACATTGCCACACACCAATGATGATGGCTTCGCCAAAAGAAATTTTCTCTTCCGAATCTATGGTGGGTTTTTTAAAAGCTTTATCAATAAATAATAAAATTATACCACCCACCAGCATCGAAATGGCAACAGTTAATGAACTTTCTAAAAGTGCATCAATCCTTTTGCTGAATAAAAAACCTAACACCAACGCCGGTACAACAGCAGCCGCAAGCTTTACGTAAAATTGCCATCTCTTAAAATCGAAGAATTTTTTTGCATACAAAACCACCACCGCCAGTATTGCACCAAATTGAATTGCTACAGTAAATACTTTTATAAAATCGGTTTCGGTAATACCTAAAACTTTTTCGGTAATAATCATGTGGCCGGTAGAGGAGATGGGCAAAAACTCTGTAAGCCCTTCTACTACGGCAATAATAATTGATTGTAAAGTATTCATGCAGTGGTGTTGTAAACTTTAAAAATAAAAAATGCGAAGCAAAACTCCGCAAACAAATTAACTAATTAACCATTTAACTGATTAACTTTCTTTCGGCTTCTTCATTATTGCAAAAATTTCGATAAGCAAACCTGCTATAATTAAAATAGGTGCAATGGTAATACGGGTGGTACTGTACACTTCATCTTTATTAAAAACATTGGGGTCGGCACTTTTGCCACCGCTCATTAAAAAAAAGCCGAGGGCCATTACAACCAGGCCTGCCACCATCCACATATAATTATCTTTTGTAAAAAGGCTGTTGCCGGTAGTTTTGGTAACGTTGTTACCTGTAGCCGCCTCTGTTTGTTTTTTTACTGTAGCCATAAATATTTATTAAAGTGCAATATTAATATAAATCGTCCAATTTCATACGCAGGTATTTTATTACAGCCCTGTGTGTACTTACTAAAGTTATTGTAATGCCCAGCGCAATAATAGTAAGAAACAGCAATATCAGGCTTTTATTATCACGTAAAACTTTAAACTCGGGCCTGAAAGTTTCTACCAAAAAAACAACACACCATATTAATCCAATGGCAATGCCCGATGCAATTAAACCATTTATTACCGCCCTTGCATTTATAGGTTTGGCAATAAACCAACGGGTGGCACCCACCATTTGCATGGTTTTAATTAAAAAACGGTTGCTGTACATGGCCAGCCTTATAGTATTATCAATTGAAAAAATTACCAAGATGGTGAGTATGATTGCCGCCACTAAAAAACCAATAAATAAATACTTGGCAAAGTCGCCCACTTTGGATACGATTTCATCAGGAAATTTATATTCGGATATGATACCCGGAAAATTACTTTCAATAGTAGAAGAGATAGCCCTTAAACTGTCGGACTGTACATGATCGGCAGTTACATAAAAATCTATACTTTCCGGCAGGGGATTGCTTTTAATAAACTGGCGCCAGGTGGTATCACTATCGGCTTCAAACTTTTTTATCGCCATATCTTTAGTAACATACTCGGCCGATTTTACATAAGGCAATGCAGTGATATAATTTTTTACACTGTCAATTTTTTTGGGTGAGGCATCACGGTTTAAAAAACACTGCACCTGTATATTTTCTTTGAAATAATCGCCGGTTTTACGAAGGTTTAAGAAAAACCAGCCTACAATGCCAAATAAAAATAATACCAGCGACACACCAATTATGGCATAAGCATAAGTTGGTTTACCTCTTTTACTGCTTGCTTTTCCAAATTGTGACATAATAGATTTAAATTAATTTAATGGTTGTTACCTGCTTTTTACAGGCCTGTTGATTAGTAAGGGCGCAAATTAATTCAATTTGCGGGTATTACATTATTTTTGCCCACTACAAAACGACTGACTGCTGTATTTATTTTTATAAGAGGAAATGTTGTGGTGTGAACGGGGGTTAAATAACTTTTCTTTCACATTTTATGAGGGTTTTGGCTAAAAGATTAAAAGAGAAAAGGAGATAAAAGAGTGCAGTACAATTAAAGGGTTCAATAAAGATATTCAGTACAAGAGTGTCCTTCGTTCCTCAGGATAAACTGTGCTAATGAAGTTGAAATAAGTTTCAAAGACCAGACTCAAAAAGAAAAATAAATGGAATATAAGTTTAACGAGATTGAAAAAAAATGGCAGGATTACTGGAGAGCAAATAAAGTGTACAGTGTATCCAATGTAAGTGATAAGCCAAAATATTATGTGCTGGATATGTTTCCATACCCGAGTGGTGCAGGTTTGCATGTAGGCCATCCGCTGGGATATATTGCCAGCGATATTTACAGCCGCTATAAAAGATTAAAAGGTTTTAATGTGCTGCACCCAATGGGCTTCGACAGTTTTGGTTTACCGGCCGAACAATATGCGTTGGAAACCGGCCAGCACCCGGCAGAAACTACCAAAAAAAATATCGCCACTTTTAAAGCACAACTTGATAAAATTGGTTTTTGTTACGATTGGGAACGTGAAGTGCAAACCAGCGACCCTAATTATTATAAATGGACGCAGTGGATTTTTTTGCAGTTGTTCAATTCATTTTATAACAGAGGAAGTAATAAGGCAGAACCTATCAGTAATTTGGTTACAGCATTTGAAGCGGAAGGGAATAAAAAATATTCAATGCCCAATGCTCAATATTCAATAATCAACTTTACGGCATTAGAGTGGAAGAGCTTTGATACAAAAACACAGCAGGAAATTTTAATGGAGTACCGCCTGAGTTTTAGTAAATACGGTGAAGTAAACTGGTGTGAAGCATTAGGCACTGTATTGGCCAATGATGAAGTAGTAAATGGTGTAAGCGAACGTGGCGGCCACCCGGTGGTAAAAAAGAAAATGCGCCAATGGTATTTAAGAATTACTGATTATGCCGACCGTTTATTAGAAGGATTGGAAACTGTAGAGTTTAGCGACAGCATGAAAGAAATGCAGCGCAACTGGATTGGTAAGAGCCAGGGAGCGGAAATAGAATTCAAAATTCAAAATTCAAAATTCAAAATTGAAGTTTACACAACCAGGCCCGATACTATTTTTGGCGTTGACTTTATGGTGGTAGCACCTGAACTGGATTTAGTGCAGCAAATAAAAACACCAGAGCAAACAGCAGCCGTAGATGAATACATTGCTTATGTAAAAAGCAGGAGTGATGTAGATAGGATGGCAGAGAAAAAAATTACCGGATGTTTTACAGGTGCGTATGCTGTTAATCCTTTTGATGACAGAAAAATTCCAATCTGGATTAGCGAATATGTTTTAGCGGGCTATGGTACCGGCGCCATTATGGCCGTGCCCTGCGGCGATGAAAGAGATTTTAAATTTGCACAGCATTTTAATATTCCCATTACCAATATTATTGGAAAACATTTTAATGGTGAAGAAGCGAATGCCACCAAAGAGGCCATTTTAGAGGACAGTGGTTTTTTAAACGGTGTAAAGATGATGGATGCTGCCACAATTGTTTTACAAAAATTAGCCGAACAAAATATTGGCAAGAGGAAAGTGAATTACCGCATGAGAGATGCAGGGTTTAGCCGCCAGCGTTACTGGGGCGAACCTTTCCCTATTATCTGGAGCGATGGTATTGCTATTCCTTTAGACGCAGATGAACTGCCACTGGAATTACCGCATGTAGATAAGTATGGCCCGGGGCCGGAAGGAGAAGGGCCGCTGGCTAATTTAAAAGACTGGACCTCACCCCCAGCCCCTCTCCACAAAGTGGAGAAGGGGGACGGGAAGATAGTAGCGGAGAATGAAGCGAAGGGTGCAGCAGCAGTGCCTAAATATAAAGTAGCATCACCAATGCAGTATGAACTTGCAAAGCAGCTGCGAAAAGATTATACAGAAGCAGAAAATTATTTATGGCAAGAATTAAGGGGAAATAAATTAGACGTAAAATTCAGGAGACAACATCCAATAGAAAACTACATTGTTGATTTTGTTTCTTTACAGCATGCTTTAATTGTAGAAGCAGACGGAGGTTATCATGAAACTGCAGAGCAAAAAATTTATGATGAAGAACGTACAAAAGTTTTAAATGAAATTGGATTTAAAGTAATCAGGTTCCCTAATGAAGAAATTTTATATAACATACAAAATGTAATCGTTGAAATAAAACAAACCTTGCAATCATCCTTAGAAAAAAACGAGGCGAAGAATGTAGCGTTTGATAGTAATTTAGAAAGCCAAACTAACAAAGAAAATATTAGCGGTAGCAAGTTTAGTCACCCCTCGCCACAAAGTGGAGAGGGGCGGGGGGTGAGGGAAACCTCCACCATGCCCGGCTACGCAGGTTCTTCCTGGTATTTTCTCCGCTATATGGATCCACACAATGCCGAAACATTCTGCGACAGAAAAATAAGCGACTACTGGAACCAGGTAGATTTATACATTGGCGGTACCGAACATGCCGTAGGCCATTTATTGTACAGCCGTATGTGGACGAAAGTTTTGTTTGATTTAGGATTGATTGGTTTTGACGAACCGTTTAGGAAGTTGCTGAATCAGGGGATGATAACAGGAAAAAGTGCATTTGCAAAAATTGTTTGGGCTAGGGTAGCAAGCGATACGTCTGAACATCCAAAAGGACTTCGGGGTTATATTGTTAATCCTGAATATCCGAAGGAAAATACAAATTCAACAGAACTAAGGTTGCCTGTAGAAGAATTGTCTGTAGATAGTAATGGAAACTATTTTTTGACTCAAGAAAATTTAAAAAATATTAAACTTCATTATCCTCAATTTAGTAATCTCCGAATTGCGGACTCTGAAAATTTAAAAGAAATTCATACGATAATTTTTGAAGACCTTACTGTAAATAACACAGACGGTGGAATGCTTGCATATAATGATAATCAGGTTAAATTAATTTCGGTTGATGAGAAGATGTCTAAGTCAAAACTTAATACATATAATCCTGATAAACTCTGCGACAAATACGGCGCCGATACTTTCCGAATGTACGAAATGTTTCTCGGCCCGGTAGAAGCCAGCAAACCATGGGATACAAAAGGCATTGAAGGCGTACATCGTTTTTTAAGAAAGCTGTGGCGTTTGTTTAATGATGATATAAAAGGTAAAGTTTGGAAAGACGAAAAAGCCACTGATGCCGAATTAAAAATTTTACATCGCACCATAAAAAAAATTGAAGAAGATACCGAGAAGTTTTCTTTTAACACTGCCGTAAGTTCATTTATGATTTGTGTAAATGATTTGTTTGATGTGAAGTGCCATAAAAAAGAAGTGCTGGAAAAAGTATTGATCTTATTAGTGCCTTATGCACCGCATATTGCAGAAGAGTTGTGGCAGCAGTTGGGTAATGATGGAACTATTCTTGATGCAACTTATCCAACCTTCAATCCAGCATTGCTGGTGGAAAGCAGTAAAGAATACCCGGTGTCTATTAATGGTAAAGTAAGAACTAATATTAATCTCTCTTTAGATCTGCAACAGGCCGATGTAGAAAAAATTATTGCCGAAAATGAAGTGGTGCAAAAATGGCTGGAGGGTAAAGAACCTAAGAAAATTATTTATGTAAAGAATAAGATGATTAACGTAGTGGTGTAAAAAAAGTAATTGTCGCTTAAATCTTCTCCCTTTCCTCCCCCTTCGGGGAGATAGAGGGGGCTAATAAGATGATAAATGTGGTGGTGTAAAATTTTGAATACTATTTTTGCAAAGCCGGTGAATTGTTCACCGGCTTTGTTTATTTTACAACAACTATACTATTGGTCATGGATTATTTTTTAAAAAAATAAAAATAGTTGTCCGGATTGTGAATCTCCATTCGTCATTAGTAAAATCATTATAAATTATTAAAACAACAATTATGGAAAAGTTCATGCTTATTTTTCAGGGAATTAAATCTGCCGAACAACCCTCTGCACAGCAAATGCAGGAAAACATGGGTAAATGGATGGCCTGGATAGATAAACTGGCTAAGGCCGGAAAATATGATGCCGGCGAACCATTGTTACCAACCGGTAAAGTTATCAGCGGTAAAAATAAAACTGTTACTGATGCAGCTTTTGCCGAGGGAAAAGAAATTATTGGTGGCTATTTTATTGTTAATGCTGCTGATTACAATGAAGCAGTTGCTTTGTGTGATGAGTATCCCGATTATGAAAATGGCGGAACTGTAATTGTAAGGCAGATACAGAAAATGGATATGCCTCCGGCTTAATTGACGGACATCTTTTTGAAAAAATATTTTCACGATTAAATTTTTAAAAAATGACAACACTTGAAGTAGCTGATAAATTAATAGCTTATATGCGTAAAGGACAAATGCTGGAAGCGCAGGAGGAATTATATGCAGATGATATTATTTGTATTGAACCCGAAGGCGGAATGGTACCACATTTTACAAAAGGTAAAAAGGCTGTAGCCGAAAAAGGAAAGCAATTTGCATCGATGATCGAAGAACGCCATGAGGGCTCCTGCTCAGATCCGGTAGTGGGTGGCCGGTATTTTAGTATTTCAATGACGCTAGATGCTACCATGAAAGGGATGGGCAGGCATTTGTTAGAAGAGGTTTGTGTGTATGAAGTAAAAGATGGAAAAATTGTATTCGAACAATTTTTTAATTAAGCATGAAAATTTCCGAATTGCTATCATAGCTTCAGCACCATTGCAATATTACTTTTATCAATGCCTCATGATTTTAAAAATGAGGCATTGATTTAAAATTTCTTCTTAATAAATTGCAGAAAAGATTGTATTGGAAAATTCTTCAACAATAGAACAGGAAGTAGAACACCTTTTTCGCCACGAATGCGGAAAGCTGGTTGCTGTACTCACCAAATTATTCGGTCCGCAAAATTTACAACTGGCAGAAGATGTAGTGCAGGATACTTTACTTAAAGCCTTTAATAACTGGAAAATAAATGGGTTGCCACAAAATCCCTCGGCATGGTTATTTACTGTTGCCCGTAACAAAGCGGTAGATGTATTGCGGCAGCAAAAAAGAAAAGAGGAGTTTTCTAAAAGTATTGCGGCATTGCTTCAATCAGAATATACACTGGTGCCAACAATACAGGATATCATTAATACCAATACAATAGAGGATGACCAGTTGCGGCTGATGTTCGTATGTTGCCATTCTTCTCTTTCTACAGAGGCACAGGTTGCACTTATTTTAAAAACACTTTGTGGTTTTAGCGTTGCTGAAATTGCCAAAGCATTTGTTACAGGTTACGATACCATTGAAAAAAGATTGTATAGGGCAAAGCAAAGTTTTAAGGAAAATAATGTGCAATTTGAATTGCCTTATGCGGCGGAATTAAATAACCGCTTAGATAATGTGCTGATGGCAGTTTACCTTTTATTTAATGAAGGCTACAATTCCACACAGC
>NZ_JANMUN010000051.1:0-12784 GCF_031391665.1 Ferruginibacter sp.
CCTCAGCGTGCAAAATCCTACATTCGACATTCCATATTCGACATTTCAAATTCACCATTGCCCATTCACCATTGCCCATTCACCATTGCCCTTTCACCCATCTCATACACTCACCACTCCATTCTTAATCGCATACATCACCAAACCCACCCTTGTCTTCACATGCAGTTTTTCAAAAAGTGCATCCCGGTAGCCATCAATGGTACGTGGGCTCACAAACATTTTATCCGCAATTTCTTTGTAGGTCATTTCGGTGCAGGCGTATTTTAAAAAGTCGGTTTCCCTTTCGTTAAGCTGCAGTATGTTTTTTAATTCGCCACCCTCATCATCTAATTTATTAATGGCATGAATCAATTTACCGCTAACCAAATCGCTGTAGTAATAACCTTTGCTCACTACAGCATCAATAGCCGCTTTTAATTCTGCCGGTTCACTGTCTTTTAAAATATACCCTTTGGCACCGCTCTTTAGCATGCGGATGATGGAGTTTTCGTTATCGTACATGCTGAGGGCTAAAACTTTCACCGAAGGATAATTATCTTTCAGCCAGCGGGTAGTTTCAAAACCATCCATTAAAGGCATATTTATATCCATCAGTACTACATCCGGTAAAGTTTTGTCATTCAGTTTTTCGATAAATTCTTTACCATCATCGGCTTCAAAAATAACCGGGTAGCCAAGGCTTTGCACCAATTGGGCAAGGCCAGTGCGGAGAAGGGAATGGTCATCTACTAAAACAATGGAAGGCATGATGCTGGTTTAATATTTTCGTAAAATAGTGTATTTGTTTGAAAAAGGGTGAAAACACGGTGGTGGGCAAAATATTTATCGTACATTTTTGTGTGAAAAAGAAAGTTGCAGATGTGTTTGGAAATGTGGAAGATGGGTATTATTATAGCAGTAAATTATTTTTAAACCTGATAAAATTTTAAATTATGCCGACATTAACAAAGACTCAGTTAAGTCAATTAAACTCTTCTTTACTTTCTTTTGTCACTGTATTCGAATCCGGGTCATATGATGTAAGCGACAGAGCTGATGGTAATGTAGTTATAACTTTAAATTTAATTGCGGGTAAACGTCCCGAAACAGGTGGAGGACTTAAAAAAAATAACAAAGATAAAAATGCTAAAAAGGTTAAGTTGAAATAGTAGATTATTTAAAAATTGTTTCTAAAAATTTTGGCCATAGCGACTTTTTGCTAAAAACTGTGGCTTTGTTTTTATAATAAGAATTCACTATGCGATCAGTTTTATAATTTTCACTATTCAGAGGAAATAAAACTGATGGACCGGTTAAGTTTATATCTTTTTGTGAGGCATCGGTACCAATATTTTTCTCTTTGTAAAGGCTTATCTTAAGTAAACATTTAATTATGAGTACAAGTTTTTTTGTAATGATTGATCCGTTTGATTTTAATATATTTAAACAGAATTTAAAATCCATTAATTCAAACGGACTTCTATCAGAATTGTATCCCCAATGAACCCAAGGCTTGGATAATTGCCGGTCTTTTATAAGTTGACTTCTTGTTTTTTCTTTATTAAGGTTTAGAAACAATAAGGCTACGTTAAAAATGAAATTAATGATTCCGAATAAACTAAGTCGTATACCCAAAATTGCATTTTTATTTTTTACTCTTGATACCGTATCTATATTTTTACTGCTTAAAATAATATTGTTTATTATAGTATCTATATTTTTTTGTTCATTTAGTGTGTCAAAAATATCTTGATATACGTAACCATTAAACCCTATTGTAGCAGCAGGAGCAACAAGATTTTTAAATTGACGCCTGAATGACACACAGTTATCAAGCATAAGCATAAAGCAATTCATCATTACAAGTACATCAATTTTCCGGGAAGAGTATTCATTAAATGCTTCGTTAAAATCATCAACTGGCATTAATGTATAGTTATCCTTCTTTTTAATTAAATCAAAAATGACAAAGTCGAATACGTTTTGTACATACTCGATTTTTCGCTCTTCTTTGTATTCTTTATCTGTGGGAACAAGTTTTACAAAATTCTCATACCTGGGAAACATTCCAAGCCCTCCCCCATGATCATATGTAACCACAATTTCTTTTTCGCCCTTTTTTTGTTGTGTGTCTTTTAATAATGTTATAAGATCTTCCTTATATCCTAAATTAGTTTGTTTATAACAGTTAAGTTTTATAAATTGATTTGGATTATTGATATTTCTTTTAAGCTCTATTGATATTGAAAATAACCCTTCTGGAAGCGTTTCGCTTGTCTCCAGATGATCAGCAATTAGGTGAGTATTATCGTTTAATGTAAACAATAAATAGACAACTATGTCATCAGTAAAATTTAGGTTTATTAATTCAGCAATTATTTTTTCTAAGTATTCATCACTGATTACATCATTGCCAACATTTTGGATTAAAAAAATAACTTTCCATTTATAATTCATAATACCTATGTTTTTTTTTAAAGTTAAATATTTTTTTTTGGTTAGCTTTTTAATCACTCAATTTTCACCTTATTCAGCAGTCTCTCAATTGCAAAAAATGGTATTTGTAAAAAAAATAGGACTGCATGAAGGTTTATCTAGTGTTAATGTAAAAAAAATTATCAAGGACACAAAAGGATTTATTTGGATCGCTACACAAGATGGTTTAAACAAATACGACGGAAAAAAAATCGTTTCATACGGTAAAGAAACTAAGGGAATATCATTATCAAATGTTGATATCTGGGATATGCAACTTGATACCATCAATAACCATCTATGGATATTGGAATATGACGCTTTAGACTGTATCGATGTAGTAAACCAAAAAACTATCAAAAAATACAATTCTGATTTTTTTTCTCCTTTAGTAGGAGATAATGTTTGGCTAAAGCAAATGGCACTTATCGGAGATGAAATTTGGATTGGTACAAACTCTGCTACAATTATTTTAAATACGAAAACAAATGCCATTAGTCAGCTTAACAGTTATAGTAAATCAAAGCGTTTTGAAAAATCAATAAATTCAATTGAGTCATTATTTTATGAAAATGCAAACTGTATTTGGCTGATGTCGCCCTTTGAAGGTATTACAACAATTAACCCAATAAACAAATCTGTTATCAATCAGTATGGTTTTTCAGATAGTGCCGCAATAACTATAAAGCCAAACAATAATAACCGAGCCTTCTATTCGGTAAAAAAAATAAATACAAATGAGCATTTGTGTGCCACAACCAGTGGGTTAATTACTGTGTACACTGACGGAAAAGGCCAGCTTGATTTTAACAAGGGATACAAGGGATTTTTTTTTAGAGAAACAATTAAGTCAGTAGATTACAAGAACAATAAGCTGTTAATTGCCACAGCAAATGGGCTGTATTCAATTTACAATAATAAAAAAATAGCTTTTTTTGATGCAACAAGTAGAGAGTATGGTGACTGGTTTGAAAATATTACAAATGTAAACGAAGACGAGTCAATCATATATATTGCCTCCCAAAAAGGTCTTGGTATAATTACCTCAAAACCATGGCTTGAAAAATTTACAAAATCACTTGATAACAAACGCTTTGAGCATACTTACTTTCAGCATCCTGTAAATGACTCAGTAATTTTTATTTCCACTCCAAATGAATTTATAAAATTTAACACAAGCAATTTGAGAGCTTACTCAATTGCGGAAGGTAAACCTTTCTATTTTTCTTTCCTATTGGATGATTCAAGTCTTTTGGTTAGTTCTAATAACCAATTTTACATTTATAAAGAAAACAGGCTTTTGCCTGTACAAAATGCTTACCCTGAATTGAATAAAATTTCATCAGAGGCATTTAATTCAATGCAACGAGTTAATAAAGATGAGTATGTACTAGGTTCTGAATCACAAAAAGGTATATACATATGGAATAAAAAAACGAAAACATGTTTAAATATTTCTACTGAATCTAAATCTCCAAGACTGTTAACTAATATTGTAAATTATGTTTTTGTAAACGAAAATAAAGAGATAATTGTTTTGTCAGATAATTATGTCTCCAGGGTAAATTCTACAACCGGTCAGGTAACTAATATTCAATATAAAGACGCACTCGGTAAAACTTATACATTTTATTTTGATTTGATTGAAGGAAAGGATTTTTATGCGATTACAGTATATGGTCAAGGGGTTTTGCTGACTGACAAAAATTTTCGAATAAAGAAAACCTACGCATTAAAAGATGGATTAACTAATCTGGGAGTTTATAAATTATTCAATTATAACGATTCGATAATTTATGTTACCACTAACAATGGATTCGCTGGAATAAATCTTAAAACTGGTAATCTAAGAATGTTTTTTGAATCAGATGGTTTGCATTCCAATTCTTTTGAAGAGGGAAGCGGAACGATATATAAGGATAAAATTTTTGCTGGTGGGAATAATGGATTTACAATTATTCGGCCATCGGAATTAAAACTCAACAGTACTCCACCTAAACTTTATATTTCACGTTGTTTTATTGAAACAAAAAAAATGTTAATTGATAGCTCAGCTTTGGAGTTAACAAAAATGGGAATCCCCAATGATGTTTTACAAACTACAATATATTTTAGCGCAATAAACTGGTCTAACCCTGATCAAATAAAATTTGCGTGGCGAGTAAAGGAACGGAATAATGAATGGAGTAATATTGGCATCCAAAACTTCATTACCCTCATCGGCCTTTCCCCCGGCACTTACCACATTCAAGTAAAAGCCGCCAACGAAGATGGCGTGTGGAGTGAACCTAAAGAACTGGTTTTAGAATTCCTTCCCAAATGGTACCAAACCTGGTTGTTTAAGCTATTGGTATTTTTAGCCACCGCAAGCATCATCTATGCTTTTTACCGTTACCGGATAAGGCAGATAGAAAAACAGCATGCTATTAGAAAAAATATTGCCACCGATTTACATGATGATTTAGGCAGTACATTAAACAGCGTAAAGGTGTTTACCAACTTAGCCATTAGTGGCGTAAAGCAAGAAGAAAGCTTGCAGCAGGTAAAAGATAATTTAACCGAAGCCACAATGAGCCTGCGGGACATGATTTGGGTACTGGATGATTCTTTAGATACGGTAGATGAACTGGTAACAAGGCTGAAACAATTTGCATTTCCAATTACAGCTGCAAGTAGTATGGAGTTAGTTATTTCAGCTGGCAGTGATGTTAATAGCCGCAACCTTACCAAAGAAGAAAAACGCAACCTATTTTTAATTTGTAAAGAAGCTATTAACAACAGCATTAAATACTCCGGCGCCACACAAATAACAATAGCTATAATACCCGCCGGTAAAAAAATACAAATTATTGTATCCGATAATGGTAAAGGCTTTGATGAAGCTACAGTTAAAAAGGGCTATGGGTTAAAGAATATGCAATACAGGGCGGGGCAGATACATTATAAACTAGAAGTAAATTCAACTTCCGGTACAGTTATAAAAATAATACCGGGCTAATAAAAACAGTGCAACTTAAGCAAGGACTAACTAAAAAAGGTTAAAACACCTTTTTAAAGTAAATATTTTGAAGTTAATTTTGGAAATGTAAAGTATGAAATTCAGTATAATTTTTATTGTATTTAATTACTGCTAATAAAATATAGATTATGCCCATAAAACCTAAATCAGAAAATATGAAATTGAAAATAGCAATCATGCTATTCCTTTTTATAGCATTAAGCAATTGGAGTAAAGCGCAAAATGGTGTATCACTTGTTTTTAATCATAATGGGAATTTAATAAGTACCCTGCCAGACACAATAACAGGCATTAAAGAATTTATAATTCAAATGCCGGTAAAATTATACACAAAAGAGAAGAAAAATATTGAGGAAAAAAGAGAGTCTGTAAAAAATCAAATTATTGATGCTTCCAGTTTTTTTTATAAATGTTTAATTCAAGGAAAAACTTCCGATTCAGGGAGGATAAGAAAACTATATACGGATGATAGTGGAAAATATTCTTTTCAATCCGAAGATGTACGCTTAAATAAAGCTGAAGCGGAAGGTTCCCGCCTGTTTCCCCCTAAATTTATTGATCATTACACACTGCTAAACAGGATGCTGCAATTAACAGACGGAACAGGGATAATAGCTGGGGAAAATACAATGCTGCCATATTCAGTAACAATAGGAAAAGGTAAAAAACAGCTAAAATGTGTTTGCATCAAAAAACAAAAAGAAACTTTTGATTTTTATTTTACAAATACAGAGCCTGTAAACACCGACGGGAGTTTTACTTATACTATAACCTATACCGATATTTTACAAAAGCTAACACTTAATCACTTAAATGATGTGTATGGAAGAAATGATAGCACCATACGGATACTTAACCTAATTGATGCTTTTTTTTCCGGCGAGGTAAAAAAAATAGCTGATTCAATTAATGCAACCGTTGATTCTATAGCACTGCTGGCTGAATTTCCTGAAGGGTCTCAACTGAGAGAGGGTAAAGAAATAGGATTATGGAAAAAATATAATGGGCTTAAACAGCGACTTATTTACAAAATTGGCGATGTTGCAAAAGACAGTACTCTTTTTCAAACTTCACTAATATTACAACAATGGATTTTTAAGTGGGCATGGCTTACAGGTGGTACGGGCATATTAAATCCATTTAAGTTTACTTCAGGAAACAAAATAGGCATAAATAGTATTGACAGTGACTCACTTAAAGTAAAGGAGATTTTTTACAGCCGCCTACTGGATTCTCTGAAATCGTTTGCTGACCTGGCTAAAATGGAAGACTTAGTAAATGCCAAAATGGAAGCCTTAGTAAATTATAAACAGCGGATAAAGAATAATAATAACGAAGTAACCAGAAACAAAAACAGGCAGGCTGAAAATGATAAGCTAATTGATAAGCTTGCATACACCGGCATAACACTTTACGCTGGTACCATTTTTACTGGTAACCGGCATAATATAACCCGGAATTACTATTTCGATAATGACATAAAAGCCAATAAAAACAAGTTCAAGTTTAAATATCCCGATGATGACAGTGTGTACCTGTTGTATCATAATGTACCTTCCGGCACATTAATGGAAATACAAGGAAACTATAAGCCTTTTGATGATACACCAGACTTTACGAAATTTTTAAGCAAAGCCATTGATACTTTAGGTGGGCTTTACAGTTTGGTTAGCGGTGCATCTGGTAATTTCACAAAAATTTTAAATAACCTTTCTACAAACGGAACAAGAAAATATACAGCTCCAGCTTACGAGACGGCGAATAACCCTTTTGCCATATTTGAAACGGTTATTAATCCTGGATTTGCTGAAAGTAATTTTGAATACAAGCGCAGTATAAATATTACGCGTTATGCTAAGTCCTTAAGTAACGATACTGTAAATCAGGCTAGGTCAATTCAAAATAAAGATTTTATCGAAAGGCTACAGCATAGCAAAAAAAGCTTTATAGATACGGTAAAGCAGGATATGAAAAATGGTGATTTAAAATCGGAAAACAATAATCAACTTAAGATTGTACTTGACAATTCACAGGGCAATAGAGAAAAACTACAAATAAAAAACAGATTTATAAATGTTTTTAATAACAATAAAGAGATAAAGGAAATTTTTGAAAACCGCATTAATATCTTGCCTTCAACCCTTTTGCCTGTGGATTATCAGGATACACTTTTTAAAATATTCGACGAGATAAACGCCTTAATAATTCGGGCAAACACAATTTCAATAACTGAACGTAATTATTATAAATTTTTATCAAAAATTGTAACCTCAGCCCCAATGCCGTTAGAAGGATTTTCAGTAGAGGAAAAAACAGATACAACTCCCAAATATAAAACACAGGCTTTTGTGCCCGATGCTAAAGAAGCACCATATAAATTTGAATACTCTTTTACAAAAGTTATTAAATCGGACACAGCAAAAACTGGGTATCTTAAATTTAAAACGGACAGCAGTTATTTTAACATAGGCAAACGCTACAGGTTTCAACTGGCTGCGGGGCTGGCTTATTCATTTGCACCAATAGTACGTACAAATATTGATACCAGTAAAAATAGCTTCTCTGTAAATAAAGATGAAAACAAGATGAGGATTATTGCAGGTGTAAGATTTTACCTTGGTAAAGGAATATATCAGCATGATAACCGCTTTATTCCAAGAGGGAAATTAGGCTGGCTTGATAAAACAAGTATTATGGTTGGAGTAGGCATACCCAAGCCATTAGATAATTATTATATTGGCGCAGGTTATGATATTGTACCTGGCTTTAACATAAATTTGGGCGGCCATTTTTACCGGTATATCAATTACAATATTGCCAATAATACAATAGTAGATAATTCATCTATACTAAAAGTAAACAGCTATGTGGCAATAACAGTTGACCCAACTTTATTTGTAAAATTTTTTAAAACGCTTTAAAATGAAATATACAATTATAATTTCTTTGTTTCTTGTGGCCCTACTTGCTGCATGCAAAAAAGAAAGTGATTTTGGAAATGGCTATGTGCATGGGAAAGTTTATTTAGCTGATAAATACACTAGTACAGGTAATAATGAGCCCTTGGCAAATGCAACTGTAAGAATTCAATACACTGATAAAGACACTGTAAATGGTTATTTGTATTCTGTAAAAACAGATAATGATGGTTATTTTATTTTTGAGAATACTGTCAAGGACAAAGAGTATCTCATTTTTTCAGAAACTGAAAAAACTAATACAACCAATCCAAAAATAATTTTTTACAATAGTAAAGCTGTGAAATCTGCAACTGATCAAATATCATTGGTGTTAACGGCGGATAACAAAAAACAGAATGCTCTTTTTATTACTACGGCAGATCAGTTTGGAGGTAAATTGCAAAACGTTAATGTATTTGTTTATAGCTCACGGGTTTTGGCTACGGCAGACTCAGGGGCAGTAAGTGGTATAGGCAGTGCATTCCAGTTTCAGTCCGATACTTATGGCCGTATTTTTAAAACAAATATCACTGACTCTGTTTTTATTAATGCCAAAGGCGTGTATGGAAATGTTACACTGAAAAGGGCACTTTATTTTGGTTTGCCGGCAACAACAGGTGTATCAACAATTCCTTTAACTTTAAAATAAAAATTTATTATTTATTACATTTTTTGGTGTTGACTGATTATTAATCACCCCCACTCAAACCTTACGCACTCATCACTCACATAATCTTCTTTATTTTTTACAAACTCCGGTAAGCCCGGTGCCTGTACTTTTTCTTTGCGGTTTTCTTTATCTGCTACTAGTAAGTTAAGTGCCAGCAGTTGCGCTAAAATATCTTTTGTATCATCAAAACCATAAGCCTCCATTACTGCTTTATCCAATGCCGCATGTAAATCTTTTATTGGGTTTGCACCGGGCTGTTCTAATAAACGGTACAAATCTCTTAGGCTCATATTGTATTGCTTAAGTGTGGCGGTACGTTGTATATGAAATGCTTTGGCTGCGGCCGCTACTTTTTTTATTTGTACTTCTGTTGGGGTTTGTGGCCAGGGGAAAGTGTCCCATATTGCAGCAGAATTATAATTAGGAGTTTGCCCTAATGTGGTACATTTTTTTAAAAACCATTTCCAATGTATGCCTGATTGAATGATTCCAAATGAATAATCATCTTCAAACATAAATGCCATTACCTTATCATTTGGATTGATATAGTTTTCAAAGAATTCAAATATTGGACGTTGAGTTACTCTTGCACATGAAATATATCTTTTCAAATTACTTCTTTCATTTAGCATATCTTCTCTGCCATAAGATAACATCCACCAGTTTTTATAAAAATTAATATGATGTTTATTTATTTTTGCTTTGGGGTCATTCTTTAGTAATTCTTTATTTACATCTTCTTGTTCTTTGCCTCTTGCTTCTCTTTCAGGCAAAACAATTTTCTCAATTATTTTAAAAATATCTTTATAAGTAGAAGCTTTTAAAATATCCATCTGTGAAAAATCAATTACAAACCTACCCGGTTGTGCATTTTTATTTCCCACTAATTCTTCACCAACTAAAAATGGTTTCAGCACATTCTTATACTCAGGGTTTTTCTTTAATAATTTTATACCTTCTTCTTTAGTTAATAAAAAGCCTTCGTGTCCATGGGTTTGTCCTTGAAATACTTTTTTGGGTTTTTTATTGCATTGTAAAGCTTTAGCAGAAGTAACATCAGTATTTAAACTAAGGCTACTATTAATAATCACTTCAACATGTTTTTGCAATTCTTCATTTTTATCGGTCGTGTATAAAAGTCTTTCGCCATGATATTTTCCTTTTACCCAACTAACAATACTTACAAATACGGCTGCTTCGCCACTCCACTCAATACTGCTTACCGCATTAATTATTTCACCACCATTGTTTATAATATAATCAAGACTTCCTTCACGGCTATTATTTTGTCTTATAGTATTAGTGCCAACAAGGCCTGCAAAATGGGCTGGTAGTAAATGATTATGTGCTTTATAAAACTAATAAACACAAAAATCTGCAAGACCGGAAATTTCAGGATATGCTTTTCTTATTTTGTTAACGTATGCTGATCCGAATTCTTTTTGCATTTTTGTTTTACTCTGAAATGGAGGATTACCAATTATCACATCACATTCCGGCCATGGAGTAAATAAAGCATCGGCACAAATAATATTGTCATCTAAATTATCTAAGGGCAAAGTTTCCTGTTTGTCCATTGCTTCTTTAATGCTCATTTCTTTTGCAATCATTAAAGTTACTTTGGCAAGTTCCACAGCATTAGGATTAAGGTCTATGCCGAAAAATTGCTAGGTGCTTACATGCTGGCAGTTAACTGCATAATCCCAGCTGGTTTTTTTATCAGCAATCAGTTTATAGTGCTTTAGTATTTCTTTTTCTATCAGCTTTATTTCTTTATAGGCAATAAATAAATAATTGCCGCTGCCGCAGGCAGGGTACAGCACTTTATAATTGCATAATTCTATATGCAGTTGTTGTAATGCTTCGGCAGTTATTTCTCTTTCTTTGGCATCGTGTTTATCCAATACATTATCTATCTTTTGCCGCCAGGGTTGTACTATTACAGGGTCAACAATCTTTTTAATATCAATTTCATTGGTGTAATGGGCTCCAAGGTTGTGGCGTTCTTTTTCATCCATATTGCCTTCAAATATGGCCCCAAATATGGCAGGGTTTATATGCCGCCAGTTTTTAGTGCATGCAACATCCATTAGTTCCACTTCTCTTTTGGTTAATTCTATCGGTATTATTTTATCAAACAAGCCGCCATTAAAATAATCTACATCTTTATACTTGCCTGCCGGTGTAATACCCTTGCTGTTCATTTCTTTAAACAGGCCACCAATAAGGTCGTAGGTTTCGGGTATTTTGTCGTAACCGCTTCCTTCTTTAGCCAAACATTCTTCAATTAATCTTGTAAATATTTTGCCCGGTAATAAATCAATATCTTCTGCATACATACAAAGCACACACTGCAGGCAGTAGTGCATGGCATCTTCTTTATTAACAAGTGGTTTTCGGTTTTTATCGGTCAGGCTTTTGTAAACGTAGCTTACAAATTTGGCAGCATCACCTGTTACATCTTCCCTGTCAGTTTTAAAGAGAGGTTTTTTTCTTTGGGTAATAAAAAAGTAAAGGCTTCTTTACGTAGCTCTAATTTTTCAAGGTCAATTTTTTCCTGTGCTTCGTAAATGTCTTTATCAAAATCATAAATCCAAAACTCATCAAAATTACAAAGCATAACATAGTTGGGGCGGTTTGGCAACAACTGGCTCCAGTAGCTAAAAGCCTGTTGCAGGTGTATGCTTAAATCTTCGCCACGTTTCTTCATTTCAATCAGCACTCGTGGTTTCCAAACTAAATCCGCAAAAGAAGTAGTTTTCTTTTTATCGTTTTTTATTCGGTATTCGCAATCGGCACCCGCTGCTTTGTAACCATCGGTATAACCCAATGCCATAAAAAAGTGATCTAAAAAAGTTTGAGCTTCACCTTTTTCATCGCCTTTAATGTGTTTGCTGCAGTATTCTATAAACAGGGAAAAATCCATTCAATTAGGGTTGAATATCGAAAATAGTGAACAAAACGCTAATGTCAAAAAAAGGTGTTTTCACGCAGGTTAAAGTGGGTTTTAGTACGGTTGAGGCTGGCTGTTATTTTTTGGAATATTTACATATTGTTAATTATTAAACCAGCAGTTATGAAAATACGAATTTTAATTTCTATAACTACTTTTTTGGGAGTCTTAACTCTTTTAGTTTCATGTAATCAACAGGAGACCTCCAAAAAAACAGAGTCTGTTGCAACAAAAAAACTTAATGAATTTTCGGGTAAAGAGTTATACGAAGAAATGCAATCCCGAAATAAATTTAATGGAGAAAAGAAAATTGTCGATACCCCTCCACCCATTATTGTTAACCCACAGCTTTCTTCTTATTCCAACAAAGAATTATACGAGGCACTATTGGTAATTTATGGTAATGACAACAGGAAGAACCCTTACGATAAGTCAATAACTGATACAGTTATGTTAAGAAATTATAAAAAGGTTGCCTGTTTGATTAATGCATCGCAATTGCAATTGCAGCGGGATGGTAATTATAAACTTAATCCATCTCGTGTTTACACAACTATTGGTGGAAGAAACCTTTGTAATGAAGAAAATTTTTATGGAGAACCCGTAGCTAGTTTTTGTACGGGGTTTGCAGTTTCAAAAACAATGTTTGCCACTGCAGGGCATTGCTTAAACAAAGAAAATCTGAAGGATAAGTTGTTTATATATGGCTTTATGATGAAATCGCG
>NZ_JANMUN010000110.1:0-43960 GCF_031391665.1 Ferruginibacter sp.
TGTATTCGGCTATGCTCTGGCTAAAATCGTAATAATAATCTATGTTGGCATCGTTGGTTATAAGATGCGGCGCCAGTACCCAAACTTTTAATTTTTCGAGAGGAACAATTGGTAAAAAGGAAGACAATGAAGGCATATAAAATTTAAACAGACAATTTTTGTTGGGCCTGCTGTTTAATAAAATCGGTTAAACGATATTTTTGTAAAGTAGATTTATCTAAATGAGAAGCGCCGTTTATTAACTGCAGGCAATTGCTGCTTTGGCAATTACAAACAAAGGGC
Source organism: Ferruginibacter sp. (assembly GCF_031391665.1). Classification (GTDB taxonomy): domain Bacteria; phylum Bacteroidota; class Bacteroidia; order Chitinophagales; family Chitinophagaceae; genus Ferruginibacter. Next base: position 283 of record NZ_JANMUN010000110.1, read on the forward strand.
TGGCTCATTTCCCATTCGGTACTCGGATAAAAAAATGTTAACTCATCACCGGGTTGCAATGGTTTTAAACAAATTAATTCCATAGATGCAGTATCAAAAAAAACATTAGGGTCGCAACTGTGGTTAATGTATTGCAAAAACTCCGGTTGCAAAGTAATATGGGTATCTATACCGGTTTGCACAGTTAAATACGTTGCATACGATTGCGTAATGCCTGCATGAAATTTGCTGATAATTTCACCCGGCTGAATAGCAGTTGTAGCATTTAATGATTTTTGATTGGTTGAAGTATTAAGCAAAACATCACCAAAAGCATGACGGCTGACTACTTCAAAATTTGGGGCAGTAATAGTAGTTGTATTCATGTGAATTTAGAATGGGGTAGATGCAAAAAGTTTAATAAAGAATTAATTATTTAATAATGATAAATTTGATTACAGTAAATGTATAAATACATTGAATAATAAAAAAGATATTTAACTGTTATTATTCAATAAGTGGATTAATTGCTTTATAATGTTAATAACCTTAAAACAATATCTTTACTAATAAACAAAACACTTTTGAATAAAGAAGAAAATTTACACAATGGCGAACTGTTACTGCAATTGGTAAAAATGGAAATGCCTTTTGGAAAATATAAAGGAACGGTACTTTGTAATTTGCCGGTATCGTATTTAGAATGGTTTCAGCGCAAGGGTTTTCCTAAGGGAAAGCTGGGTGTTTTACTGGCCACTATTTATGAAATTAAGATAAATGGATTGGAAGATTTATTAAGACCATTGAAAGCAAACAGGTAATCATTTATTTCTTTCTGCTTCTTTCTGACCTATATATTCTGTAGGAGTCATTCCAAATTGCTTATGAAAATTTCTTCCAAAATTGGTGGCTGAACCAAAACCTGCCATATCTGCTACTTCATAAATTTTATAGTTGCCTTCGGCCAATAACTCTGCCGCTCTTTTAAGCCGGGTAATGTTGATGATTTCATTGGGAGAAAGATCCGACAGTGATTTTATTTTTCTGTACAAAGTTGGTTTACTCATATTCATTAACCTGGCCAGTTTTTCTACATCCAGCTCCGTATCTTCCATGTTTTTTATAATACTGTCGTTTATCTTTTCTAAAAAAAGTTCATCTGCCTTGGAGTAAGCAATACTTTTAATATGCACAAGCGGAGAGCTGGCAAAATATTCTTTTATTTTATTGCGGTTGCTGAGTAAGTTGCTGATTTGTACCTGCAAATACTCCGGCGAAAAAGGTTTTTCAATATACGCATCTGCACCCAGCTCCAGCCCTTCTATTTTTGCCTGTAAAGTATTTTTTGCAGTTAATAGAATTACCGGAATGTGGCTGTAATCAAAATTTGTTTTAATCAGCTTGCACAATTCAAACCCATCCATTACAGGCATTACCACGTCGGAAATTAAAAGCTGTACTGCATTTTCTTTCAGCAACTCCAGTGCTTCTTTACCATCCAAAGCTTTAATGATGGTGTATTTTTCATTCAGTTCATGCTCCAAAAATTCTAAAATCTCTTCATTATCATCAGCCAATAAAATTAATGGTTTCATTACAAGCATAAATTATAATAGTTAAATAGTTTGGTGTAAAGGAATGGAAACAATAAATACATTCATATTTTGCTCGGTTTCTTTTAAACACAGCAGGCCTTTGTGCAATTGCGTAAGCGAACGGGATAAAGCCAAACCAATACCGGTACCTTTTTGCTTTTCCGTTTCCTTCAACCTGAAAAAAGGTTCAAATATTTTTTCTTTCATTTCTGCCGGAATAAGATAACCATCATTTTTTACTTCGATGGTAAACACTTTATCTGCAGCTCTAAGCGGCAAAATATTAAGCGAAGCTTGAGTACTGGCATACTTTATGGCATTGCTTAAAAGATTGGTGAGTATTTTATTAAATGCATCCACATCTATAAAAGCCTGCAGCTCCTGCGGCGGCAGTGTTATACTAAGTGCAATACCTTTTTTATCGGCCAGTGGTTTAAAGCTGGTAAAAATATCTTCGGCTATTTCAATAATATTTTCTTTGGTAAAATTTAAACTGAAGCCATTAATTTCTGTTTGCCTGAAATCGAGTAACTGGTTGGTCAAATCAACCAGCCGCTCTGTATTTTTTTCCATAATACGCAGGCTGTTTTTTATCTCCGGTGTTTCACCGGCTTTTTTTATTACGTTTTCTAATGGTCCTTTAATTAAAGTAAGCGGCGTTTTAATTTCGTGGGCCACATTGGTAAAAAACTGCATTTTGGCTTCGTACAATTCTTTTTCTTTTACAATTTGCAGGTGTTCAATTTTCCTGGTATTTTTTTCTTTTACCCTGAGATGATAAAAGCGGATAAAAAATAATGTTAGTAAAACGGCAAGCAAAGCGTATACACCATAAGCTAATTTACTTGCCCACCAGGGCGGCAGAATTTGAATAATCAGGCTGGCTTCTTTAGTATCCCAATTGCCATTGCTGCCTGCTGCTTTTACTTTAAAGGTATAATTGCCGGGAGAAAGATTGGTAAAATAAACCTTGCGGTTGGTTTTTAAAAAAGTCCATTCGTTGCTAAGTCCTTCCATTTTGTAAGCATACTCACTCATTTCGGGTGCGGTATAACTTAGCGATGCAAAATCAATACTAAAAGTAGATTGGGTATGCGTTAAAATAATTTTACCGGTTAATGAAACCGATTTTTTTAATGGAGAGCCGTCTTTATTAATACCCAGCTCTTTATTATTTACCTGGAAGCCGGTAATATAAATAGCAGGAGAAAAATTAGAAGCTGTAAAATTATCCGGATGAAAACTTATTAAACCTTTTACACTCCCAAAATACATATTGCCCTTACTGTCTTTAAAGGCAGAGCTAAAATTGAACTGGTCGTTTAAAATACCGTTGGCTTTGGTGTACACAGTTGCTTTTTCTGTTGTCGAATTAAAAGCTACTAAACCCTTTGATGTACTTACCCACAATATTTTATTATCATCTTCGGCAATGCTTAAAATAAAATTTGCAGGCAAACCGTTTTCGGTAGTGTATCTTTTAAAAGTATTTGTTTGAGGATAAAATCTGCACAGGCCGCCTTCGGTAGCAAACCATAAGTTGTTGTTACTGTCTTCAAATAAATTATTTATCCTGTCGCTGCTAAGGCTGTTTTTATTTTTTGCGTTGTAAATAAAACTGCCGCTTTGTTTGGTGTGTGTGTTGTAATAATATACGCCGTTGCCATAAGTACCTGCCCAAATAATTCCACTTTTATCTTTTAAAATAGATGAATACCAAATATGCAAAGGCATGCCGGGTATTTCGGAAAAATTGTCTTTTGCTGCATTATAATTGTATGCACCCACAGTGGTGCCAATCATAATATCGCCTTCGGCAGATTGATAAAGACAATAAATAAAATTACTTTTAAGCGAATTGCTATCTTCTCCTTTAGAATAATGGCGGATAATTTTTTCGGTTTTTAAATCCATTACATCCAGCCCATGTTCAAAAGTACCAATCCACAATTCGTTACCTGCAGGTAACAGGCCATGTATATTGGTGTAAGAAATATCCTGTGGTAAACCGGTTGGCATAAAATTTTTAAATTGCCCGGTGGTGGTGTTTAATTTATTTAAACCGGCATCTTCGGTACCAATCCACAGGTTGCCATTTTTATCTTCATGCACTTCTCTTACGACATTACCGGTAATAGAGTTTTTTTCTTTATCAGGAAAGTATTTTTGAAAAGTAATGGGTTGTTTAGGATAATAATTAATACCGCCAAAATAAGTAGTGGCCCAAATGCCATCTTCTTTGTCTTTACAAAAAGCATATACCGCATTATCAGAAATAGAATATTGGTTGTGGTATTCTTTACGAAGATTAATATGACTGCCCGTTGTTAAATTGTAAATATAAATACCGGTTTCGGTAGCAATCCAGCATTCTTCTTTGCTGGTTTGTACAAAAGCTCTTGCAAAAATTTCAGTTTTATCGGCATTGTAAGTAAGGATGTCTTTATAAGTTGAAGTGGCTGTATAAAATTGTTTTACGCCCTGGTTAGAAGTGCCTATTAAAATATTGCCATCGCTGGTTGCATAAATAGGCTCTATCCAGTTGCTCACTGTTTTGGCAGAATGGCTGAATAAATTAAAACTGGCAAAGCTGTTAGTAGCGGCATCATACTTTTTTAAAAAGCCATTGGCGGCAGATACCCAAACCGAACCATCACTTGCAGTGCATAGCGAAGTGGCCTCAAAATATTTTTCTAAACTAAACTCCACTAATTTTTTTTCTGTCACCTGGTATTTAAAAAGAATAAAATTAGAGATAAACCAGAGGTTGCCCTTTGCATCCATTGTAATATCAGTTACCTGTTGCACAGCAGGCGTGGGCAGCAGGGTAAAACTTTCGGTGGTTTCGTCGTACTTATACAAACCTTTATCGGTGCCCACCCAAAGTATATTATTTTTATCTGCATACAATGCATGAATAAAATTGCTGCCAATACTGCTGCTGTCTTCCGGATTATTTCTGAAGACTTTAAAAGTATAGCCATCAAATCTGTCTAATCCATCTTTTGTACCAAACCATAAAAAACCCTTGTTATCCTGCAGGCAGCAAACCACCGCATTGTTGCTTAGGCCATCTTCTACCTGGTAATGCCGAAAATAGTAGGGCTGGGCAAACGCAAGCGAAGCCTTTAAAAAGATGATAGCAAGTAGTAAGGTTTTCAATTTCAATAAAATGTAACTGATTAAAAGTATTAAATATTTTTTTAAGCGGCATTTATCAATTCTTGATTAAACATTAATGAATGTTTTTATCGAAGTTATGATACGATATGGCGCAGTTTTCTAAATTATTAATATCAACTTTACTAGGTAATTTATCGATTAGCTGCTAAAATAAACGATTCATGCTGTTGCGCTGTGCTGTGCTGTTGCACAATAATACAATACCTCACACAAAAATTTCTTCACAAAAAAGAAAGGGTATCTATTTTTATTTTAACAACCCATCAATTTATTTATAATCATCTGCTTAAACCCGGTTATTATTAAAATACTGTAATTTTTAAAACCAAAACAATGCTATATGAAAAAATGTAACAAAGGATTAATACCTGCAAAACTGCTAGTAAGTGCCGTGGCTATTTTGCTCAGTTTTTTAATTATGCTGCCAGCATTTGCACAAGGGCCGGTTACAGGTATGGTTGCCGGTAAGGATGGCACACCGGTAAGCGGCGCTACCGTTACTGTAAAAAATAAGAAAGTTTACACTGTAACCGGAGCCGATGGTAAATTTAGTGTTGTTGCCACAGCAGCAGATGTTTTATTAATTAGTTCTATAGGCTATGATTTATATGAAGTAAGAATTGGAGATGCTAAAGTTATAGCAGTAAACCTTACATCGAAAACAGAAACGCTGGATGATGTAGTGGTCATTGGTTATGGTACGCAAAAAAAGAAAGACCTAACCGGTTCCGTTAGTACTATTAATATGACAGAAAGCAAAAAAATAAGTACCAACGATTTGTCGCAACTGTTGCAGGGCAGGGCTACAGGTGTGGCGGTTAACAGCGATGGGCAACCTGGTGCATCGCCAAGTGTACGCATAAGAGGCTTTAGCACTTTTGGCGGAGCTCAACCCATGTATGTGGTAGATGGTATGCCCGGTGTAACGGTTAGAGATTTTAGCCCTAATGATATTGAAAGTATATCTGTATTAAAAGATGCCAGTGCTGCTGCCATTTATGGTGCTGCTGCTGCAAATGGTGTTGTAATTATTACTACCAAACAAGGCAAAAAGAACAGTGCGTTAAAAGTTAACTATAATGGATATGTGGGTAACGATAAGGTATGGCAAATACAAGATCTAACCAATAGGGTAGAATATCAAACATTAAATAACGAAAGCCGTGTAAACGCAGGTAAACCTTTGTTTGCAGCTAACGACCCAAGCAACCCCGCTTATGTAAAAAATATAGATACCGATTGGCAAAAAGAAGGGTTAAAAACTGGTTCCAGGCAAAACCATAATGTAAGTCTCAGTGGCGGCGGTACTAATAATACTTACAATTTATCGTTGGATTATTTTGATCAAAAAGGAACTTATGTGGGTAATGGCCCAGATTATAAAAGATACTCTGCAAGAATAAATACTACTGCCGAAAAAGGTATTTTTAAATTTGGGCAATCTTTTAATTATGTACACTCAAAAGAAAACACACTCACTTTTAGAGATGATATTTTGCTGGGCGGCATACCACCATTAATTGGTTCGTTAATAAATGCTATACCAACAATGCCGGTGTATGATGCAGCTAACTTAAATGGATTTGGTGGTTCATCAGATATATTTAACGGCGCCAATTCTTTAAACGGAATTGGTATAAACAGTATTTTAGAAAATTATGTAGAGGTAGACAGAACATTTGCCACTGTGTACGGCGAAGTTAAATTATTAAAATACCGTGGTAATAATGTAAGATTTAAAACCAGTTTAAATTACGACAGAACAATAGCCCGGGATTTTGTTTGGCAGCCGGCTTTTTTCTTAGGCAATTTTTTTAGTAACAACACAGCTAAATTAAATGATAACTCAAGGGTATATACCAATGCATCAGTAGAAAATACACTTACTTACGATAAAGTTATTGGAAGCCATAATATAGAAGCTCTAATTGGCCAGGCATACAGAAAAGGCGATGCATTAATAAGAGAAAGCAGTGCACAAGGTTTTACCAGGCCTTATTACCCAGTAATAAGTTCCGGTGCTACGCAATCGGCAAAAGGTACAAAATTTGCCAATGCATTAAGCTCATATTTTGGCAGGGTAAACTATGCTTATGCTGATAAGTATTTATTATCTGCTTCTTTACGCAGAGATGGTTCATCAAGATTTGCACCGGTTAATAAATTTGGATATTTTCCTGCAGCTTCTGTAGGATGGAAAATTAGCAACGAAAGTTTTTGGACTGTAGCAAACAGCATAGTTTCATCTCTTAAATTAAGGGCAAGCTATGGTAAACTGGGTAACCAGGAAATTGGCAATTATTTATTTCAGGGCACTATCAACCCCGGTGTGGTTTATACATTTAATGGGGTAAGAACAACAGGAGCGCTGCAAACATTAGTAGCATCGCCAGATATTAAATGGGAAAGTAAAGCTATTACAAATGCAGGCTTTGATGGATCTTTTTTAAATGGCCGCTTAGATGTATCTGCCGAATATTACAAAGCAAAAAGTACCGATCTTTTAGTGGGTATAACTGTGCCGGCATCTCTTGGCTTCGAAAATTTAAACCCCACAGTTAACGCTGCATCAGTAGAAAACTCGGGTATAGAAATTAATGCAGTGTACCATAAAAGCAGGGGTGTATTTACTTATGATATTTCAGCAAATTTATCTACCGTAAAAAACAAAGTTTTAGCATTGGGTGGTAATAACGAACCGCTGATTGGAGTTGGTGCAAAAACCGTTATTGGTGGCGAAATTGGCGAACATTATGGTTTTGTGTACGAAGGTATCTTTCAAAATGCAGCACAAATTGCGGCCCATGCCACACAGTTTGGCTCACCGGTAAAACCGGGTGATGTAATGTATAAAGATATCAGCGGCCCTGCAGGTAAACCTGATGGCGTGGTAGATGAAGCACATGACAGAGTTTCTTTAGGCAGCGGTATTCCTAAATACAATTATGGTTTTAGCTTTAGTGCCGGTTACAAAAAATTTGATGCAACACTTATAGCATCCGGTAGTGCAAAATTTTTAATTAACAGCAGAATGTACAGAGATTTGCACCACACTGCAGGGGCATTAAATTACAGCACCGATATGTTAAACAGATGGACGCCTTCTAATACCAATACAGATGTGCCAAGATTAAATGATGATGATGTAAATAATTTTAAAGATAGCGACAGGCCGGGCTGGTTGCAAAATGGTACTTATTTAAGAATAAGTGCGGTATCGTTTGGATATAATTTTAAAGATAACATTATTAAAGGCCTTGCAAGTTCCAGGATATATATAACAGCGCAAAACTTATACACTTTCCAAAAGTATAAAGGATATAACCCTGATTTTACTTCGGGTACTCTTAATCCAGGTTTTGATTTTGGTTCTTATCCAAAACCAAGAACAATAATGATAGGCGTACAGGTAACTTTTTAAGCATCTAAAACTTTAAACATTTTACAATGAAAAAAATATTATATCTACTTACAGCCAGTTGCTTAATAAGCATAAGCGGTTGCGATAAAAAAATAGAACTAACCAACCCCAATTTATTAACCACTGCCGATTTTTGGAAAACAAAAGAGCAGGCTTACGCAGCCAGCACCTCCATGTACAATGCCTTAATTGTGGATGGTTCTTACATGCGTTCTTTTCCCGGTTTAACCGATAGCCGTGGTGATGATTTTACTGGTGACAGCCCCTGGTTAGATTTAGTATTAACCGGCCAGTTTATTATTCCATCAACCTCTGCTCCTGTTTTTTGGATTTGGAGAGAATTTTATTTAGTGGTTAACAGAGCTAACCAGGTTATTGCAAACGTATCCAAATACGACGCATCAATTTTACCAACCGATGAAAAAAACAGAATTTTAGGGCAAGCCTATTTTTTACGTGGCCTGGCGTATTATAATTTGGCAACCACTTTTAAAACAGTGCCGGTAATAACTGCACCTATCAACAGCTCCAGCGAATACTTTACACCTACTGCAACAGAAGCAGCATTATGGAACCAAATTTTTACTGACTTTGCAGCAGCAGAAGCAAACCTGCCGGTTTCTTATGTTGGAGTAACAGGGTTGGATAAAGGCGAAAAAGGAAGGGCAACAAAAGGTGCCGCCGCAGGCATGCTGGGCAAATCATATTTGTTCAGAAAAGATTATGCAAAAGCAGCCATACAATTTGAAAAGTTTTTTGCAGGAGGCGCATTAGCAGGTGTATATTCTTTAATGCCCGATTACAGGGATAATTTTAAAGATGTAAATGAAAATAATGCCGAGTCGCTTTTTGAAATTCAGTTTACACCGGGTACAGGAACCGATATGAACTGGTGTTGCGACCCTACAGCCGCATGGAAACAGGTACAAACTATTTCTATCACTTATGGTCAGGAAGGCAAAGGTTTTTCTGATTACCTGCCTACAAGATGGATTTACAATGAGTATAAATTAGAAAGAACCACTGCAAATAAATTAGACCCACGTTTACTAACCACCATTGCCTCTCACGAACCAACAGAAAATTCAATTTTAAGTTATGGCGGCGCATGGAACAATCCACTAACGGCCATTTACCCACGCAAATACACCAACGATGGTGTAGGTAATGGTAAGCCTGACGAATTTTCTCCTTTTGGAGAATCGGGTATTAACTACCGTATAATAAGATATGCCGATATTTTATTGATGTATGCAGAAGTGTTAAACGAATTAAACAGAACACCAGAAGCATATCCGTTTATTCAACAGGTAAGAGCAAGGGCATCGTTACCTAACCTAGCAACTGCAAAACCAAATATGACGCAGGCGCAAATGAGAGATCAATTAGCACACGAAAGAGCATTGGAGTTTGCAATTGAAGGACAACGGATCAACGACTTAATTCGCTGGGGATGGTTTTCTAATCCTGCAAAATTGGCAGAATTAAAATCACATGACCCTGACTTTAATTTTTATACACCAGGCAACGAATATTTACCCATACCGCAACAGGAACTTGACGTAAATAAAAATTTATTGCCTAATTCGGCAAACTAAGTTTTGGGTGAACAATACATTCCTGCTCATAATTTTTTTATGAGTGGGAATTTTTTCTTAATAAAAAAACGGTATCAATTTTTTTAACAGTAATGCGTAGCAATATAAAAATATATCAATTATTGCTGTTGCTGCCGGTAATTATAAATGCCTGTACCAATAAAAATATTGTTGATGATACTTTTCATTTTACACAAATGAAACCTGCCGAAACAAATATTGATTTCAACAACGCAATAACAGAAAACGATTCTGTAAATGTGTTCACCAACGAATACATGTATAATGGCTCCGGTGTTGGCATTGGCGATTTTAATAATGATGGATTACAAGATGTATTTTTTTGCGGCAGCATGGTAAGCAGTAAATTATACCTTAACAAAAGCAGTTTTAAATTCGACGATATAACGGATAAGGCTGGCCTGCAAACCAATCAATGGTGTACCGGGGTAACCGTGGTGGATATTAACAGCGATGGTTTTTTGGATATTTATGTCTGCGTTTCTAATTTTAAAAAAGCTGAGAAAAGAAAAAATTTATTATTTATAAATGATGGCAAACTTCATTTTAAAGACGAAGCACCAGCTTATGGATTAGCAGATACCGGCTATGCCACACAAGCGGCATTTTTAGATTATGATAAAGATGGTGACTTAGATATGTATTTATTGAACCACCGATTGTATAGCCACACGGCAAATAATTTACAACCCAAAGATACCAGCGGCAACTCTCCGGCTCAGGATAAATTATACAGAAATGAAGGAGTAGTTGCAGGTCAAACGCATCCTGTTTTTACAGATGTATCAAAAGCTGCCGGCATAAAAGAAGACGGGTATGGACTAGGCGTAGTAATTACAGATGTAAACAATGATAACTGGCCGGATATTTATGTGGCCAACGATTATATAGCCAATGACCTGTTATGGGTGAATAATAAAAACGGCACTTTCTCTAATACTATTGCAAGCTCATTGCGCCACCAAAGTTATAACAGTATGGGTGTGGATGCGGCAGATATTAACAATGATGGCCTTACCGATTTAGCAGTAGTGGATATGCTGCCCGAAAGTAATGAAAGAAAAAAAATGATGTTCAGCGCCGCCAATCAGGAAAAATATGATATGCAGCAGCGTTTTGGATACGAACCAACTTTTGTAAGAAACATGCTGCAACTAAATAACGGCAATAGAAAAGTTGATAATAAAAGCGAACCTTTTTACAGCGAGATAGGACAACTTGCCGGCATATTTGAAACCGACTGGAGCTGGAGCGTATTAATGGCCGATTTTGATAACGACGGTTGGAAGGATATTCATATTACCAATGGTTTGGGAAAAGACATGACCAATAACGATTATGCTTCTTTTAGAAATGGGCAGGCAGCTAATAATTATACATTTGGTAAAAACGAAGCAGAAAACACAACAGACAAAACCAGTACCGAAGCACTGCGTAAAAATATTGATGCATACGGCAGTATAAAAATGGAAAATTATTTTTTTCATAATAATGGCCAACTAACTTTTACCAATACAACAAAATCTGCAGGACTTGCTATACCCTCCATTTCAAACGGTGCAGCTTATGCTGATTTAGATAATGATGGTGATCTTGATTTAGTGGTAAATAATATTAACGATGCTGCATTTGTTTGGAAAAACGAATTGAGAAAAACGGTTAAAGACAGTACTCAAAATTTTCTTACTGTTGAGTTAAAAGGGTCACACAATAATCTTGCTGGCCTTGGCGCACAGGTAACTTTATTTAGTAAAACAGAAAAACAGTTTGCCGAGCAATCACCAGTAAGAGGGTTTTCGTCCAGTGTGGATTTAAGATTGCATTTTGGTGTGGGAAGCAATATCATTATTGATTCGCTAAAAATTAAATGGCCCGATGATAAAGTACAGGTTATAACAAATGTGCAGGTTAATCAACAATTAACCGTTAAATATACCGATGCAAAAACTGTAACCGAAAAAGAAGAGCCATCAAATACTTTGTTTACCGACATTACCATTCCATCAGCTATTCATTTTCAACATACCGAAACACAAAATTTTGATTTTGGTTATCATCAACCTTTGCCACAAAAATATTCTCAACTGGGTCCATGCATTGCAACGGGTGATATTAATGGCGATGGGTTACAAGATTTTTTTGCAGGTGGCGCCGCCAATCAACCAGGAAAAATATTTTTACAAAAACCGGATGGTGGCTTTACTGAAAAAAATCTGATTGAGGGAATTAAAATGGAAGAAGATTTAGGAGCTGTTTTATTTGATTCCGATAGTGATAAAGATCTGGATCTGTTAATTACCGGCGGAAGTTTTGAATTTACAAATGCAAAATATAATCAACCCAAATTGTATTTGAATGATAGCAAGGGCAATTTTAAATTAGATGAAACAGCGTTACCAGTAATTACTGATATTACAGATGCGATTACAGCGGCAGATTATGATGCCGATGGCGACATGGATATTTTTATTGGGGGAAGATTACTGTCGCAACAATACCCGCAATCGCCACGCAGTTATTTTTTACAAAACAACAACGGAAAATTTACAGATGTAACCAAAGCCGTTAATCCTTTTTTAGAATTTGCCGGAATGATAACCGATGCATTATTTACCGATTTTAATAATGATAAAAAACCCGACTTGATTATTTGTGGCGAATGGACAGCATTGCGGTTTTTTAAAAACGAAAAAAATAAACTGGTTGAAGTAACCCAAACCACAGGCCTTATCAAAACAAATGGTTGGTGGCGCAGTTTACAACAGGCCGATATAGACAAAGATGGCGATATGGATTATATAGCAGGCAATATGGGGTTGAATAATCGCTTTCATATCAGCAATAACCAACACATTTTTTTATACAGTAAAGACATGGATAAAAATAATTTTACAGAGCTGGTGCCGGCTTACTTTATAAAAAATAATAGCAGCAATTATCAATTGTTTCCTGCTCTAGACAGAAACCAATTGGCCGAACAATTACCTTCGGTAAAGAAAAAATATTTATTGCATAAAGATTATGCAGGCATAACCATGGAGCAATTAAAAAATGATTTTGGCAGCGATGGATGGAATGAATTAAAATGTGAAACTTCCGCTTCTGTATGGATTGAAAATCTGGGTAACGGAAAATTTAAAACACATGAATTACCAATACTGGCACAGTTAGCACCAATCAACAGTATTGTTGCGGATGATGTGGATGAAGACGGTAACCTGGATTTAATTATTGCCGGCAACGAATACCAAACGGCAGTTGCCACAGGCAGATACGATGCCTCTTACGGATTATTTTTAAAAGGCAACGCCAAAGGAATTTTTACAGCAGTAAATAATAGCGGATTAATTATTGACGGTGATATAAAAGACCTGAAAATTATCAGCATAAAAAATAAAGGCAAAGTATTATTGGCAGCACCTAACGATGCTGCACTAAAAATATTTTTATTGAATGCAGCAGCAAAAAAACAACGGGCATAAAATGAACAACAGAAAAAAAATATTATCAGTTACTATACTGTTGGTTGCTGTATTGCAAATATCATTTGCACAGCAAAACAGCATTGCAATAAATGCACAGGATGCAAAATACATCATCAACAAAAACATTTACGGCCATTTTGCCGAGCATTTGGGCAGCTGTATTTATAATGGTTTTTATGTAGGCGATACCAGCATGACAATCCCCAATACCAATGGTGTACGTAACGATATTATTGCTGCATTAAAAAAATTAAAAGTAGGCACACTACGCTGGCCCGGTGGTTGTTTTGCTGATACTTACCATTGGAAAGATGGTATAGGGCCAAAAAATAAAAGGCCTGCCATTGTAAATAAATGGTGGGGCAATGTAACAGAAGACAACAGCTTTGGTACACACGACTTTTTAAATATGTGTGAGCAGATAGAAGCCGAACCTTACTTAGCCGGAAATATTGGAAGTGGAACAGTACAGGAATTAATTGACTGGGTACAATATGTAAGCAGCGATAATAAAAACCCGATGAGTGATTTGCGTAAAACCAATGGCAGAGAAAAACCATGGAATGTAAAACTATGGGGTGTGGGTAACGAAGCCTGGGGATGTGGTGGAAACATGGTACCGGAATATTATGTAAATGAATATAGAAAGTATGCTACGTTTATGACGGACTGGACGAACTCCGATAAAATATTTCGTATTGCATCAGGATCTAACAGTGCCGACTACCACTGGACAGAAACAGTGATGAAAAATATTCCTTCCAATATGGTGGAAGGCGTGGCGCTACATCATTACTCCGTAATTGATTGGGGTGCAAAAGGGCCATCCACCAGCTTTAATGAGCAACAATATTTTACCATTATGCAAAGGGCATTGTTTATGGATTCGCTGGTGATAAAGCATTGTGCCATTATGGATAAATACGATCCGCAAAAAAAAGTGGCATTGGTGGTAGATGAATGGGGCGGTTGGTACGATGTGGAACCCGGCACTAACCCCGGATTTTTATACCAGCAAAATACCATGAGGGATGCGATGATTGCCGGTGTTACCTTAAATATCTTTCATAACCATGCAGACAGAGTGAGAATGGCCAACCTTGCACAGGCGGTAAATGTTTTGCAGTCTGTTATTCTTACCAATAAAGAAAAAATGATACTCACACCAACGTATCATGTAATGGAAATGTTCAACGTACATCAAAACGCTACGATGTTACCGGTAACTATAAAAACCAACGACTATGTTTTTGAAAATAAAAAATTGCCGGCCATTTCTGTATCAGCGTCAAAAGATAAGGATGGCGTTACGCATATTTCTTTAGTAAATATTGATGCTAGTAAAATGCAGGACATTACCATAAATGTAAACGGTGCAAAATACAGCAGCGTTACTGGCAGGGTCCTTACTTCAAAAAAATTACAAGATTATAATTCGTTTGATAATCCGTTAAATATTATGCCTGCTGTATTTAATACTGCCAAACTTTCTGCAAATAATTTGCAGGTAAAGCTGCCACCATTTTCTGTTGTAGTGCTAACACTTAATTAAAAATTGTATGAAAAAAATATTAGTGATATGTGGTGTGATAATTTTAATAGCCTCGTGTAAAAAAGGAGGAGGCGACAGTGGCGGCGGAATTGTTACACCTCCACCGCCAAATGCGGCTTTCGATATTAACAGCATTAACGATACTTACGGTGCAATAGCACCATTTGCTAATGTGCTGCAATGGGGCTCACATAATGTACACGACCCTGCAATAATAAAAGTGGGTGAATACTATTACTGCTATAATACCGATGTAGGTTATGGCATTAATGTACGCTCTGGTGTGCAAATAAGAAAATCGAAAGACCTGGTAGAATGGATTTTTGTAGGCTGGGTTTTTAATTCTTTACCAACACTGGGCAGCAATTTTATCACCAGCTTTGGCGGCACGCCATTTAACTCTTTATGGGCACCGTGTATTGTAAAGGCGGGTAGTGAATATCGCTTGTATTATTCTTTAACCTGCTCTTTGCCGCGGCTAAGCGTTATTGGTATGGCAACATCGGCAAACCCCGAAGGGCCATGGATAGAAAAAGGTTTGGTGGTTACCTCTAAAAACGATGCCAGCATACAAACAAATGCTATTGACCCCGCAGTAATTATTGCTAACAATGGCGAGCATTGGATGGTATATGGTAGTGCATGGGATGGTATTTATTCTTTAAAATTAGACCCTGCAACGGGCCTTGCATTAAACAATGGCGAAAAAGGAGTACGCATTGCCAACCGTGGTTTTACCGGAGGTAAATACAATGGCAATATTGAAGGGCCAGATATTATTTATAATGCAGCGCTAAATAAATATTTTTTGTTTATTGCTTACGATTGGCTGCAAACCAAATACAATGTAAGGGTGATGAGAGGCGATAACCCCAACGGACCATTTTTTGATTTTAATGGGGCTAATGCTAATATTAACGTTGACCATGGCCCGATGATTATTGCACCTTATAAATTTACAGGGCATAGTGGTTGGCAGGGTGTAGCACACTCCGCCACATTCAGTGATGGCAACGGCCAATACTATATTGCCCACCAGGGCAGGCCTGGTATTGACAGTTACTATATGAATTTGCATGTACGCAAATTATTCTGGACGGCTGATGGATGGCCGGTTGCTTCGCCAGAAAGATATGCATGGGAAAAAGATTCGATTATTTCTCAGGCAGATATAGCGGGAGATTGGGAACAGATTATTTTAGGCTATAACGTTGTACCGGGTTACGGTACCGAACAGAGCTCACCAGATTTTCAAAATTCAATTAATCTTACCATTGCTGCCAATGGCACATTAAATGGTAATGCAGCCAATACCTGGACGTATGCGGCATCATGGTTACAAATGAATTGGGCTAACGGTTTTACCGATAAAGTATTTATACAAAAAGGAAGAGATTGGGAAAATAAAAAGAACACGATTATTTTTTCTGGATTGAATAATCAGGGCACTGCTGTTTGGGGAAAGAAAAAATAATTATTAAAAACAAAAAAATGAAATTAAAACAACTCTGTTTAACCGGCCTTGCAGTTACCCTGCTTAATTTTTTTGCTGTTGCACAAACAACAAATATAATTACTGTAAAAGCAGATAAACCTTATGCCGAAATTCAGCCCACCATGTGGGGCGTTTTTTTTGAAGATATTAATTTGGGTGCCGATGGTGGTATTTATGCCGAGCTGGTAAAAAACCGTTCTTTTGAATTTAGCAAGCCATTAATGGGATGGAAAGTAGAACAAAATTTTTTTAACGAAGCAGCAGTAACCGTGTTAAACAGGCAGGGACAAAACCTGGCCAATCCACGTTTTGCAAGAGTAACTGTAAATAATTCCATAGCTGGAACCTTAAGCATCACCAACGAAGGATTTAGAGGCATGGGTATAAAAAAAGATCTGCGTTACGATTTTTCTGTAATGTACCGCCAGCAAACCGGTAACTTAAAACTGCATGTAGAAATTATTGCGGGTAAAAATAAAATTTTAGCCAGCGGTATAGTTACAACCGAAACCACCGGAGAAACCTGGAAAAAACAACGCATCAGCATCACCGCAAATGATACGGCACAAAAAGCAAAAATGAAAATTTGGTTTGAAGGCAGCGGCGTAATCGATATGGATATGATCTCTTTATTTCCGGAAGATACCTGGAAAAAAAGACCGGGAGGAATGAGGGCCGATATGATACAATTACTGGCTGACATGAAACCGGGGTTTATGCGTTTTCCGGGTGGGTGTATTGTAGAAGGATTCGATTTATCGGAACGTTACAAATGGAAAAATACCATTGGCCCAATTGAAGAAAGACAATTAATTATTAACCGCTGGAATTACGAATTTGCACACCGCCCCACACCAGATTATTTTCAAACCTTTGGCCTTGGTTTTTTCGAATACTTTCAACTGGCAGAAGATATCGGAGCATCGCCGTTGCCCATTTTAAATTGCGGTATGGCCTGCCAGTTTAATTCTGCAGAGTTGGTGCCATTAGATCAGATAGATAGTTATGTG
This sequence comes from Ferruginibacter sp., assembly GCF_031391665.1. Taxonomy (GTDB): domain Bacteria; phylum Bacteroidota; class Bacteroidia; order Chitinophagales; family Chitinophagaceae; genus Ferruginibacter. Next base: position 17,622 of record NZ_JANMUN010000110.1, read on the forward strand.
CAAGACGCTGTTGACTTAATTGAATTTGCTAATGGTGATGCCAATAGCAAATGGGGGAAGGTAAGAGCAGATATGGGTCACCCAGATCCATTTAATTTAAAAATGCTTGGCATAGGAAACGAAAACTGGGGACCTCAATATATTGAGCGCTTACAAATTTTTCAAAAAGCCATTAAAGAAAAATACCCCAATATAAAATTAGTTACCAGCAGCGGTACCGACCCCAATGGCGAACGCTTTGATTTTTTAAATGGCGAACTGCGTAAAATGAAAGTGGATATTATTGACGAACATTTTTACCGCAGGCCCGAATGGTTTTTTGAAAATGCCAGCCGCTATGATAATTATGATAGAAACGGCGCTAAAATTTTTGCTGGTGAATATGCCGGGCAAAGCGATAAAACAGTAAGTGTAGAAAATAAAAATAATGTTCGTACAGCTATTGCCGAAGCTGCATTTTTAACCGGACTGGAAAGAAATGCCGATGTGGTGGTAATGGCAAGTTACGCACCACTGTTTGCCCATGTGGATGGCTGGCAGTGGACACCCGATTTAATTTGGGTAGATAATTTACGCAGTGCAGGCACCGTAAATTACCAGGTACAAAAATTATTTGCTACTAACAAAGGCACTAATGCAGTACCGATTTTGTTTAATAATAAAATACTGTCGGGCCAGGATGGTTTGTATGCCTCGGCAGTAACCGATAAAAACAGTAAAGAAATTATTATTAAAATTGTAAACAGCAGTGCTGCAGAAAAAACTACCAGTTATATAATAGAAGGCTATAAAAAATTAGCGCCACAAGCCACTGTTGCGGTACTAACCGGCGGTGCAGAAGAAATTAATACCGTTAATAATCCATTTAATGTAATGCCTGTTGTTTCAAGCACTGCAGTTAAAGGAAAAAAAGTGGATGTGGTGTTGAAACCTTTTTCATTTACTGTTATTAAGGTAGGAATAAAATAAATTTAATTGACAGTTATATGCGGGCAAACATATTTATAATACTGTTATTTTTTTACTGCAATATTTTTGCACAGCAAAACACCACCAACATTTCGGTACACGACCCTGTGATAATAAAACAGGATAGCGTGTATTATATTTTTTGTACGGGCAGGGGCATCAGCGTTTGGTCTTCAAAAAATATGAAAGAATGGAAAAGAGAAAAACCGGTGTTTGATACTTTGCCATGGGCTGTACAGGCAGTTAATGGTTTTAAAAATCATATTTGGGCGCCGGATATCTTTTATCACAAAGGGTTGTATTATTTATACTATTCCATATCTGCCTTTGGTAAAAATACATCCTGTATTGGAGTAGCTACAAACAAAACACTAAACACATCTTCACCAAATTTTAAATGGATGGATCATGGTAAAGTCATACAGTCTTACCCAGGCAAAACAAATTGGAATGCCATCGACCCAAATATTATCAGCGATAAAAAAGGAAACGCATGGATGAGTTTCGGTTCTTTTTGGGATGGCTTAAAGTTAATATCACTAACAAAAGACAGACTGCACACAAAAGGCGATACCATTAACGTGCCCACTATTGCCAGTCGTAAAAAACAATCTTCTTCTGATAATCCACCTTCAGTAGATGATAACCCCAAAGATGCCGGCGGCAATGCCATAGAAGCACCCTTCATTTTTTATAAAAATGATTACTACTATTTGTTTGCTTCTATTGACTATTGTTGTAAAGGAGTAAAGAGTACTTACAAAATGATTGTGGGCAGATCAAAAAAAATTACCGGGCCGTTTATGGATAAAGATGGAATGGATATGGCCAAAGGCGGCGGTACCATTGTATTAGCAGGAGATAGTAACTGGTATGGCGTTGGCCATAGTGCAGCAGCTAATTTTGATGGCGTTGATTATTTGGTTTTTCATGCGTACGATGCAAAAGATAATGGAAGATCGAAACTGAGAATAGAGAAATTGAATTGGGAAAATGGTTGGCCAGTGGTATTGCAGCAGTAACAACTGCAGGCTTATTACTTGGCAACACTTCGCAAAATTTTCTCCATCTTTCTACCTTTTGCCAACTCATCTACCAACTTGTCTAAATACCTCACTTTTTGTGTTAAAGGGTTTTCAATTTCTTCTATACGGTAACCACAAATTACACCTGTAATGAGGTTAGCATTAGTGTTTAAGGTTGCATGCTGAAAGAATTTTTCAAAAGTTACTTTTTTATCAATTTTATCCTGAAGTTGCTTTTTATCAAAACCAGTTAGCCACTCTATTACCTGCAGCAATTCTTCTTTTGTTCTGCCCTTCTTTTCCACTTTAGTAACATACAAGGGATATACCGAGGCGAAGGTCATTTTTGCAATACGCTCATGGTGTGTATTGGTGTTGTTCATACCTTGTTTTTAAAATTAATTATTCAGATCTTAATGTTAATCATGTTAAATACGCTTAACCGGTTTTTAAAAATTCATTGGTAACTCTGTCTGTTTTTCAGTAGATGAATTTAATGCGCTTCATTTTTTATATCCATTTTAGCTTTATTTTGTAGTCAACCTATTTTCTGACAAGACACTTGTTGCAAAACATTATAATTAGCTACACCACATTCCACCACGGCTTATCACTATCATCTTCTTTTATTGGATTGATTTTATCAGAAGGCAATGCTGTGTTTTGTTTTTTTACCGATGGCTGATGACTAACCGGAACCTGCAATAAATTATTTTGAAACAATGCAATAATAGTTTGTTTAATCTTTTCTCCTTTAACCGGATTTACCATTTTTACAAAATTAGCATAACCTATTATACTGTTGCTTAAACTGCCAGCACCCCATTGCATTGTATTGCTATCTTTTGTTTTTATGTTATGCAATAAAGCCCGGAAAGCCCGGAGTTTTTTTCTGCTTACATTCAATTGCTTGTTTACCACCACACCAGTTACTTCCTGTTGCGTACCCTTACGCATAATACGAATTTTATCCGGGTGAACTGTAAAACCTTCGTCCTGCATTATTTTTTTTATACGCCAAACTAACTGTTGTGCATTTACTGTTTTGCTGCCGCTAAATGTAACATCATCGGCATAGCGGGTGTAATTACAATTAAGTTTTGCCGCAAGCCCCTGTAAACGTTTATCTAATTTAAAACAAAGTATATTGGTAATGGCCGGGCTGCATGGCGCACCCTGCGGTAACACACGGTTATCTTTTTGTACAAAATAATTTTTACCGTCTATTGCTACTTCTTCAGTTACTGCTTCAGTACAAATAAGAGCAATTATTGTGGCTATTTTTTGAGAGAAACCCAATTTTTCCAATAATCCTTTTACTCTTTTAAAATGAATGGAGGGAAAGAAATCTTTTACATCCATATTTAATACCAAATCTTTACCAATATGTGGCTGTGCATTGGTTACAATAGAACGGTTTAAAGCAAAACCATTTACTGCATCATGCAGGGGAACTTTGTTGAGTATATTTTCCAGTATCCAGTGCTGTGCTTTTTTTAACCTTGGCATTGGTGCAGATATCATTCTTTTGCCACCCGATTTTTTAGCCATGTAAAATTTTCTATAATGGCTAACGGTAGAAACTTTTCTGTCGAAAGCTAAAAATCGTAACTCTTTTAAATCAACACCCATTGCTGTGGCCAGCTCCGTTTCGTTGGCAAAAATGGGCAGGTTATTTTTTTGTAATGTTTCAATTTTGTTTTCAGCATAATTTAAGTCGGCAGATACGGCTTCACCTAAATAAATAATTTCTGTTGTTTTCTTTTGTTGCCAGGCTGCTGCTTTTTCAAAACGTTGCTGTTCTTTTTTCTTTTTAGTTTCTTCCCGTTTTAGTTTTGCTTCGGCCATGCGTTTTATCCGCATTTCTTTTAGCACCGCTTCTTTATTCTGATATTTTCTTTTTTCTTCCCAAAGTTTACTCAGTTCATTTTGTAATTCGGTCTCTTTTTTTATAAGCAATTCGGGCACACTGGGGTCACCATCTTTTTTACCCCAAAAGCCCAGGCGTTTCATTTCTTCTAAAATAAATTCTTCTTTGGATGTTTCCCGTATGCGGTCGTAAATCTGTTGCCGGGTTAATTTAGTATCAGCCATAGTAATAAGAGAAGAAAAAAATCATGTAATTAACAGAGGAAAAGTCGATGCTGCCTTCGTGCCCGCCCTGACCAGATTAATCAACGCCAGGCATACGGGTCCTATATCACTATTCTGGCACATGGGGCCATCACTGATGATAGTGATATAGGACCCGTATGCCATAGTAAAGATTACATTTGGTGATGCATGATCAAATCATGTTGCATGAACGACGAAACATCGCTCTTTCCTTTTCAGGAAGCAAGGTGCATACTTTTCTACTTTTCCTCTGTCAAAGAACATGAAATGCGGTTAACAAATATAATTGCCTGTTTTTAATTTTATTGATTTATACCCTTTTATTTTTTAAACTATTTTAAATCAGCCAGCATCCTTGTTTTATTAAATGCCTGCCTTATGGCCAGCATATGTTCGCAAGGGCCTTTGTATAATTTGTTTTGTATATAATAACTGCAATCGCAATGGGCAGTTTTTATTTTTTCATCGCCATCAATTAGCATGTTGGGGTTAAATGTTTTACGTTTACTCTTTACCGTACCAGTTAATTGCATACTGTCATCAGCCAAAGCATGTACAGCAAATTTCACTTCCTGGTTATCTAAAATTTCTGCCGCCAGTTCTTCCTGCGGATTACTAAAATGTAATTTATCAAAAGGCAAAGGCTCACGGCTTAATTCCCGTAAGCGATATACATTACTGTTTAAATCGTAGATAACACGGCCCGCCTGGGTATAAGCGCTTAATGCACCAGCCGCCTGTGCCGGAGTAATGTTTAATGTAGTTGCAATTTGTGGAGCGGTAGCCAGCCAATCTTTTTGTAAAGTGGAAAATACTTTTTGCTTGATACTATCTTCTACAGTTAACCGTGGTGCCAGCAAATCAAAATTACCAGCGTGGCTCCAGTCGTTGGCCGTCCAGCCGCTAAGGCCCAGCGTAAAATTCAGGTCGCCCAAATCAGCAATATAAAATGCAGGCAAACCGGTACCTAATAAATGCACCGTAAATTTTTTTGCAACAGCAATAAGTCTTTCTAAAATTAATAAACGCTTTCTGCCCCAGGTCCTTATTTCATGTTTGCTGTTGCCGGTATATACACTTCTAGCACAAATAATTTCTTTGCCCCAGGGCTCCAGCACTACTTTTACAGGATGGCCAGGTTCTAAAATATATCGCAGCGATCGTGGCCCACGTTTTTCTTTAAAGCGGCGTAGTAATAAACAAATGCTGTAAATATCCATGGGATGCAATTCAAACTGAATGGTGGGCAAAGTCATTGCGCTGCTTACCTGTAAAAAACCACGTACCCAACTATCCGGTAAATCAATTTTTACTTCTTTGTATTGTTCTTCATCGGTGGTTTGTACGGTAAAGCCAGATGGATCTACTTTGAATTCTGTTTCTTTATAATCCCGTATTTTTTGAAACTCTTCATACAGCTCTGCTGAATAATCAACATTGGTGGTGCCACATTTATAATCATCAATATTGGTAAACACATTATAGTTGCAACCTAATTTTCCATACGTACTTTCATCCTGGCTAAAGCATTCAAAAAATAATTCATCGGGATGAATAGTGATTACTGGATCCAATACAATCCATGCATCACGGTCGTTTTGGTATAAATAATTAAAATAGTTTCTTTGCGCTTTGTAATAAGGGCTCATTATTTTATCCCTCTTGCTTCTAACATCTGCCAACTCTGCTTTAATTTGTTCCATGCGGTTATTAGCTGCGGCAGCATCGTAGCCAGCCATATATTCTGCAAAAAACAAAGCTTCGTTTTGTGCTACCCATTCTTTATAGGCAGATTTATCTTTGGGTTTAAAACGCAGATCACTTACCACCACATCATGCAGTGCAGAAATAGCTTCTCTAAAAGCAATTTTTTTATTAAGCTTACCCACAAACCAGGCACTTTCCCGTAAAGTGTCGGGTGCAAAATTCATCCCGGTTAAGTTGGATGAACTGGTAACAGTGGTATTGCCTGCAAAACGATAATTGAATAACATCAGATAATTTATTAAATTTTTTTGTACCCAGCATCAGAACCCTATTTAGCTTCATTGGCGTCGCACTCTTTTACATTATTAATTCTATTCAGCAACAACACTCCATAAACGCAAACAGATTTTACTGATGGTAATTTTATGCCATTCTCACTTCCATCTCTTTTATTTTTACTGGTGTTGCTACATCATACAAAGCTTTTAGTTGTAATAATATGTCGATACATTTTGCTTTGTCGCCAATGGATGCTGTAGCAGATACATCAGATAAAATATGGCTTACTACTTTTGCAGCCGCTTCAGTTTTTCTCCCTTCCTGCAATAAAAAATTATAAATCCTGTTTTTTGCAATGCGGCTTTTGTTTACCCTTGTTAATACCGAACGGAAGTAAAAATCCAACGATTGTATCTTTTCAACATCATCTATTGCAAAACGTTGTAAATAATTAGTGGCAAACAATTGCATTTTTTCGCTGGGGTGCTGGCTCAGCTTTAATAAATATTGTACGCCATTTTCTTCCGTAAAAAATTTGGTAATCAGCTCCCGGCCAAAAGTTTCTACATCGGGTTTTACAGAGTCGGCCAGTGTTATTAATGTTTCAGCATTCCAATCGTTTTCTAAAAAACTATCCCTAAAATATTGCATGGCAAAATTTCGGGTATCCTGCCATTTGCTATCTAACAATTTAATGCCGCTTTCTTTTTCGTATTTAATACGGGGCAATTGTGTAGAATAAAATTTCCAGCACCATTCTCTTACATTCAAATTTTCGTGGCCACCCAATGCAATTACCTGCGGTATGGTTAATTGCGATGCGTCGGTATATTTTTCCAGTATAACAATACCTACGTTTTGTGCAGCACTGTAATTGGAGTATAATAAATTTAATGCGGTTTCTTTATTGGCATTTTGCAAATAGCTGCTCAATTCATTGCACAATAATTTACTAACATCAGCATGCACGCCATCTGTAGTTTCTTTACGCAATAAATATGGCATTAATGTTTCGGCAGCTTTTACGCCAAAACTATTTTCTTTTTGCGCCATGCGTTGTATAGTAGGTGGTAAACCCTGCCGCACATTTTGGTGGGCAGATAAACAACTGCTTATAATTTCATCCTGCCTTTTTAATAAAGCTTCATCACTCATGCCTGCTAAAAAAGCAATACCTTCTTCACGAACCGGCTCATATTTATGTTGTAACAAACCAAATACAAACTCATTGCTCAGTTCATTATAATCTAGTTGTTGTTTTTGAGCTTTTAATAAACGTAGCCCAAATAATAATACAGAAGCGTTAGCATGCTGCAATACATCTGATACCACACTAATATTTACCTGCTTTAATTCTTCGCCAAATAATTCAAACAATGTATCGCTGGCATCTTTTATTACAGTTTCGTTTTCGGGTGTTTGTCCGGTATAGCCCATCATCCCGGCAATAGATTTGCCCACCACTGCATGTTTTACTTCGGCAGTTAAATTACTGTTTTGTAAAACTGATTTTGCCCAGCTCCTTATATCTGTATGCTTTGCAAAAATTAATGGCGTTATAAAACCACTTTGCTTAAAATAATCATACTGGTATTTTTCTGTCCATATTTTTCCCTGGTTACGGGCACCGGCATTATTACTGTTAAGCATAGCCATCGTTACATCATCATCCGGAATGGTATTGGCATATTTTTCTATGGTAAGATTAAAACCAAATTTTGCCGGTATTTCAAATGCAGACAATAATAATTGTTTGCAGGCCTGCTTATCAAGCTTTTGCTTGATATCGCTGTATTGCGAATGTGCGGTTAAGTTACCTTCTGCAAACTGATGGATTTCTTCCATCTCTGCGTCCATCAGCAATTGTACATAAGCCTGTGGCACTTTATTCCATAAATGGAGATAAGGTGTTCCGTTAGGATTAGGTATTTCCTGCGAAGCAGAAAGATTGATTGCTTCTTCAGTAATTGGTAACGGTGCTTCTTTTTTCTTGCCAAACAAACCCGTAATTTTTTTAAGCAACCCACCAATACCTTCGCCACTACTACTGGTTGCTGTATTTTTTACAGGATTACTTTTTTCATTAAGAGGCCGCATACGCCACAAATGGTTTGTCTGCAATTGTATATCATTATGAATGCCACTTAAAATTTGATGTAAAAAAACCGCCTGTGCATTTTGCAAAAACCTTGTTTCAATATTTTCGTAGTTACGGCCATTCCATTTATACTGAGAGGTGGAATAGATTTGCCTGAAATCTTTTTCTTTTTTATAACCGATCAACAACGCAGTAGAAAGTTTTACATAATCAGTATCCTCAGTTTTGCCCATCAGTTGTAAGCACCTCAATGTGCGGCCATGAAAATACCAACGTGTTTTTTGTGAGTAAGCCAGCCGGCTGGTTTTCTTTTTTAACTCTGCAGTAAGTTTTACCCACCCTTCTATTTCAGGAACAAATACTTCCTGGCTATTTCCTTGTGCCAGGGAAAGATTGTGGCTAAACATTTCTGTTTCTCTTTCAAACCTGCAGGCCAACAAACCCAGTATTTCAAAATCGTCCAGCAGTTCGGCCAGTTTAAAAATGGCCCGTACATGTTTAAAATAGTTGGGGCGAAGCGGCACTTGCTGCAATACTTTTTTAATAGCATTACGCATCCATCTTTTTTGGCTAGAGAGTACATACAACTCTTCCAGCCAGTTATAGTTGGGCTGTTGCTGTGTAATTCTTTCCTGCACCAATGCATCTAATTCCTGTTGATTTTCTTTTTCAATAATTGATTTAAATGCCTCAGGTAATTGATTAATATAACGGTTAAGGTGAGCCTCTTTCTCTAACCCTGTTAAACTATTAGCCAACCCTGCCCCTGCAATTTTTGTAAGAGAAGCACTGGTGTTTGCTGAATAAACAGATTGCAATGCAGCCATACCACTTGCATTATTGCCGCAACGGGCCAATGCCCACACACAACAGTATTGATGCAACTGATTGCCCTTGTTGAATAACTGAATAATGTAAGGAGTTGCTTCGGCAATTTTATATTCACCACTCTTCCATATAACACGGGATAATTTCCACGGAAATCTTTCATTGCCGGATGTTCCATTTAACGCATTGTGCAACCTTTGTAAAATGGCTTTGTTACGGCTTTTGGGCAGCGCCATCCAGTTGGCGTTAATAGTAACGCTGTTTGTATCTAATGTAAAAGCTGCAGCTTTCGGAATTTCGGAAACTCCCGATTCGGATGCGGTATAACCCTTGTTTATTTTTTCTGTTTCTACAGCGTCATAAATTTTTTCTGCTTCTCCAAGGGTAACCGGCACTGGTGTTTTACTGCCTTCTTTTAATTGTGCACCCCGGCGGCCGTAACGAAAATTAACTACATATTTTTCATTACCTGTATTGCATAAATCAACTTCATATACTTTGTCGGAGTTGCCTTCTTTAAAATAGAGTACCGATTGTTTTATAAGCCGCATGGATTATTATTGGTTGGATATGGAAGGTAAAGAAAATTGACAAATATTATTAGGGATAAGGATATTTTTTTTTAACTGATATACCAGAATTGGTTGATGAAAAAATAAATGATAAAAGAGAAGTGCCCCAAATCGAAAAAGGGATTGAAATTATATAACAGGGAATATCGCAAATAAAAAAACCCCGGTATTTCTAACAGGGTTTGTGGTGTGGGCCGGGATTGAACCGGCGACACAAGGATTTTCAGTCCTTTGCTCTACCAACTGAGCTACCGCACCTTCCATATTAAAAGCAGCTAAACTTGTAATTGGGCAGCAAAAATAAGGAAAATAGCAGCTTGAAAAAATAAAAGAGAGATAATTTATTATTCTCTTTAAAGTCTCCCCTTTTGGGGGAGGTTTGGAGGGGGCTAATTTCCGTATTCGCACAAAAACTTTATCCGCATCAGTTTTAGCTGCTCCCAGTTAAAATTGCTGTCCGCCAGTTCTTCCTGCGCTATTTGCAGGCTGGAGGTTTCGCAGCTTTTAAAGTATTCCATAATTTCTTCCTGTTCGTATTCATCCACCATTTCGTCAATGGCATAATTAAGGTTTAGTTTGGTGCCGCTGGCAACAATGGTTTCCATTTCTTCTAACAATTCATCAATTCTAAGGCCTTTGTTTTTTGCCACCGTTTCCAAAGGAATTTTTTTATCAATGTTTTGAATGATAAAGATTTTATTATTGTTTCTGTTGGCTACTGTTTTCATTACAAAATCATCGGGCCTGGTAATGTCATTTTCCCCAACATATTTTGCAATTACATCAATAAAAGGTTTGCCGTAGCGCATGGCTTTGCCTTTACTTACGCCACTAATCTTTTCCAGCTCAGCCATTGATGTAGGATACATGGTGGCCATATCTTCCAAACTGCTTTCTAAAAAAATAACAAAGGGAGGAAGGGTTTTTTCTTTGGCTACTTTTTTACGTACCTCTTTTAATAATTCCACCAATTTTTCATCTACAGCGCTGGCGGCTTCTGCTGCCTGTTCGCTTTCTTCATCATCGGCGTTAGCTTCTTCAAATAAATTATTCAACACAATTTTGTAAGAAGTGGGTTTCTTTAAAAACGCTTCGCCTTTTTTGGTGAATTTTAATAAACCATACTCCACAATATCTTTTGCAATTATTCCGCTCAGTAACATTTGGCGAATTAGGCTGTTCCAAAAATGCGGTTCTTTATCGTTACCACTTGCAAAAACATCCAGCTCTTCGTGCCGGTACATTTTTACTGCAGGTGTAGCTTTACCAGCTAAAATTAATTGTACATATTCTATAGGAAAACGCTCTTCTAATGCCTTAACAATTTTTAAAACAATTACTACCTCATCTTTCGCTTCAATTCTTTCTTTAGGATTTAAACAGTTATCGCAATGGCCACAACTTTTACTGTCGTTATATTCTTCGCCAAAATAATGCAGCAAAGTTTTTCTGCGGCACACGCTGCTTTCAGCGTAACTAACGGTTTCGTTTATCAGCTGGGCACCCACTTCTCTTTCGCTAAGTGGTTTATCCCTCATAAAATGTTCCAGCTTGGCCACATCTTTATGAGAATAATAAAGGATACATTTTCCTTCCATGCCATCACGTCCGCCACGGCCGGTTTCCTGGTAATAATTTTCAATTGATTTAGGTATGTTGTAATGAATAACAAACCGAACATCGGGTTTATCAATACCCATTCCAAAAGCAATGGTGGCAACAATTACATCCACATCTTCATTTAAAAACTGGTCCTGCCTGTCGGCCCTTAATTTACTGTCTAACCCGGCATGATAAGCTACGGCTTTAATACCATTTGCCATCAGCATTTTGGCAAGGTCTTCAGTAGTTTTTCTGTTGAGTGTGTAAATAATGCCGCTTTTATTTTTATGCTGTTGTATAAAGCGAACAATACTTTTATTAGTTTGATCTAAATTTATTTTGGGCTGTACTTCATAATATAAATTGGGCCGGTTAAAAGAAGAGATAAAAATTTTAGGACTGCGAAGGCCAAGGTTTTTTACAATATCACTTTGTACTTTTGGCGTAGCTGTTGCAGTTAAAGCAATTACCGGAATTTTTTCGTCAATCATATCCATTATCTCTCTCAGCCTGCGGTATTCGGGGCGAAAGTCGTGCCCCCATTCGGATATACAATGGGCTTCATCCACAGCAAAAAAAGAAATCTTAAGTTCTTTAAAAAAAGTAACGTTTTCTTCTTTGGTCATAGTTTCCGGCGCTACATACAGCATTTTAGTTTTGCCAGTGGTTAAATCATCTTTTACAATTTTTTGCTGGCCTTTATTTAAGGTGCTGTTTAAAAAATGCGCCACATGGTCTTTACTGCTGTAGCTTCTTACCAGGTCAACCTGGTTTTTCATTAATGCAATTAAAGGCGAAACAATTATAGCCACACCATCACTTATAATTGCAGGTAACTGGTAACATAAACTTTTGCCGCCGCCTGTGGGCATAATTACAAATGTATCGTTGCCCGATAAAAGGTTTTTAATAATATCTTCCTGGGTGCCCCTAAAACTATCCAGCCCAAAATGTTGCTGCAGTTCGGCGGTTAAATCGGGTTGATTTTTTTTAGTCGCAGCATTTTCTCCCGATAGTTTTACCGGTTGTTTTGTATCAGCCTTTATTTTAGCAGATTTTGATTTTACAGTAGCCATAACAAATTTTCCTTACGATATTGCTTTATTTATAAACAAACTTAATTTTTTAAAGAGGGCAGCGAAGTTAACCATCAGCAGCTGTAAAAGCAAGGCCTTTAAAAACTATTCAGGGATAATTAACAATATATAATCTCTTAAGATAAACAAAAAACAGCAAACCACAAGCCTTAAACAAAAACAAACCCGTTGGGCTTAATGTACTTTGCATTATGACCGATTTACAGTAGGTTTGCGGCACAAAAAATGAACAGCAGCGTAATTATATCTTCTGCCCTTAAAACCATTGAGCTGCAGGCCCAATCGGTAAGTGGCCTGGCAGCATTTATTAACGATGATTTTGTAAATGCGGTTTTAAAAATTGCTGCTTCAAAAGGCAGGGTTGTAATTAGCGGTATTGGCAAAAGCGCCATAGTAGCACAAAAAATTGTAGCTACATTAAACAGTACCGGAACGCCAGCCTTGTTTATGCATGCGGCCGATGCTATCCATGGCGATTTAGGAATGATACAACAGGATGATGTGGTGATAGTGATAAGTAAAAGTGGAGACAGTACCGAAATAAAAGTTTTAGTATCGTTAATAAAAAACTTTGGTAATGTACTTATTGGAATGATTGGTAACGCCCAATCGTACCTGGCACAGCAAAGCGATATTATTTTAAATACAACAGTACAGCAGGAAGCCTGCCCCAATAACCTTGCACCCACTACAAGCACCACCGCACAAATGGTAATGGGTGATGCGCTGGCAGTTTGCCTGATGGAATTAAAAGGATTTAACAGCCACGATTTTGCCAAGTTTCATCCGGGTGGCATACTGGGAAAAAAATTATATTTAAGGGTAAGCGATCTGTCATCTGCCAATGAAAAACCAGCGGTATTTCCGGAGGCAAACCTTAAAGAAGTAATTGTAGAAATGACAAAAAAGCGATTAGGCACTGCTGTGGTAGTTAGTAAAACCAATACTGTTTTAGGAATAATAACCGATGGGGATTTAAGAAGAATGCTGGAAAAGGGGAATGATTTTACCGCCATTACTGCAAAAGATATTATGAGTGCACACCCCAAAACAATAGCCGGCGATGCAATGGCAACCGAAGCCTTAGATACATTAAAAGCTAACAATATCAGCCAGCTGGTAGTTACAGAAAATGAATTGTATGCCGGTATAATTCACCTGCATGATTTAATAAGAGAAGGAATAATATAATTCTATTATGATTAACAGGTGGCTGCTTGTGGCTATTATTAATTTAATGTTTCTGGGCAGTTGTGTAACAGATGATTTGCAAGACCCTTCGGCTAAAAAAATATCTTTAACAAAAGCAAAGGAAGACCTTGATATTTTTAGCGACATTTTAAAAAAAGCACACCCTTCTTTAAACCTCTATATTTCTAAAAAAAGATTTTCATTTTTATCAGACAGCATTAAATCATCTGTAACAGAAGCAATATCTGTAAGGGAATTCTATAATAAAATACATTTTATTGCCAACGAAACAGGGTGCTCCCACACCAATGTTGAATTGGCGGGCTACGTATATGATAGCCTTCAAAACCGGCCGGTTTTTTTTCCTTACCCGGTAAAATGGATAGAAAATAAATTATTGATAAATGTTGCAGGGTTTGATTTGCCTGAAGGGACAGAAATAAAATTTATTAATAAAGAACCCACTAAAAAAATTATACAAAAATTAATGATGTATAATTCGGTGGAGGGCTTTCACAGAAAAACACAGGAGAACCTGGCAGGTGATGATTTTAGCCTGGAATATTTTTTAAAATATGGCGATCAAAAAAAATTTGAACTTATAATTAAAGATACACTTGGTGCGGAAAGGAACGTTACAGAAAAAGCCATTGATTTTTCTGAATGGAATAACCGGAATACTAATTATAAATATTATTACGATTCCGTAAGTATAGATTATGATTGCACCATTAACGATGAAAAAAAATATGCTTACATAAGAGTAACAACATTTGATTACCCCAACAAACAAAAGCAAAATGCTTATGAAAACTTTTGTTACAATTCATTCGAATTACTAAAAAATAAAAAAGAGATACAATCGCTTATAATTGATTTAAGAGAAAACCGTGGCGGCAGTTTATACAATTCTTTTTTGCTGTATTCATTTTTAGCGGATAAACCATTTAATGAATATGAGCAGGCGATCTGTAAAATTAAAACAATACCCTACGAAGGTTATTTAGAAAAAGATTTCATCAGCTATAAAAAAGAAGATATTAATAAAACTATAGAAAAAGAATTTACGGCCAGGTTAAACAACGAATTTCTTACAATACCAGACACATTAATCGAAAAATGGAAGCCCAACAAAATCCATTTTAATGGCAATGTTTACATTGTAAGCAACAGCAGTGTTGTATCTGCGGCTTCTTATTTTGCAGTAATGATAAAAAATGCCGGCAGGGGCAAAATAATAGGAGAAGAAACAGAGGGTGGCGCATATTCGGGAAACGGGTTTTCCACTTTAAAATATGAATTGCCTAATTCAAAAATAAATTTTAGTTTTCCATACGCACACTTTATTTATACTTATAAAGAAGAGAAAAATACTGGCCATGGATTGATGCCCAACTATAATATTCCGGATTCTTACGAGTCGTTTAAAAATAATGAAGACAGGCAGGTTAAATTTATAATAGATAGTCTAATTTTAAACAAAAAACAGATTTACACAAAATGAACAAAAATCACTACGTAGCAATTATGGCCGGCGGTATAGGCAGCAGGTTTTGGCCAATGAGCCGTACCGATTTTCCTAAACAGTTTTTAGATATTTTAAATATCGGAAGAACACTTATACAGGGAACCTTTGACCGCTTTGCTGCTTTTATTCCGGCAGAAAATATTTATGTAGTAACCTCCGATCAGTATAAAGATATTGTTGCCGAACAATTACCCGAAATACCAGTGGCAAATATTTTGTGTGAGCCATCAAGAAAAAATACAGCGCCTTGTGTAGCCTATATTGCCCATAAATTATTGCATCTTAACCCCGAAGCCAATTTAATTTGTGCGCCTGCCGACCATATTATTTTAGAGCCCGAAAATTTTAAAACCACATGTTTAGGCGCTTTGAATTTTACCGCAAACATAAAAGCATTGGTAACATTGGGCATAAAACCAACGCATCCCAATACAGGATACGGTTATATTCAGTACGAGCAGCAATCTGTTAGCGACAATGTATATAAAGTAAAAACCTTTACCGAAAAACCAGATTTAGAACTGGCAAAAACTTTTATAGCCAGCGGCGATTTTTTATGGAACGCAGGCATATTTGTTTGGCAGGTAAAAAATATTGTTGCGGCGTTTGAAAAACTTTTGCCGGAATTGAATGAATTATTTGAAACAGAAAAAGCAAGTTTTAATACTGCAACAGAACAGGAAGCTATCGACAAGATCTATCCGCAGTGCGTAAATATTTCTATTGATTATGGCATAATGGAAAAAGCAGATAACGTGTACATCATTCCATCCTCTTTTGGCTGGAGCGATTTGGGTACCTGGGGCAGCGCTTACGAAAATTTACAAAAAGATTATTTAGAAAATGCTGTTGCAGGAGATAATGTGGTAGTAATTGATGCTACAAAAAATATGGTGCATGCTGATAATAAAAAATTAGTGCTGCTGCAGGGACTTGATGATTTTATTGTGGTGGATACCAAAGATGTTTTAATGATTTGTAAAAAAGACAGGGAGCAGGAAATAAAACAATACGTTGCAGAAATAAAACGAAGTAAAGGTGATAAATTTTTATAAGGAAATTGCCACAGATGACACAGAAGCACAGAAAATACAAATTGCTGTTTTAAATCTGCGACACCTCCGTAATCAGCGGGCTAAATACATAGATATTGCTACCAACAATACATAGCAAACAACCCAATGCTGGCACTACCATTTTTACAGTAATGAGTGTGCTGGCGGCAGAACATAACGCCATTAATTTAGGCCAGGGCTTTCCCGATTTTTTAATGGATGAAGAACTGATTGCACTGGTAAATGCCGCTATGCAAAAAGGCAACAACCAGTACGTACACATGAACGGGTTGATGTTGTTAAGAGAACGCCTTGCAGAAAAAATACACAGTTTATACGCAGCAACAATAAATCCTGAAACTGAAATTACCATTACACCCGGTGGCACTTACGCCATTTTTACTGCATTAACCACGGTGCTGCAACCTGGTGATGAAGTAATTGTTTTTGAGCCGGCATACGACAGTTATATCCCTACCATAGAAATTAACGGAGCAATACCGGTTTTAATTCCATTAACTTTTCCTGATTATAAAATTGATTGGGAGCTGGTGCAACAAAAAATTTCTTCCAAAACAAAAATGATAATGCTTAACTCGCCGCACAACCCAACGGGCAGCGTGTTAAGAGCCAATGATATTGCACAGTTAAGAACAATTGTAAAAGATACCGGCATTTTTATTTTGAGTGATGAAGTATATGAACATTTAATTTTTGATGGCCTGCAGCATGAAAGCATGTTGCGTTATCCCGATTTGTTAGAAAGAAGTTTTGTTTGTTTTTCGTTTGGTAAAACATACCACTGCACCGGCTGGAAGATCGGTTACTGTGTTGCACCTGCAACATTAATGGCCGAGTTTAGAAAAATTCACCAGTTTAATTGTTTTAGCAGCAACAGCACGGTACAATTTGCTTTGGCAGAATATTTACTGCAAAAAGAAAAATATTTACAGCTTGGTAAATTTTTGCAAACAAAAAGAGATTATTTTTCTATGTTGATGCAGCAAACAAAATTTAAAGCATTGCCTTCGTACGGCAGTTATTTTCAGTTGTACAGTTATGATGACATAAGCGATGAAAGTGAAAAAGATTTAGCTATCCGTTTAACAAAAGAATATGGCGTAGCAACAATACCCACATCAGTTTTTTATAAAAAAAATACCGAGAATAAAGTGTTACGTTTTTGTTTTGCAAAAAAAGAAAGTACTTTAGAAGAAGCGGCAAATCGATTAATAAAATTGGTGTAGGCATTAGACGGTTTCAAACTGTCATGACATCTAAAATGCTTAAATTTGACTGACAAATTGGAAAAAATATTTAAGGTTTCTCAATGACTTAAACTATGTCCACACTCACCATCACCACTATACAAAGTAATTTATTTTGGGAAGATAAACAGGCCAATATGCAAATGCTGCAGCAAAAGATTGACAGCATTACTGATAAAACAGAAATTGTAATACTGCCCGAAATGTTTACCACCGGCTTTAGCATGCAGCCCAGTTTATTTGCAGAAACTATGGATGGTGAAACCATGGAGTGGATGAAAATGGTGAGTAATAAAAACGGTATTGTGTTAACCGGCAGTGTAATGATTGAAGACGAAGGAAAATATTTTAATCGCTTAATATGGATGTTGCCTAACGGACAATTTGGTTATTATGATAAAAGACATTTGTTTGGCTATGGTGAGGAAGATAAACATTACAGCAGCGGCAATAAAAGATTAATAGCATCGGTAAAAGGCTGGAAAATAAATTTACAGGTTTGTTACGATTTAAGATTTCCTGTTTGGGCTCGCCAACAACCTAAAGACGGTGCGCCTGAATACGATGTATTAATTTATGTAGCCAACTGGCCCGAGCGCCGCAGCCACGCCTGGAAAACTTTATTGTGTGCAAGGGCTATAGAAAATCAATGTTATATAATAGGCGTAAACCGTGTGGGTGATGATGCAAAAAATATTCACTACAGCGGCAACAGTTTGGTAATTGACCCGATGGGGCAAGTATTATACCACATGGCAGATGAAGAAGACATCAACACAATAACATTATCAAAAGAAAAATTGGAAGAAGTAAGAACGAGGTTCCCTTTTTTAAATGATGCGGATGATTTTACGATACTTTAACAGATTTTGCAAAATCCCTAATCCCCACTTACTAATTTCTAATTCCCTTCTTCCCTTTTATCATCTCCATCACCACCTGCATTTTTTTATCATAACCTTTTAGTAAAGCATCGTAACTGGTACCAATATAAATATCGGGCATTACACCACGACCATCTTTAGGTACATGTTTGTATTGCACTAATCTAAATAAGGGAAGACGAACCCGTAAATGTGTATTGGGTAAAGTAATATCCGGAATCATAATACCATTGTTGCCATGCCAGCCGCCACCAGCTTCTTCACCAACAATAGTAATGCCCTGCTGGCCTTTTATGGCATTGCAAAATAATGCCGAGGCCGAAAAAGTTTGTCCGTTTATCAGCACATATAGATCGCCACCAAAATAATTTTTTGTTTTAGGGTGATACAATTTTCGCTCCCACATACCAAAATGGTAATTGCCATGTTTTCTTTTTTTAGTTAAGAAGAACAGCCCGATATTATTTAAAAATTTTCCTTTTATATATTTAGAATAAGGCCCCAAAGATTTTGCAACAGCATAAGAAGAATCGGCAACTTTAAAAGGTGTACGGGTAACATATTTTGTAAGCAGGGTTGATGCATTTATTTTACCACCACCGTTGCTCCTTATATCCAGCACCACATTTTTAATACCCGCTTTTTTTATGTAGCGGAATGTTTGCCTGAAAAATTTACGCAGCTTTCCTGTGCTGAAAGTATTTAAAGTAATTACTGCAGTATTATTAGCAGTATCCACAGCCAGCGAACGGATATTTTGTAATTGCTGTTTTTTTCTTTCTCCTTTAGTTCTTTTTATTACAGGGATTATTCTTGTTTTTTTGCCGGTATCTTTTGGCGGGTCGAACACAGGAATAGTTATAGTTTGTTGTTTGCCCAAACTGTCTAAATAATTAACGGCATAAATTTTACTAAGTCCAATAATATTACGGTGATAGTAAGGAAAATTATTGCTCAGCCTCAGGTAATTAACATTGTTGGCATTGCCATCTTCCGTCATGTAATTAAACAGTGTTTGTTTAATTGCTTCGTTGTTTAAGCCATTAATGCCCGTAATTAAAGTGCCTCTTTTTAAAATAGAATCTTTGCGGTTTAAGTTTCCTGTTACCGCCATGGTATCGTTCCACACTTTCATAAATAATGGAAAAGAAGGAATAATTTTATTGCTCACCCATTTATTGTATCCTTTACTCATACCAAAACTGGTATGGCCGCAATGTATTTTTTCGGTAAGCGGCGCAATAATCTTCCAGCCAAATTGCTGTTCGGTCATACTGTCTTCAATGGCGGTAAAGTATTTTGCAAAATACATATCCATGCTATCCCTGCTGGTGTACCAATATAACGAAGGATGCTTTTTCTCCAGGATGTTTTTTAGTAAAGTATAATCCTTTTGTAATTGTTGTTTGGGGTATTTTTTGTTGGGAGAATAAGTTTTTGAAACCGAACAACTGCTCAGTAAAATAATAAAATAAAAAAATATGGTTTGGAGTTTATAGGTCATTTGCTCAAATGGTTCCAGCCCTGCGCCACCAGCTCATGTTTGTTTCCACCACGGGTAATAATATTTTTTCCTTCCGCTGCTTCGGTAATATAGCCAATAATACTTAAGCCATTATTGGCATTTATTTTTTCGTAATCAGCTTGCGCCACAGTAAATAATAACTCATAATCTTCGCCACCGCTTAATGCACAGGCTGTAGGGTCCAGTTCTAATTTATAAGCAAAGGCTTTACTGTCTTCATTCAGCGGCAATTTATCTTCGTACAAAACACAACCCACATTGCTTTGTTTACAAATGTGCAGCAGCTCACTGCTTAGGCCATCGCTTATGTCCATCATGCTGGTGGGCATAATGTTTTGCGCTGCAAAATATTCAATCACATCTTTTCTTGCTTCGGGTTTTAAAAGGCGGCCAACAATGTAGGCCTGGTTTTCTAAATCGGGCTGTGCGCCGGTGGTTTCAAATATTTTTCTTTCTCTTTCTAAAATGGTTAAGCCTAAAAATGCGCCACCCAAATCGCCGCTCACACAAATTAAATCGTTTACTTTAGCGCCGCTCCTGGTAACATAACTGTCCGGGGCAACCTCTCCAATAGCTGTAATGCTAATTACAAAACCCCGCTGGCTGGTGGTGGTATCGCCGCCGACTAAATCCACCTCATATTCCTTACAGGCTGCATACACACCTTCGTAAAATTCATCCAAAGCTTCTACACTAAATTTATTGCTGATGCCAATGCTTACCACAATTTGTGTAGGCGTAGCATTCATGGCATAAATATCACTCACATTTACCACCACGCTTTTATAACCCAAATGTTTTAGTGGTGTATAACTTAAATCAAAATGAATACCTTCTAACAATAGATCGGTGCTGATAACTGTTTGCCTGCCAAAATGATCAATCACGGCACCATCATCACCCACACTTAAAATGGTAGAAGCGTTTTTTGTTTCATTGTTTTGGGTAAGATGATCGATTAAACCAAATTCGCCAAGGGATGATATTTCTGTTCGATCTTCCATAAATTATTTTTTTGTTTTCGCCTGTAGCGAAAAATGTTTTGCCACAGATTACACAGATTAACACGGATTTTTTACAACTGTATAAGTTCAATCTTCTCTTATATCTTCTCCATTTCCCACCCTTCAGGGGAGGATAGGAGGGGCTTTCCATTTATTATTTCCAGCAGCTCATCATGTATTAATCCATTGGTTGCAACTATTTGATGTTGATAAGCAGAATATTTATCACCATTCATATCTGTAACTTTTCCTCCAGCTTCCTGCACCATTAAAAATCCAGCAGCACTGTCCCATGCCGATAGTTTGTGTTCGTAAAAGCCATCAAATCTTCCGGCAGCAACCCAGCATAAATCAATGGCAGCACTGCCTAACCTGCGTACCGGCACGCCCTTGCGTATCAATTTTTCAAATACTTGTAAAGGGCCGTTGGGTGCATCTAAATAAGTGTAAGGAAAACCGGTAACCAAACAACTATTAATAACTTCTTTTTTAGTACCTACTTTAATCGGCTTATCATTTAATGTGGCGCCTAAACCTTTTTCAGCAAAAAATAATTCATTCAAAATTGGAGCATACACTGCACCCATTATCATTTCGCCATCTTTTTCTACGCCAATACTTACGCAGCAAATAGGGATGCCGTTGGCAAAATTAATAGTGCCGTCAATAGGGTCGATGATCCATTTGTATTCGCTGTTGGTAATTATTTCGCCGGTTTCTTCACTTAAAATAAAATGATCGGGAAAGTTTTTTTGAATAATATCAATGATGGCTTTTTCGGCTGCATGATCTGCTTCGGTAACAGGATTATTTATGCCTTCTTTATTGGTAATAGTAAATTCTCCATTAAAAAAACGTTGTAATTCTTTTCCGCCTGCATTTACTGCTTCCAAAAGGATTTTTTTTATCATGCCGCAAAGATAAAGTTCGATTTTGGATTTATGATTTTAGATTTGGGTATGCCAATAAGTAATTTGTTAATTTTAATAGTATTTATTCACCATTGCCCATTCACCATTCACCTCTGCATTTTGAATAATGGAATAAAAAATCGTATTTCGCAGATAATAACTTACCCCAATTGCAATTATCAGTTATCATAGTAAACTTTAACGTAAAATATTTTTTAGAGCAATGCCTTTGCTCTGTAATAAAGGCCTGCAAAAATATTGAGGCTGAAATCTTTGTGGTAGATAATAATTCTACTGACGGCAGTAAAGAATTTCTTATACCAAAATTCCCCGTTGTAAATTTTATATTTAATACTGATAATACTGGTTTTGCAAAAGCCAACAACCAGGCGCTGGCAAAAGCAAAAGGCGATTATATACTTTTTTTAAACCCCGATACCATTGTACCGGAAGATTGTTTTGAAAAATGTATCCGGTTTTTTCAATCGCAAACCAATGCCGGGGCTTTGGGCATACGCATGATTGATGGCGCAGGTAAATTTTTAAAAGAAAGTAAAAGATCGTTTCCCTCGCCACTTACTTCTTTATACAAACTGTCGGGATTAACAAAATTGTTTCCGCATTCTAAAATATTTTCAAAATATCATTTGGGTAATTTATCCGAACATCAAAATCATGAAGTGGATGTGCTGGCCGGGGCATTTATGATGATACCTAAAAAAATTTTAGATACCACAGGAAGTTTTGACGAAACATTTTTTATGTATGGCGAAGATGTGGATTTGAGTTACCGAATTCAAAAAGACGGTTATAAAAATTATTATTTTGCCGAAAGCACCATCATTCATTTTAAAGGAGAAAGTACAAAAAAAGGAAGCTTGAATTATGTTCGTTTATTTTATAATGCCATGAGTTTGTTTGTAAAAAAACATTACAGTGGCAGCCGTGCAGGCGTTTTTAATTTTTTAATTCAAACGGGCATTTTTTTACGGGCAACACTAACAGTTATAGCAAAATTTTTGCAAAAAATTGGATTGCCATTATTAGATGCCGGTATAATTTTTATGAGCTTTTGGTGCATTAAATATTTATGGAACACTTATATCCGTAAAGAAGTTAATTATTCTCCCAACATGCTCATCATTGCTTTTCCGGTTTTTACCATAATTTTTTTAATTGCATCCTATTACTCCGGTTTGTACGATAAAGGTTATAAACAATCGCAGCTTAACCGCTCCACAATACTATCAGCATTAGTTTTATTAAGCTGTTACGCTTTGTTGCCCGAAAGTATCCGCTTTTCCCGAGGCATTTTAGTATTTGGAATAGTAATGGCATTTATTGTAATGAGTTTATTGCGGCGGTTATTTATAGAATGGAATTTATTAAACAGGATAGATGAAGATAATGGCTACCGACAAACAATAATTGTTGCTGCCGAAAATGATTTTAAAACGGTTACCGAAATAATGTACAATGCCGGCATGACGGAAAAAGTTTTAGGCCGGGTTGATAATAACCTTACCAGTTCCAGCAAAGCATTGGGGAGTGTGCAGCAAATAAATCATCTTATTAAAATGTATCCGGTAAAAGAAATAATTTTTTGCGAAGATATTTTAAGCTTTAAAGAAATCATTGCTGCTTTGCAGGAGTTACCGGCCGGAATGCTTAATAAATTTCATGCATCGGGCAGCAGGAGTATTATTGGCAGCGATAATAAAAATGTAAGCGGAAAGTATGTAAGCATCAATAATAAATACACCATTGCAGATGCGGTTAATAAAAGAAATAAAAACTTGCTGGATGTTGTTGTTGCTGTTGTTTTTATAATAAGTTTTCCTATTCACCTGATACTGCAAAAAAAACCACTGCAGTTTTTTAAAAATACCTTTTCAGTTTTATTCAGAAAAAAAACATGGATTGGGTATGCCATATCACCTATTAATAAATTACCGCTAATTAAAAAGGGAGTACTTACTTCTACCACATTGCCGCAACTGGTAAACGATTTGCCTGAAGAAAGTTTATTGCTTTCAGATGAATGGTATGCTACTTATTATTCTGCTGCCACAGACTTAAAAAAAATTGTAAGGGGCTACAAATATTTATGTTTTTAAAAGCAGCATTATTTTAATTGTTGGGCAAATTCCTGTAGTATATTTTTATACTCATACTGGTAAATAAAAGTATTTGTAAAAGAGAATCCCGAAGCCTTTTGTAAAGCACCGGCTAATGAAAAATTATTTTGCGGAATACTTAAAAATATTTTTTTCTCCATTAAATATGCAGCCAGGTATTCCTGCTCTGTTTGGCCAGGTGTAGCAACAAGAATGGCTTTTTGCTGCAGTTTTATTAAATCCATAATGGAGGTGTAGCCGCTTCTGCAAATAACTATTTCTGATTGCTGAATTGCTTTGTTTAATGATGTGGCTGAAAGATGATTGGCAACAGTTATTTTATTTTTATCATCGTAAACAAACTCTTCCTCAACTGAATTTTTTGGCAGACCTTTTACCATTGCAGCTTTCCCCGAAAAAGATTTTAATTCCTGCAATAACAATTTTTCAAAAATCGTTCTTTGTGGCTCTGGCCCGGAGAGTAAAATTAAAAGGTCATATTTTTTTTCAACTGTAGTTTTTTCAAATCTTGATAAAAGCCCTAAATATTTTACCGGGGTTTTGGGCAATTCTTTTGGATGAGATAAATCTCCTGCAAGATTATTTTCTGCTGCAGTATCGGGCACCCAGCAGGCAGTATATTTATTAATAAAATAATAATGAATTTTTTGTGCAAGTAATTCCGTAAAACTATTACAGGTTTTTATTTGCAGTTGATGGGTAATGTAAATGCACGGAACTTTTGAAGAATATAAACCCAGCCGGTTATCCGATATTACCGCATCAATTTTATATTCGGCAATTGTTTTATCAAGCCAAAAATTTTCTTTAAAAAGAACCCATAAGAGTTTGGGAAACTGTAATAATAACTTTAGTGGAAGCCAGAATTTGTTGACGCTGTACTTAATATTGTAGCCTTTTATTTGCGTAAAAACCACATTTTTAAATTCCTTTTCCAATAAATTTTTTATGGGGCCATCAGCAGCTATTATTACTTCAAAATTCAGTTCGCTAAGGGCATAAATTATTGGAATACAACGTGTGGCGTGGCCCAAACCCCAATCTAAAGGAGCAATCAGCACCCGTTTTTTTTTCGCCCCTATGTTAATATTTTCAAATTTCATTTTAAGAAAACAATAAATTATTGTGAAAATAGTTTAACTTGGGTAATATAACACAATGCAAAACCTATTTAAAATTACATTATTGCTTACGTTGATTGTTAGTTTGGCAGTTACCGGATGTTCTTCTTCAAAAAAAGGACAATGCGGATGCCCAAGCAAAACTGGAATGATAGGATATTGAGAAGTAAGTAGTACTGTGTAACCGCCAATTTCATTATGAATAACTCTAACCGGGATTTACTGGTGCTTTTTAACCAGGAGCTAATGTCCCCACAAGCAATTGAGCATGAAGTAGAACAACTTCATGGCATATTGTACACGGTTGAAGCCCTCGACAACATTGTTGTAGCCCACGAGGTGATTGACATGAACAAATACAAAATTTTTAATGATCAGCAACATCTTCGTGATGTTTTCAGACAAAGAGAATTAAAACCTTTTGTGTTTTTGAATTGCAAGAATTAATTTTTTTAAATTAATCTAGTCAACGCAGTCTTCAACATCTTCAGCATTTCATCTATCTCATCTGTTTTGCAGGTGCCAACACTTAGCCGGTACCAGTTACTGCTTTTTGCAGCCCCAAATGCATAAAACGGAACAATAGCAATTTTTGCTTCATTCAAAATATAAGCAGTTACTTCACTTTGAGTTTCTAAAATTTTGCCATCAGCAGTTTTTTTACCCACTAAATTTATTTGTATAGTAAGATAAATAGCGGCCTGCGGTGCAACAGCATCAACAGTAAAACCATCTTTTTTTAACTGGGTAAATCCATTGTAAATGCGGCGCAACCTTTCTTCAACAGCATGTTTAAACTTTTTTGTATAGTTGTTTACGTTTTCAGTTTGCCCCAAATAATTAGCAACAGCTTTTTGTTCGGCCATGGGTGCCCATGCCCCAACATGACTGTTGATAGCTTTCATTTTATTTATTAAATGTGCAGGGCCCATGCTCCAGCCAACCCTTACACCTGTTGCTGCAAATGCTTTACTTATACCATCAATAAAAATGGTGTAAGCTTTCATTTTTGGGTTTAGAGAAACAGGGTTGTAATGTTCGGTCTCACCAAATGTAAGTGTCCAGTATATTTGATCGTACAATAAGTATAATTTTTTTTCATCAGCACCACGCTGTTCATTTTCTGCAATTACTAAATCGCAAATGGCGGAAAGTTCTTTTTTTGTAAATGTTGTACCGGTTGGGTTTAGCGGCGAACAAACAGCGAGTAATGCAGCACCTTTTAGGTGTGGTTCTATTTCTTCGGCAGTTGGCATAAAATTATTTTCCAGCTTGGTTTCAATCATCACATGTTCTGCCTCGGTAAAATGAACATAATGATTATTGTTCCAGCTGGGCACCGGGTAAATTACTTTATCGCCTTTATCAACTATTGCACGAAAGGCTGCATAAATTAACGGCCTGCCGCCTGCAGCAATTAAT
>NZ_JANMUN010000144.1:0-21863 GCF_031391665.1 Ferruginibacter sp.
AGGATTTATTTCTAAAATGTTAGCCCTTCTTATTTCATTTTCCATTCCGTGTTCGGCTGCATTACTGCCCGAGCCAATCGAAATATAAATTTTATCCCCTTTTTTATTGGCAATAATATTTCTCGACCAGTGATTGTTATAACCGCCCATTGGCAGATCCACAATTTTTTTTCCTGCACCTGCCAGGGCGGTATCGCCAATTTTATACTCAAACATCAGTAACGCATCAGTATTACCCACATAAAAATGATCATTTAATATCAGCATGCCCAAGGGTTGATTTAATTTTTCTGCAAAAACAAAACGGCTTTCAAAAATGCCATCTTTATTTTTATCCTTGAACATAGTGATGCGGTTGGCACTGGTGCCATAATGCTGCGTTTTTATTTTTCGGGAAAGTTTTGCCCCAAGTTTTTTAATTCCCTTTAATACGGTGTTGGTTTCTGCCACAAAAATATCGCCGTTACTGCCCACATATATCCATCGGGGATGGTCGAGGCCATCAGCAAATTTTGTAACTTCAAACCCTTCCGGCGCTATGGGTGTTTTACCTTCAGGCCATCCAACTACTTTGCTGTAATTTTTTGTTGATTTGGTGCTGTAAGGCTCTGGCAGCGTATCTTTCACCGAAGCCGAAGAACTGGCTGGGTTTTTAACAACCTTAGTTTGAGAAGTTGTATTTCCGCAGGCAAATATTGTAGTAACTAATAAAAGAAGACAAATATTTTTTATCATGGTTGAGTAATGTTTGTAGAAAATGTAATTATAAATAATCTAAAACAATGCCATAAATTTTTGAAAAATAATTTTATGTCATCCCCAGCTTTTGAATTCAAGGCATGATATTACATTCGCTTCAACCATCCAGTAATACTCATTCTGCTGCGGTTGGCTTTTATTACTTCATGTTCCATCTCATCGCTTTTAAAAAATACTGCAGTTTGCGATTGCGGTTGAATTTTTTGTGCCGTTTCATTATGATACACTAATAATTGCCCGCCATCTTCCTCCAGCCAGTTGTTGTTTAAATAATTTATAAGAGAATATTTACGGTCGCTGTCATTTTTAAACTGGTCTTTATGCCGTTTGTAAAAACTGCCTTCTTCATACACAGCATAATGAAATTCGTAACCATTAATGCCGGTGTAGCAGGTGCTGTTAAGGCGGTCGATAAAATTTTCTATGTGCAGTAAAAATTCCTGTTCATAAATATTGTCGTGGCTTTTATCCATCCAGTAAATTTTATCGCCTCTCATTTTTTGATTGGCATCTTTTACCTCGTTGTTACCAATACCGGCAGCGGTCATCAAATCATCTTTTTGCAATTGAAGAATATTTTCATGCAATCCATTACTCAGCTCTTCATTTAAAAAATCATTGTCAACTCCAACATTGTTATCAAGATAACTGTCAATCAATACATCAAAGCGGTTTGTCATTGTAAAATATAATAATTAAAAAGGGTAAGGTAGTTCTTTTAAAGGTTAGCCTACTGGAGCATTTTTTTAAAATAGTAAAAATGTTTTTATCTTTATACAATTATAACAGTAAATGAAAGACTTTAAAAAATATTACATTATTCCGGCAACAACAGAAGAAGTTTACCTGGCATTAACATTACCACATACCATTCAGCTATGGACGGGGGAGCAGGCAGAAATGAGTACCGAACCCGGCAGCGAATTTTCTTTGTGGGAAGGAAGTATTGTTGGGAAAAATCTTGCTTTTGAAGAAAATAAAAAAATTGTACAGCAATGGTATTTCGACGGGCAGGAAGCTGAATCAATTGTTACTATAAAATTGCATCCGCATAAACAGGGTACGTCTGCAGAATTACAGCACACCAACATTCCTGATGAGGCCTATAAAGAAATGGTAGAAGGCTGGGATGATAATTATTTTGGTTTGCTGATAAGATTTTACTCCTGATAAATACAGCATTTATTTTTTTAATGCCCACCATGTCCATACCGCTCCGGCAAAATCTGCGGCGCCAAATAAAATAAGCATTGGCGAAACATAATTAAGCAATACAAATGCAGTAAAAGAAAGAAAAACAAATATTCTTGTTGGAATAGTGTGTTTAAAAAATGCCTGTATATTACCAGCACCGGCACGGTGATAATAATAACCAATACACAAAGCAAGTACACCCACAACCCTTATCCAAACTTCGTTTGTATTGGGCAGTTGTAAAGTAGTTAGTAAAAAATTGGGAACAGCAATTAAAGTAATCCCTGTAACATACAAATAGAACCCAAAATAGCAAACAGATTTGGCAGCAGCTGTCATGGTGGTTGATTTTAATTAGGTAAAAGTGTTAGTGGTTAAAGATATAAATTTTATTTGCTTAATCAAAGTGCTGTATAAAAAAGGTGCATTTCAAATTGTCGCTAAAGCGTGGAGCCTGGCAGGAAATTTTAACGCAAAGAAAATGAAAAAAGGAAATTTCGCAAAGGTTCTCAGCGTAACTCCGCCATCTCATTTTCTCTGCGTTGAAAAAAAATTGCGGCAATTT
The DNA here is from genome assembly GCF_031391665.1 of Ferruginibacter sp. Taxonomy (GTDB): domain Bacteria; phylum Bacteroidota; class Bacteroidia; order Chitinophagales; family Chitinophagaceae; genus Ferruginibacter. The sequence goes on from NZ_JANMUN010000144.1 coordinate 2,519, forward strand.
GAAATGCAACTTATAAAAAAACGGCTCCACATCATTTAAAATATTTTAATTTTGATGGTATCATGCTTATATTCTCAAATCCTCAAATTTCCATTGCAACAGTTGCAGATGCTGCAAATATTGTTGCCTTGCTTAACAGTGCTTACCGGGGCGAAAGTTCAAAACAGGGCTGGACATCCGAAGCTCATCTTATTGCAGGTAATGTGCGTACAGATGAAAATGATCTGCTAAATATAATGGCGCAGCCCAACGGTGTTGTTTTAAAACATATAAATGAACAACAAAAAATTATTGGTTGCGTAAACCTGCAGCAGCATGATAAAAAAATTTACCTCGGTATGTTAAGCGTATCGCCAAATTTACAAGGCGCAGGTATTGGCAAACAATTATTAAAAGCTGCTGAAGAGTATGCCATGTATTTGCAATGCGCCGCAATTTATATGACGGTAATTACTGCAAGAACAGAATTAATTAACTGGTACAACCGCTACGGCTATAATGATACCGGCGAAAGAAAACCATTTATTGAAGATAACTTGACCGGCAGGCATTTGCAACCGTTAGAGTTTATGGTGCTGGAAAAAATAATTACTGCAGCATAAAAATATCCGCAGTGCAGCGGATATTTTTTAAAAAGAAATTATCAGAATAATCTTTCGTCGGGTGGTTTTATACCCTGCAGGCGAATATAGATAGTAGCCTGACCACGATGATGTGTTTGATGTTCAAATGTTTTCATCATCAATGCCATTCTGGTTGCTTCCATCCCAAACAATTTCTTTTTCTCTCCCCATTTATTTACATCAGCATTTTTTACTGCATTAGTACAATAGTCGTAGCTGGCAGTTACATAATACATAACAGAATCTTTTTTTTGTGCAGCGGCGCTGTGCTCCAGGTCGGCCTGCATAAAAGAAGGCGGTTGCATATCCGACGCATTGGACATTAAAAATAAATTTCCCTGGGCAAGGTGCAGCATTTGTTGTGCAAAACTCCTGATGCTGTCCACAGCTTTAAAAGAGTATTTATCGGCGGGCATTTTGTTGAGGTAATCAACCGTGTAAGCTTTTGCCCGTTCCCAGTCCTTTACCATTTGTGCTTTAGTATCTTCGGCACTTATAGATTGTGCTTTTACTACAACAGCAAACGTAAAACAGGTTAAAAAGAGCGTTGCTCTTATAATTATTTTTTTCATAAAAATGTTTTAGCTTAACAAATTAATAAAAAAAGAAGAAAGGCCAAAGTATTCTTTTCTCAATTTCTTACAACAAAGAAAATAATAAGTATGCATAGCTTAAATACTGCAACTGGTTTTACAGCTGTATTTAGTAAGCAGGCATTTTTACATCTTTATGAGTAATATCATTGCAAATAGTGTTTAACAACAACCCAATAGTTAGTTTTAAATTCTAACTTAGTTTTAATGGATATTTTAAAAGACAAAGGATTAACGCCAGGGCAGGTAACCGCCAGCCGCCAGCAACATGGCAGTAATACGCTTGAAATGCAGGAAGACCGTGTGCTGCTGCAGGCAATTAAAGAAGTGGTGCTGGAACCAATGTTTATTTTATTGCTGGCCGCATGTATTATTTATTTTGTGGTGGGGCAGTATAAAGAAGGAGTAATTATGCTGGTATCAATATTTATTGTTGCCGGCATTTCTTTATTTCAGGAGTACCGAAGTAAAAATGCCGTGCAGGCATTAAAAAAAATATCGGCAGCAAAAGCAAATGTGTTACGCAATGGCATTGAAGCTAAAATAAATACTGAAGAAATTGTAGTAGATGATGTATTACTTTTAGAAGAAGGCGAAGTAATAGCAGCTGATGGATTAATTGTAACCGCCAACGATTTTACTATTAATGAGTCAATTCTTACAGGGGAATCGTTTGCGGTTACTAAAACAGCAGATACAAAAAGCAGTGTTTATAAAGGAACATTAGTAACAAGCGGCAGCGCTTCAATAAAAGTTAATGCTGTAGGATTGAAAACTATGTTTGGTAAAATTGGGGTATCACTAAAAGAAATTACCAAAATAAAAACACCGCTGCAATTACAGATACGTTCTTTTGTACGCAATATGGTTTGGATTGGTGCAGCAGCTTTTTTAATTGTAGTCGGGTTTAATTATTATCAGTCAGGTGACGTTGTTCATTCTTTTTTACAGGGTCTTACATTAGCAATGAGTATTCTTCCCGAAGAAATTCCTGTGGCATTCAGCGCCTTTCAGGCATTGGGTGCATTTAGGTTGTTGAAGAATAATATTATTGTAAAGCAACCGCAGTATGTAGAAACACTGGGCTCTGCCACTGTAATATGTTGCGATAAAACCGGTACACTTACGCAAAATAAAATGAGCATAGCATATTTGTATGATGCTTTTTTAAAATTGTCTGTTGCTGTAAAAGACAATACTTCACTGCCGGCAGTATTAATTGAATACGCTATGTGGAGCAGCGAAACCAATCCTTTTGATCCGATGGAAAAAGCCATTCATGAATTGTATGAAAAAACAGCAATTGCAGATAAAAGAGAACAATCTAAACAGGCACATGAATACCCCATTGGTGGTAAGCCCCCGATGATGACACATATATTTAAAAATGAAAACGGTGAAACTATTATTGCTGCTAAAGGTGCACCGGAAGCCATTTTAAGACAAAGTAATTTGCCTGCAGCCGAATTAAAAAACATTGAAGAGCAGTCTATCGCTTATGCAAAATTGGGTTATCGTGTTTTAGGTGTTGGTAAAGGAATATGGGCAGCAAAAAAATGGCCGGTAGCGCAGGAAGAATTTGAGTTTGAATTTTTAGGATTAATTGCCTTTCAGGATCCACCAAAAGAAAATATTACTGAAACAATAAAAATATTTCGGGAGGCTGGTATTGCAGTAAAAATGATAACGGGTGATTATGCAGCAACAGCTTTAGCCATTGCAGCTCAGATACAGTTGGATCATAACAGTGAAGTGCTAACAGGACAAGAGGTTTTGAATCTTACTAAACAAGCATTGCAACAAAAAGTACAACAGGTAAATATTTTTGCAAGAATGTTTCCTGAAGCAAAATTAAAAGTGATTGATGCACTAAGAGAAAATGGAGAAGTAGTTGCCATGACCGGCGATGGAGTAAACGATGGCCCTGCATTAAAAGCAGCACATATTGGCATTGCAATGGGGCAGCGTGGGAGCGAAGTGGCAAAAGCTGCGGCTTCATTAATTATTACTGACGATGATCTGGCCCACATGCCAGATGCCGTTGCATCTGGCAGAAAAATTTACGACAACCTTAAAAAAGCCATTCAGTACATTGTATCTATTCACATACCCATTATACTTACGGTAACATTACCGTTACTGCTGGCGTGGAAGTTTACCGATATTTTTTCGCCGGTGCATGTTATTTTTTTAGAATTAATTATGGGGCCAACCTGCTCTATTATTTATGAGAACGAACCCATGGAGCCCGGTACAATGCAAAGGCCGCCAAGAAAAGCAGGCGCAAGTTTTTTATCACTAAAACAATTAACGCTTAGCATTATTCAGGGCCTTATGATTACCGCAGCGTGTTTAGGCATTGGTTTTTATTACATGCAAAACGGAAATGATGAAAGCACCGTAAGGACAATAATTTTTATTACACTTTTATTCAGCAATATTTTTTTAACACTGGTTAACCGTTCTTTTATTTATTCGATTTTTAAAACTTTAAGGTATAAAAATAATTTGGTGCCGCTTATTATTGGCAGTACGCTTATTTTTATCGGTGTAATGATTTATGTGCCGTTTGTAAGAGATTTATTCAGGTTAAGCCAATTATCATTTGAAGTGATAGTTGCCTGCATAGTGGTTGCAATAGCAGGTACATTATGGATTGATATCTGGAAAATTGTAAAAACAAAAAAGGCTGATAGCATAAACTGATCAACCTCTCTACGTAATAATTGTAACTGAAAATATTTTATACAAACACCAGCAAATGCAAAACTTGTTCTGCTGGTTAATAAAAATAAAATTTAAGTTGCAGGTGCTAACCTAACATTTACCGCATTGGCACCTTTTGGCCCCATCTCTACTTCAAAAATTACTTTACTGTTTTCCTGCACAGGATCTTTAAGCGAATTGATGTGTACAAAAACACTTTCTTTAGTTTCCTGATCTTTAATAAATCCGTATCCTTTTTCGCCGTTAAAAAATGTAACTGTTCCTGTTCTTATCAAATCAGCCGCATCCATTTCCCCTTGCCTTGGTACACCAATTTCAATATCTTCAAGCTTGATCTTTCTCATTTTTTTAGGATCGGGAGGTGTGGCCGATATGTTACCATTCTCATCAATGTAGGCCATCATATCATCCATACTTTTAACCTTAGGATTTTCTTTACGCTCCTGCATCCTTTCTTTTTTCTCTCTCTTACTTTGCATTTTTTTCTTTTCTCTTTCTTTTTTATTCCAGGTTTCCGCCATAATTGTTTTTATTTAATGATTAATATTGTTAAACGGTGAGGTTTGAGAGGATGATCTGGAGAAAAAGGGGAAGAATATTTCGGCAGATTTTGGCAAAGATAAAGATAATTAGCGTGGTATTGTAATCTTTACAGCATCTGCACTGCTTAATTGTATAAAATGTGCTTAAAATTCAATGTCTTTTTAAAAAAGTTGAATAATACATTTAAAACAGTTACACATCATGTATTAATACCACCGCTCACTTCAATCCGTTGCCCGTTAATCCATTTGGCATCTTCGGTACAAAGAAAAGCCACCACGCTGCCAATATCATCAGCAGCACCCACACGGCCCAGCGGCGATAAAGTTCCCATCATGGCTTTTACCTGCGGATTACTTCTTATAAAACCGTTATTAAAATCGGTTTCCACAGGTCCGGGTGCTACCACATTGGCGCCAATACCTTTTGCGCCTAATTCTTTAGCAAGATATTTTGTAAAAACTTCTATAGCGCCTTTCATTGAGGCATAAACTGAATAACCGGGATTGGAGAAACGGGTAGTGCCGGTGGAGATATTTATTATTCTTCCGCCTGTATTTAAAATGGGGACACATTTTTGCGTTAAAAAATAAATTCCTTTAAAATGTACATTTAAAAAATCGGTAAACAATTCTTCTGTTACATTCATAAAAGGTACGGTTGCACCCATGCCGGCATTGTTAATTAAAAAATCGAAGGATGTGGTGTTCCATTTAATTTTCAATGTTTCTTTAATAGTGTTTACAAAAGTATCAAGGGAAGCAAATAAGCTCATATCCAGATGCAGTGCAATGGCTTTTTGCCCCATGGCTTCAATTTGTTTCACCACTTCCAGCGCTTCGGTTTCTTTACTGCGGTAGGTGATAATAACATCAATCCCTTTTTTTGCAATACTGATGGCCATATCTTTTCCCAGGCCACGGCTGCCGCCGGTTACTACTGCAATTTTTGTTGGTGCCGTCATAGCTGTAATCTTTAAAAACAAATTTATAACATAACCATCATCTGCTGAAAATGTTTAGCACAAATAACAATAAGTTTATTCTATACCAATTAGAAATTAATCTTTCCTATTAAAAATTTGTCAGATTGAGGCACTAATACACAGCATCCTGCGGATAAAAGAAAAATTTACGCTATTTGCAAATGACAAAACTTCGATTCCATTTGAGTGTCTGGCTGAGCTTGTCGAAGCCGATGTGCTTCTTTAAACCCGCTTTCGACAAGCTCAAGCTGACAGTCAAATAATTTAATGTCTAATTGGTATAAAATGATAAATTTGATATCAGTATGATAAACAACATTATTTATATTATGGGGGTTTCGGGTTGCGGAAAAACTACAATTGGAAAATTATTATCCGAAAAAATTGCTGTTCCTTTTTTTGATGGCGATGATTTTCATTCGGCAGCTAATGTAGAAAAAATGAAAGCGGGGGAACCGCTAAATGATGAGGACAGGATTGAATGGCTGCAAAAAATTAATGAACTTGCTTTTGAACAGCAGCAACTGAAAGGTGCCATTATTGCCTGCTCTGCACTTAAAGAAAAATACCGCATTGTACTTAACAGTGGTATAACAAAACCGGTGTGGATATTTTTGCAGGGCAGCTATCAAATTATATTTCAACGTTTACAAAACAGGCAGGGGCATTATATGCCTCCGGCACTTTTGCAATCGCAATTTGATAATTTAGAAATACCGCCCAATGCATTTAGTATAAATATTGCGAACGAACCTGCAACAATTGTGGAATTAATTCTGGATAAGCTAAACGAAGAATAATTTTAAAAATCCGAATATTCCAGCGGTTGTAAAAACATAATATCAATGTGCGATACATTGTGCTGGTATTCCGGCATTGCCGATAATTTTTTCCAGACAGGAGAATCTACAAAACTTTTCCAGTGAGCATCTCTGTCGGCTTTATTTTCAAAACTGGTCATGTACATTAAGTTGGGCATATGGCTGCCGGCAATTACTTCTGCATAAAAGATGGCATTAAAATTTAAGCTTTTAAATAAATCTACTTCTCCGCCTTCGTTAAACATGTGTACTTTATTGGCAAATATTTTTTCTGAAGCGCTTTCGTAACTGCGTAGTTCGTACACTCTTTCATTTTTTGGGGCAGTAAGTTTGGGTAACTGCATTTGCGGCGCTAATGAAAATGCTTTTAATATAATAACCTCCATTCTTTTGTAAGCAGCATTGGTATAAACTGCATTAATGTATTCGGTACCGGCTGTTTGATATGTGGCATCCTTACTCAATTTTTCTGCAATAACTTGTTGGTCTTCTAAATTTTTTATAGGCATGTACACATAAAGCATCTTCACAGCAGCAGTATCATTAGCTAAAGCCTTAAATACACCAATATTTTTATAGTTCATTTTATGCAATGCAGGCAGCAAGGCGTTTTTTAGATAATTGTTTAAAACGGTTTCCTGTGCTGCAGTCGTATATTGATAAACCGTTAGCTGGTAAATCTCTTTTTTAGGTTTATTACCACCATATGCAAATGAATTAATAGAGAAAAAACAAATGGCGAATAAAATGAATTTGGCGAAAAATGATTTCATGATGATTTAACTTTTAAATTGCAGCGACAAATTAAAGGAAAATATTTATATAGCGATCTTTTGTTTTTTTGCAAAGGGTTGCAACCTCATAAAAATTATGGAAATACTTTCTTCTTATTCTTTAACCAATTGGGTATTGATTTTACTGGGAGCTTTTATCATTGGCCTGTCTAAAGCCGGGTTAAAAGGTATTGATATGATGAACGTAACCATTATGGCGATTGTATTTGGTGGCAAAGCTTCTACCGGCATTGTGTTGCCGCTTTTATGCGTTGCCGATATTTTGGCGGTAATGTATTATCACCGGCATGCAAAATGGCCACACTTTTGGAAACTTTTGCCATGGATGATTGCCGGTATTTTAATTGGAGTGTATGTGGGTAAAGATTTGGATGAAATATTATTTAGAAAAATAATGGCAGTAATAATTGTACTTACCGTAATCATTATGTTGTATTTAGAAATTAGAAAAACACCGGTAGTGCCGCATAATATTTTTTTTGCATCAGGATTGGGTTTGGCCTCAGGTTTTACTACTATGCTGGGTAACCTTGCCGGGGCATTCTCCAATATTTATTTCTTAGCCATGCGCATGCCCAAAAACGATTTTATTGGTACAGCCGCCTGGGTATTTTTAGTGATCAATCTTTTTAAATTACCTTTTCAAATTTTTTACTGGAAAAACATAACTGCATCATCTTTACAAATGGATCTGTTTTTATTGCCTGCATTATCAATTGGTTTTTTTGCAGGTTTAAAAATTGTTGCTAAAATAAAAGACGATGGCTACAGAAAAGTAATACTGGCTTTAACGCTTGCCGGAGCAATTGTTATTTTTTTAAAGAGGTGAAGGGGTTTATTTTACTTTTTCGTTATTGTGTTCAACTTTAAAATTATCCTGTTTATACCAATCATAAACGTTTGCGCCAACTAATGCTGCAAAAATGAGTATTGCAATAAGTATAAGAATGGTTTTTAATTTCATAAAATAATTTGGCCTTAACTCAAAAACTATCTTTTTAAAAATTTCCCTTTCAGTAATTTCTCCATCACTTCATCTTTAAAATTGCGGCTTACCGGTATTTGATGATTACCTGTTTGAATAATATTGCCATCAATATTTTCAATTTTTGAAACTGCAATAATATACGATTTATGTGTTTTAATAAATTGCGTGGCGGGCAGGTATTCTTCCACCGCTTTAAAAGTAAGATAAGTAATGTGCTTTTTTTCTTTGGTATGAATAACTACATAATTCTGCAATGCTTCGGCAAATAAAATTTCATCAAAAAAGATTTTTACTAATTTATTTTCTGCTTTAATAAAAAAATAATCAGGTGCCTGGTCACCTTGTTTTGGTTCATCCATGTTTATCTGCCTTACCTCATAAAACTCTTTAGCACGTATAGCAGCTTTTAAAAAGCGGTCAAACGAAATGGGTTTTACTAAGTAATCCAGTGCATTCAATTCAAATCCCTCTAGTGCAAATTGCGGATAAGCAGTTGTAAATATTACCGGGGGCGGATGATGCAACGTTTTAAAAAAATCGAGGCCAGTAATTTTAGGCATCTGTATATCTAAAAAAAGCAATTGCACTTTTCCACTGCTGAGCTGTTCTGTAGCCTTTAAAGCGTTATCAAATTCGCCTGAGAGATCAAGAAAATCGATATCAGCAATATATTCCTTTAAACCTTTTCGGGCAAGGGGTTCATCATCTATAATAATACAGTTGATCATTTTAATAATGCTTTTAAAATGCCTGCGATTAGTAATAATGCAAGAGCAGTAAATAATACCCAAAAGGTTTTAAACTGTTTCTTTTTACGCAGCAGTAACCCGGTAAGCATGCCTTTAAATTTTAAGTTTAAAATTAATTTTATAAATATCATCCTTATTTTCAATTACCAGTTCGTGTTGGTTTGGGTAAAGCAACTGCAGCCTTCGTTTTACATTAGTAAGGCCAATGCCACCATGTTTTTCTGTTAGTTTAACGCAGTTTTCTTTAGAATTCTCTACAGCAAATTCAAACAATCCGTTATGCCTGCTTAAATGCACTTTTACAAAATTGGCCTGGTTTGTTTTATGCGAAATATGTTTAAATGCATTCTCCACAAAAGGAATCAGCAGCAGCGGTTCAATAAAAAAATCTTTTACTTCGGGAGCACAATTAAACTCCACCAGGTAATTTTCATCTTTGCGTAATTTCTGCAGATCCACATAATCTTTAAGGTAATCAATTTCTTTTTCTACCGGTATTTTTTCTCCATTGGCCTCATACAACTGGTAACGCAACATATCCGAAAATTTATGCAACGCCTGCCTGGCATCAGCATTATTTTTATCAATTAAAAAATAAACAGAGTTAATTGAGTTAAAAAGAAAATGCGGATTAATCTGCGATTTAAGAAAACTTAATTCGGCTTCAGCTTTTTCTTTTGCCATGTCAGTCATTTTTTTCTGCAACCTAATCTGGTCAACTACCAGTTTAATTGCAGCGCCGGCGGTAACTAAAAAAAAATGTGGAATAACATTGTCGTAAAGCCGCACTTTTAAATTGGCGCCAAAATTAAGTAACTGATCGTTGTTGAGTATTTTGCCTATCAGGGACATTTTAATAATACTGCTGCAAAAAATAAGTGCAATAAATATCAGCCCAAAAAGCAAATATTTTTTTTTGTAAAGAAGTTGTGGAATAAGCATGTAATTGGTAATATAAATAAGCAGGGCAAGATCAGCCACTTTTAGTAAAGTAATCTTAAATGCCCTTTCCTGGCTGGAATAATCTTCGTACCGCAGCATGTACCACAAACCAAAAACCAACATCCATATCAGCAGATGATGCAATTTGTAGCGTAAAAAAAACGGAGCGTTATGCATAGTGTAAAATAAATTTACAAAATCTATTTGGTAAATCCATTTACACCAACTGCAGGTTTTACTTTACAACAGGTATTTTTTCGCTTCGTCAAGTGTTTTATTCCCTTTATGTAATGCATTTGCAACCTGTTTTTTTTAGGTTGAAATTTGGGTATAAATTAAAAGTGATGAAACAATTATTTCTTTTTACCATTTTATCGGTCACTGCAGCACTCAACGGTTGCGGACAAACCCCACCAGTAAGCAGTAATAAAAAAAATGCGGCAGATATAAAAGCAGGCGGAAACTGCGAAGGCTGCGAAGCAGTTTATGAATCGCCGGTTAGTTTTAAGCAATTAAATAATATTGATACGTTGCCCGATTTTAATGAGGCTGGTACAAAGATCGAGATCAGCGGCATCATTTTTAAACCAGATGGCAAAACACCTGCGGCGGATGTGGTACTATATATTTATCATACCGATCAAAAGGGGCTTTACGCAAGAAAAGGTAATGAGCAAGGTTGGGCTAAGCGCCATGGTTATATACGTGGCTGGATAAAAACTGATAAAACGGGTTTTTATAAATTTTACACCTTAGTTCCGGCATCTTATCCCAACAGTAATAATCCAAAACATATTCACCCCACAATAAAAGAACATGGCATTAGCGAATACTGGATTGACGAATTTCTTTTTAACGACGATCCTTTATTGCCTGATGCGGAGAAAAATAAAATAGATCCGGTTGGAGGTAATGGTGTTTTAAAAACGGTGTTTGTTAATGGGGTACTGCATGCTGAAAGGAATATTATCCTGGGGAAAAATGTAAAAGATTATCCAAAACAATAAAATATCGAGTATGAAAAAGTTCAAATTATTTTTTGCCGTCATTGCTGTTATTTATATTTTAAACGCTTGTCATGGCCATTCAAAAGCAAATGTGTTGGGCATTGTGGAACCAACAACATTAAGCCTTTTGCCAATTTATCAATGGAACGAAATAACACCTGTTGCTGATTTTTCTAAAAGTTATAATTTTCAATTGTTTTCGCTACATGATACATTATGGGCTTTTCATCCTGATGGCAACTGGTTTTCAGTAAACGGAAAAAACTGGACAAAAAGTGAGCTTATCAATAGTATTAACAATCTTGCATTTTTAGATTATATAGTTTTTAAAGATGCAGTTTATGGCCTTGGGCATTTTGAAGGAAATATTGAAAAGTTTACACTAACATCTGAAATATATAAAACAAATAATTTAAAAAACTGGACGGTGTTTGCAAAAGCAAGTAATTTACCCAGGCGTTTTTTTTATCACCCTTTTGTATTTAAAAATAAAATTTGGATAGTTGGCGGCAGCGATGGCAACAATTCTTTTGCAGATGTGTGGAGTTCTGACGATGGTGTTGACTGGTTGAAAAAGGCAGATAATATGCCCTTTGGTAAAAGAGACGGCAGCCACTTTGTAATTTACCATGATAGGGTGTACATGATTAACAATGATGTTTGGTCATCTGCAGATGGTATTAACTGGGTGCAGGAAACAAAAGAATTAGTAAAAGGAGAAACGGTTTATGGTTCTGCCGTAATAGTTTTTGATGATAAAATTTGGTTGCTGGGCTGCAACAGAAATGCAAAGTTTAAAAGCGAAATACTGGTAAGCGATGATGGAAAACAATGGAAAGCAGAAAGGGCACCATGGAGCCCAAGAGGAGGAATAGCAGCATGCATTTTTAACAACCAAATATTTATGACGGAAGGAAAATATGGTGGACTGGATATTGCCGGACAAACATAATTTATTTACAGCAACGATGTTTGGTCGTTAGAAAAACTGTAGTAAGTCAACATGAAATGCAGTTATTTTAAATCAGTATAGCCATGATTTTTTGTATTTCATGTTGGCTTTTTGCTCTGTTTTTTATAGATATATTTGATAAGGTAGAAGGGAGGGAGCGGTTACAATATTTTTTACAATTTTATTTCAAACAAACATGCTGGCATATTATGATAATGATCGGGCAGTCCATTTGTATTTTTTAAATTAAACATACCCAAAAAATTAAAACCTGCATTGGTATAATGTGCTATTAATTTTGTGTTGTTGCCGAGTGTATCTAACCGCACAAATTTTTTGTCATTAAGCTTTGCATATTGTTTAGCCCAGGTTGTAATCAGTAATACAAAATTTTTACCCCTGAAATTGGGATTGGTTGCAATACGGTGAATGTAAATCGCAGCATCGGCATTTCGTTCTTCCCAAATTTGTTCATCACTAAAAGTAGTAGCCCAAACGCAGGCAATTTCGTCATCAATAATTAATTTCCATTGCCTGTTTTCAGCAATTTCTGTTTCTACAAGTTCCTTTTCAAAATTGGGCCACACCACTACGGTTTGTTTTTCTTTTTGATAGGCTGATGCTATTGCGTATAGCCGGAATATTTCATCAATATCCGTTGTGGTGCAATTTTCTATTTTCATTTTGTTTAGTAGTTAGATATAATTGGTGGTGCAAATGTCGCAGCTTTTATGCTTTTGTACTAAAAAAATAGTAGTAAGTTTTTCAAATTGATTTTCTGTTGCCTTTTAATTATCAACTTAAAGAGTTATAGCTGACAGGCTCACAAAAATTCCAAATACATTTAAACTGATTGCCTTTTTGTGTCATTAAAAATTGGATAACAAGAATTGGCATGCTTTTATAAACAGTATAAGTAAGATAGCAGTAGGATACCTGAATAAATAAAGAAATAAAGGTGGTAAAAGGCTAAAAATTAAACTTGGAGAAATTGTTATTGAAATAATAGGGGAAATTCTTACCTGTACTGAGTAATTTTTTCTCTTCAATCCCACAAATATGAAACTTATATTTTTTTTATTGTTCCCGGTTTTTGCAAATGCTCAAGTAAAGCCATTACTATATCAATGGAGAAAAATCTCAGGGCCTTCGCAGTATAAAATTGTATCCCCAAAATCAGCTACTACTAAAGTTACTAATCTTGTTGCAGGAAAATATTTGTTTGAATTAAAAGTAACCAACAGTAAAAATCTTTCTGCAAGGGATACAATGGTATTAAATGTAAAGCCGCCACTAAATAAAGCATTGGCCAAAAATGAAACAGTGACTGCGATTATTAAATCTCCAAATTAAATATTTTTCCAAAAACTCTTTTTAACATTAATTGACTGCTGTGTAAGTAAGATTGCATTTTCGTTTAAAACGATCTATACTTATTTCTGCAAATTTAATTTTCTCTCATCATTTTAGATTGTATATTAATTGCATTGACTGCTGCTAATTGAATATCTTTAGTGCAACAAAAAAAATGGATACGCTAACACATATTGCCCTTGGTGCATGCATGGGTGAAGCCTTTGCAGGAAAAACAGTAGGAAAAAAAGCAATGCTGTGGGGTGTACTTGCACAAAGTGTTCCGGATATAGATTTTGTGGCAGCTTTTTGGTTAGATACTTCAAGTAATTTATTGGCTCACCGTGGATTTACACATTCTATATTGTTTGCAGTAATTATTACGCTGCTTATGGCTGTGCTGGCAGAAAGATGGCACCGGCCGCACAATATTTCTTTTAGGCGCTGGACATTTTTTTTTGGCGCTGCAATTTTAACCCATATTTTTTTAGATGCGTTTAATAACTACGGCGTGGGATGGTTTGAACCCTTCAGCCATTACCGTATTTCTTTCAATATTATTTATGTTGCCGATCCTTTTTTTTCTATTGTATCCGGCATTGCATTGGTTATGTTATTATTGCTAAAGCAAAAAAATAAAAAAAGAATTTTCTGGTGGAAATTCAGTTTGGCTATTAATTTTTTATATCTCTGCTACGCTGTTATTAATAAAATAATTATCAATCGTGATGTACAAAAGGTATTGGCAAAGCAGGAAATAAGATATACCCGTTATTTTACAACTCCTGCACCATTGCAAAATTGGTTATGGTATGTTGTTGCAGGTAACGATAGTGGTTATTATACTGGTTACCGTTCGGTATTTGATAAAAGCCCGGAGATGCAGCTGCGGTATTTTCCCCGTAATACTTTTTTACTGGACAGTCTGCCTGCTGATAAAAATTTAGCCGCAGATCAACTCGTCAAATTTTCTCAACAATTTTATACAGTAGAAAAAAAACAGGATACGCTAATTTTTAATGATTTGCGCTTTGGACAAATCATTGGCTGGCAAAATCCTGAAGAATCATTTGCATTTTATTATTATTTGCATCCTGATATTGATAATACGCTGGTGGTGCAACGTGGCCGCTTTGCAAAATGGAACGGGCAGGTGTTTAAATCATTAGTAAAAAGAATTGCAGGGAACTGATACTGTATGCCAGCTGTAATTTTTTTTATAAAGAAGGGGAGAATAAACGGGCAAATTTTTCGGGAAACTGGGTTAGCACCGAACGCTTATACCATTGCCTGGCATCTAACTTTTTTGCATGTTTCAGATCATCAAAAAAAACAGTCCGCATTTTTTTTGAAAATGCAGCATCATAAATGATGGCATTCACTTCAAAATTTAATTCAAAACTACGGTGATCCATATTAGCAGTACCTACCATCGATAATTTGCTGTCGGTTACAAGTGTTTTTGCATGCACAAAACCTTTTTGGTAAAGATATATTTCCACACCGGCCTGCAAAAGTTTATTGTAATTTGCTTTAGATGCAGCGTTTACCAGTTTCGAATCGCTTTTACCCGGCACCAGCAATTTAACAGCAAGGCCGCTGGAGGCTGCAATCATTAATGCATCAACAATACTTTCTCCCGGAATAAAGTAAGGTGTAGTAATAAGTATTTCTTTTTTTGCCAGGTTAATGGCCTGCAGTACAGAAAATAATACTGAGGGCTGAGCTGAGTTGGGGCCACTGCCAACAATTTGTACATAAGTATTTTCTTTAACAGCAGCAGTATTATCAAAATATATTTTGTTGGGTTTTAAACTGCCGGGGCAGCAAAAATTCCAATCGGTTAAAAAAAGATACTGCAGGTAATATACACCAGGCCCGTCAATTCGCAGGTGGGTATCACGCCAGTATAATTGCTTTTTTTTATTGTTTACATACTTGTCGCTTACGTTTATGCCACCCACAAAACCGGTGTATCCGTCAATAACAACAATTTTTCTGTGGTTGCGGTAATTAATACGGTTGGCCAGTAAATAAAAATGCACTTTATGAAAGGGGAATATTTCAATACCGGCATCGAGTAAGCGCTTTTCAATTTTCTTTTTTATAGTTGGGCTGCCAAAATCATCATAAATAAACCTTACCTGCACACCTTCCTTTGCTTTACGAATAAGCGCCTCAATAACAGCGGTACCTGTTTCATCACACTCATAAATATAATACTGCAGGTGAATATGGTGCTTTGCTTCACTAATAGCTTTAAGCAATTCAGGAAATTTCTCTTCACCATTCAACAAAAGTTTTACACGGTTATGGCCTGTAACGGGGCTTTGCAGCGATCTTGTAAGCATTGCTGCCAATTCAACATTATCATCACCTTCAATATCTTCCAAATTCAATTCCACTTCATTATAATGCAGTATATTTTTTTTCATTTGCTGCATTATTTTTTCATCCTCGCTGCTCTTATTCGAATACAATTTCTTTCTCCAGTAATTAATGCCAAATGCCAGGTAAAAAAGAATACCAAAAACAGGTATAAAAATGCAGAATAAAAGGTAAGCCATAGTTTTGGTGCTGCTGCCTGTTTCATAAATGTTGCGCAGGCAAACCAGTATAACTATGGCAATGTAAATTATTAATGCAAACCAGGTCCAGTTCATAAAACAGGTTAATATCCTTCAAAGCTATTCTATTGTTTTTAATAAGAGTGAAAATGATGCAAGGGAATGCATCGTTACTGTTATCTGTATATTAAATTTAAATGAGCGGGGGAGAGCATTTATAAGACTTTATTATTGAGGTATAAAAAAATCATCAACCGAATTAAGGATTATTTTTTTTACCCATTTCATACAGTTTTTCAGCTGTTTATATTACTGAACTGCATCGCCACGTATATTCCCGGGAAAAGGGCAGGAGTCAAGCCAAATGACAGCCTTAGTATTCTAAAAAAAATTACCCTTTTTTCAAATAAAAGCATCTTGGATACGTTTATAGTAAAAAATACCCCAAATCCAACCCGCATGAAACAATTTTTACCCGTTTTGGTTGCCTTATGTTGCCCCATTTTTGCTTTTTGCCAGGATATTACCGGCCTTTGGAAAGGCACCATGTATAACGATTCCACCCAAAAATCTTTACCCTACGAAATGGTAATTAGTAAAGAAAACGGAAAGTACACCGGCTATTCTCACAGTTGGTTTTTAGTGGATGGTAAAGAATATTATGGCGTTAAAAAAATTAAGGTACGTGTGGCTAAAGATGGTAAAATAATTATTCAGGATGCCGAACTTATAGAAAACAATTATCCCGGCGGTCCCGACAAAAATGTGTACCAGTTAAATGTGCTGGACCTGGCCAACAGTGGCAACGAAATTACTTTACAAGGTCCGTTTGTTACCAACCGCACAAAAGTTTACACTGAGCTTACAGGTAGTATAAATGTAAAAAAGGTAAGTGAATTAAGCGGAAGTGAATTAATGAGTTTTTTACAAAAAACTGGAATGGATAAAAGTTTTACTGCGGTAAAATAAAAAGTAAAATATTTATTTCTTTTATAAATTACTAAGGCAATATCTAGCGTTGCCTTTTTCTTTTTACTTTAAGATAAACTTCCAACTTCATTGGTATAAATATGAAGCACCTCATTTTCTACTTCAATCTTTTTCTCAAAACGAAATCCAAGTTTAGTTAACAGTTTTATAGAACTTATATTTTTCGGCAATGTTGTAGCGAGAACAGGATTATACTCCGGATTTTTGCTTACCACCGATAATACTTCTTTTGCTGCTTCACAGGCATATCCGTTACCATTAAACTGTGGCAAAAAAGCAAACCCAATATCAAAATGCTCCAAATAATTTCGTTTGAGAAAGGAAATTATACCAATTGGTGTATTACTGTCTTTAATACTAACTACCCAGTAAAATAAATTTTGAGTGTTCAGTATTTTGTTGATATACGCAATAGCATCATCTTTTGAATGCACATTCCTGTCTCCAATAAATTCAATCCATCCAGGGGAGTTTAAAATGGCAATAATAAATTCATGATCTTCTAAAGACAGTAAATTAAGAGTAAGCCTTTCTGTAAAAATTTTATTCTGCATTTTTAAATATAAAATGTTGTTTGGTAATTTACCACCTGCGGTATTAATTTTACATTAACGGTTTAATTTTTAAGGCGTTTTGCTTTTCATTCCGTCTGTAAAATGTAATTTTATTTGCAAACCAAATATACATTACTCTGCAGTAATTAATTTACCGCTGGGAAGTAAACTGGATTTTTTTTAGAATAAATACTGTATCATCATACAGTCAACAAAGGTTAAGTTCATAATATTTATCTATAAGTATATAAATTTTATAGATAAATGTTATCCCAAGATTATTGTATGTTTGAACCTTAAACAATAAAAATTTATTACAAATGGACAATAACACATCCCCAGACACCCCAGCATTAGACGTTAACAATGAAAGCAGTGCCAGCAAATGCCCGTTTTCAGGAGGAGCACTCAAGCAAAGTTCCGGCAGCGGTACAAGAAACCGTGACTGGTGGCCCAATCAATTAAAGTTAAACATACTTCGTCAGCACTCTTCTTTATCAAACCCATTGGGAGAGTCTTTCAACTACGCAGAAGAATTTAAAAGCCTCAATCTGGATGCTTTGAAAAAAGACATTTTTGAGTTAATGACTACCTCCCAGGATTGGTGGCCTGCTGACTATGGTCATTATGGCCCGTTCTTTATTCGTATGGCCTGGCACAGTGCAGGTACTTACCGCATTCAGGATGGGCGTGGCGGCGGCGGCTTCGGCACCCAGCGTTTTGCACCGCTAAATAGCTGGCCCGATAATGCCAATCTTGATAAGGCACGTTTGTTACTTTGGCCGATAAAAAAGAAATATGGTAAAAAAATTTCCTGGGCTGATCTTATGATCCTTACCGGCAATTGCGCTATAGAATCAATGGGTTTACCAACCTTTGGTTTTGGTGGCGGACGTGAAGATGTATGGGAGCCGGCAGAAGATATTTATTGGGGTTCGGAAAAAGAATGGTTAGGCGGGGACCAACGTTATACCGGCGACCGTAACCTGGAGAATCCATTGGCTGCGGTTCAAATGGGATTGATTTATGTAAATCCGGAAGGGCCTAACAGCAACCCAGACCCGCTGGCTTCTGCCCGTGATATTCGTGAAACTTTTGGCCGCATGGCTATGAATGATGAAGAAACCGTAGCACTTATTGCCGGTGGGCACACTTTTGGTAAAACCCATGGCGCTGCCGACCCCGGAAAATACGTGGCTGCAGAGCCAGCAGCTGCCGGTATTGAAGAACAAAGCCTTGGTTGGAAAAATACTTACGGCAGTGGTAATGCAGGCGATACTATTACAAGTGGTTTGGAAGGCGCATGGACAACAACTCCAACAAAATGGAGCAATAATTATTTCGAAAATCTTTTTGGTTACGACTGGGAGCTAACCAAAAGCCCTGCCGGAGCACATCAATGGAAACCAAAAGATAACGCTGGCGCCGGTTTAGTACCAGATGCTCATGACCCTGCAAAACGTCATGCGCCATTTATGTTGACTACCGATATTGCTTTAAAAGCAGACCCTGCTTACGAAAAAATTTCAAGACACTTTTTCGAAAACCCTGATCAATTTGCTGATGCGTTTGCCCGTGCATGGTTTAAACTAACGCACAGGGATATGGGCCCACGTGTCCGTTACCTGGGTAAAGAAGTGCCTGCAGAGGAATTAATTTGGCAAGATCCTGTTCCGGTTGTTACCTACGAATTGATAAATGATGCAGATATTGCAGCATTAAAAAGTAAAATACTGGCTACTGGATTATCTGTGTCTGAATTGGTAGCTACTGCCTGGGCATCAGCATCCACCTTCCGTGGTTCTGATAAACGTGGCGGTGCTAACGGTGGCCGTATTCGCCTTGCACCGCAAAAATATTGGGAAGTAAATAATCCCGGGCAACTGTCTAAGGCACTAACTGCACTGGAAGCAATTCAAACTGCATTCAACAATGAGCAGACTGTAAATAAAAAAGTTTCGCTGGCCGACCTGATTGTTTTAGGTGGTTGTGCTGGTGTTGAGCAGGCTGCAAAAAATGCAGGACATGATTTAACTGTGCCTTTTAAAGCAGGAAGAACCGATGCAACGCAGGAACAAACCGATGTGGAATCATTTGCAGTCCTCGAGTCTGAAGCTGATGGGTTCCGCAACTACATGAAAACTAAATATACGGTAT
>NZ_JANMUN010000164.1:0-35446 GCF_031391665.1 Ferruginibacter sp.
TTATAAATTATTCTTCTTCATCTCATCAATTATATACTCCGATGCTCTCATGCTCAACGCTAAAATTGTCCACGTAATATTTTTATCTGCCTGGCTTACAAACTGCCCGCCATCTACACAAAATAAATTTTTACAATCGTGTGCCTGGCTGTATTTATTCAATGCCGATCTTTTAGGATCATTACCCATTCTCACAGTGCCGCCTTCATGAATAATTTCGCCGGGTTTGCTAAGGCCATAATTATTATTTTCATCATCATCGCCGCCCCAGGTAATTACGGCACCCATGTTATGCATTACTTCTTTAAAAGTTTCTTTCATGTGCTTGGCCTGTTTTATTTCATGCTCACTCCATTTTACATTAAACTTTAAAACAGGAATACCAAATTTATCAACCGTGTGGGGGTCAATAGCACAATAATTACTTTCTAATGGAATGGCTTCGCCACGACCGGCCATACCCACACCACAGCCATAAAAATGCCGGTAATCTTCTTTTAACGATGCCCCGTAGCCGCCGGCTTCTTTTTGTTTTCCTTTTACTACATGTTTTCCATTTAAATTTTCGATGCCCCAGCTAAAACCATAACTTGGCTGACTCATGCCGCCCCAGTATTCAATATGGTAACCTCTGGGGAAATCTAATTTTTTATTATCTAACCACCACGGCGAATAAATATGCATGCCGCCAACACCATCTTCATTATATCTTTTTCTGTCGAATAATTGCGGTAAAATCCCGCCTACTGCAGCGCCTGTAGAATCATGTAAATATTTTCCTACCACATTACTGCTGTTGGCCAAACCATTGGGGTGCCGCTGCGATTTTGAGTTCAGTAACAATCTTGCACTTTCACAGGCACTGGCAGCCAGTATCACCACTCTGCCCATTACCTGGTATTCCATCATGTCATCTTTCAGTATGTAGGAAACGCCGGTTGCAAGTCCGTCTTTATTGGTCAGCACTTCTCTTGCCATGGCATTGGCCACCACATCAATATTTCCAGTTTTCATGGCAGGATAAATTAACACATTGGGAGACGAAAAATCTGCTTTTGCCATGCTGCAGTTTCTGCCGCACTGGCCGCAAAAAAAACAGGCTTTTCTCTCAGCATCATTTTCTATATTTTTTGTAAGAATAGAAAGCCTTGATGGAATTACTTTTACTCCTGATTGCCCGGCAGCATTTTTTATAAACAGTTCATGCAGCCTTGGTTTTGGCGGCGGAAGAAAAAATCCATCGGGGTCATTATCCAAACCTTCGTTGGTACCAAATACACCAATCAGTTTATCCACTTTATCGTAGTAAGGTTTTATATCATCGTAACCAATGGGCCAGTCATCACCCAGGCCATCAATACTTTTTCTTTTAAAATCTTTTGGGCCAAAGCGCAATGATATTCTTCCCCAATGGTTGGTTCTGCCGCCCAGCATTCTTGCACGCCACCACATCCAGTCGGTTCCGGTTTCTTTTGTAAAAGGTTCACCTTCCAAACTCCAGCCACCATAGCAGGCATCAAAATCTCCAAATGGCCTTATGGTGGTACTGGCGCCCCGGCGTGGACTATCCCACGGGTTTTTTAATTGCGTAATATTTTTTTGCGGATCGTACATGTAACCGGCCTCAATAATGCAAACTTTAAATCCGGCTTTGGCTAATGTATAAGCAGCCATACCGCCGCCTGCACCTGAGCCCACAATTACGGCATCGTATTGTTTTGGTTGTTTTTTTATTTGTAAATCTCCCATAAAGCAAAATTGATTTTGTAATTGACCAAAATTTACAGCAATATTTTTTAATAAAATTTTTTTTGACCAATTTTTTCAAACTAAACCCTCAATAATTTGAAATTGTTTTTTTTTGTAATAAAAAAACCCTCCAATAAATGAAGGGTTATAATTACTATTTGGGGGGTACAAGAAAATATTTTTATTCCTTGTTCTCCTTCTCCTTCAGGAGTTCCTGCAAAGGAAAGAGCGATAGCTCATGGGATGAGGTTATAGTGCAATTTGCTTTTCCACCATCAGCTTGCGCAGGTTAATTAAACCATAACGCATACGGCCTAAAGCAGTATTGATGCTGCATTTAGTAAGGTCGGCAATTTCTTTAAAACTTAAATCGGCATAGTGACGTAAAATAATTACTTCACGCTGGTCTTCAGGTAACATATCTACCATTTTACGCACCCTGTCGTGGCTTTGGCCATTCATCATTTTGTGATCGGCACCGGGCTCGCTAAAGTTCAACACTTCAAAAATGTCCCTGTCGTCGCTGGTTTTAATAGTTGGGCTGCGTTTTACCTTGCGGAAATGATCTACACACATGTTATGTGCAATACGCATGGCCCATGGCAAAAATTTTCCTTCATCGGTATAGCGGCCACCTTTTAAAGTGTCGATAATACGGATAAATACATCCTGAAAAATGTCTTCAGTAAGATACTTATCTTTTACCAGTAAATAAATGGAGGTGTAAATTTTGTCTTTGTAGCGTACTACAATAGTTGCAAGGGCATCGGCATTGCCTTCCATATACAAATGGATAAGCTGCTGGTCGGTAAGATTGTTAAGGCATTTCATAAACTTCTACAGTTTTTTTGTGTTAGGATTTTTGTTACAGGACCAATAACATTAATCAGAAAATTGCGTAGAAGTCTTTTGAATAGGCTTTTTGGCTTTTCACTTTTATAGATATTGGACTGTAAAAATAGAAGAAGAAATTAAATTAGTATGAGTAAACTCACTTTATTTTTAATGTTTTTATACCTGATAAAAATACGTTGATTTTAAACGTATTTTTACGTGTTCATTTTAATAAAGCTAATTTTTCATCTGTATAAAACTACAGATAATTTTTATACCCAGTTACCTTTGAAACAGCTTTAAGAAAATTTTCACATATTTAAGGCAGCACAATTAATGTAAGTAAATTTGAGTATGGCAACAGCAGCAATAAAAAAATTAGTAGCGGTTAAATCAACTGTAAAGCAAACAGGGATAGAAATAAAAGGCGCAAGGGTACACAACTTAAAAAATATATCAGTAGTAATACCACGCAATAAACTAATAGTAGTAACGGGTGTATCAGGCTCTGGTAAATCATCGCTTACCATTGATACTTTATTTGCCGAAGGGCAGCGTAGATATGCAGAAAGTTTAAGTGCTTATGCCCGCCAGTTTATGCAGCGCATGAACAAGCCCGATGTGGATTATATAAAAGGATTATGCCCCGCCATTGCAATAGAGCAAAAGGTAATTACACGTACCCCAAGAAGCACTGTTGGCAGCATGACAGAAATTTATGATTACCTGCGGTTGTTATTTACCAGGGCTGGTAAAACTATTTCACCAGTTAGTGGTAAAGAAGTAAAGAAAGATGATGTAAATGATGTGGTACAATATATTGCAGGTTTAAATACAGGCGATAAAGTTTTGGTATTGGTACCTTTTAAGCCACAAAAAAACAGGGATGCTAAAGAAGAGTTGAATATCTTATTGCAAAAAGGTTTTAGCAGGCTTTATAATGGTAAAGAAAATATAAGAATAGAAGACCTGCTGGAAGAGAAAAAATTATCCATTAATAATTCTTCATTATTCATATTAGTGGACAGGCTTGTAGTAAAATCTTTTGATGAAGATGACAAACACCGCATTGCCGATTCGGTTAACACAGCTTTTTACGAAGGCGAAGGCAATATGTTTATAGAAATAAACGGATCACAAAAAAAACATTTTTCTAATAAGTTTGAAGCCGACGGAATTATTTTTGAAGAACCGGTACCTAATTTATTTTCTTTCAATAATCCTTATGGAGCCTGCCCCACCTGCGAAGGATTCTCACAAATACTGGGCATCGACCCTGATTTAATTATTCCCAATAAACAATTAAGTGTGTACGAAGGAGCAGTAGCGCCATGGAAAGGAGAAAAATTAGGTTTATGGAAAGAGGCTTTTATTAAAGCAGCAAAAAAAATCGACTTCCCGGTACATAAACCTTACATTGATTTAAATGAAAAAGAACTGGATGATTTATGGAATGGTAATCAATATGTAAATGGGATAAATGATTTTTTTAAAGAAGTAGAAGCTAATTTATATAAAGTACAATACCGTGTTTTATTGAGCCGCTACCGGGGAAGAACATTATGCACCGATTGCAAAGGTTACCGGCTGCGTAAAGAAGCATTGTATGTAAAAGTTGGCGGTAAACATATTGGCCAGTTATGTGAAATGCCGGTAAAAGATTTGCAGCTTTGGTTTGATGAATTAAAATTGAGTGCTTATGATACGCAAGTGGCCAAAAGAATTTTAATAGAAATTCATCACCGTATAAAAACATTAATGGATGTTGGTTTGGGGTATCTTACTTTAAACCGTTTGGCAAACAGTTTAAGCGGCGGCGAAAGCCAGCGCATTCAATTAACAAGAAGTTTAGGTAGCAATCTCACTAACTCTTTATATATTTTAGATGAACCTTCAATTGGTTTGCACAGCAGGGATACAGAAAGGCTGATAAAAGTTTTAAAAGAATTAAGAGATTTAGGTAATACTGTTGTTGTGGTAGAGCATGATGAAATGATGATGAGAGAAGCAGATCATATAATTGACATGGGACCATTAGCTAGCCATTTAGGCGGCGAAGTAATTGCCGAAGGAAATTATGATGAAATAGTTGCTAATCCCCAAAGCCTGACCGGAAAATATTTATCAGGCATTTTAAAAATTGAACCGCCAAAAAATATCCGCAAATGGAACCGCTCGATAAAAATTGAAGGTGCCAGGCAAAATAATTTAAAAAATATTACAGTTGAATTTCCATTAAATGTTTTGTGTGTGGTAAGTGGTGTAAGCGGAAGCGGTAAAACTACTTTGGTTAAACAAATTTTGTACCCGGCTTTACAAAAATTAAAAGGGGAGTTTGGTGATAAGGCAGGATTGTATAAAAATATTTCTGGTGATATGGATACTATTTCGCAAATAGAAATGGTAGATCAAAATCCTATTGGCAAATCATCACGTAGCAATCCGGTTACTTATATAAAAGCGTACGATGAAATAAGAGATTTATACAGCAGCCAACCATTGAGTAAGATGAGGGGTTTTCAACCCAAACATTTTTCTTTTAATGTAGATGGGGGCAGATGTGATGCCTGTAAAGGCGAAGGCGAGCAAACAATTGAAATGCAATTTTTGGCAGATGTGCATTTAACCTGCGATGTATGTGGCGGCAAACGTTTTAAAGAAGAAGTGCTGGAAGTAACTTACAAACATAAAAATATTTACGAAGTATTGGAAATGAGCGTAGATGACGCAATAGATTTTTTTATTGAAGAACCTTCTGTTGCAAATAAAATAAAACCTTTAAGTAATGTGGGTTTGGGCTATGTAAAACTGGGGCAATCTTCGGATACGCTAAGCGGTGGAGAAGCACAAAGAGTAAAGCTGGCATCCTTCCTGGGTAAAGGAAAATCGCAGGGTAATATTCTATTTATTTTTGATGAGCCCACAACGGGCCTTCATTTTAATGATATAAAAAAATTACTGGCATCCTTTAATGCGTTGATAGAACAGGGCCATTCAATAGTGGTAATAGAACATAATACCGATGTAATTAAAAGTGCTGATTGGGTAATTGACCTTGGCCCCGAAGCAGGTGATACAGGTGGAAGTTTAGTTTTTGCCGGCAGTCCCGTTGATTTAAAAAAGAATAAAAAAAGTTTTACTGCACAGTATTGCTAATTTTCAACTCTTATTAATTAAAAGAAAAATATTTTTAAAATAATTTTGTGTAATTAAGATCAAATATCTATTTTTACATCAGAAAGTAAGTACCCTAATTATTTTACTCTCACTTTTTTCGTTTGTATCCCATCACAGAAATCGGCAATTTCATACAGGTAAATTAGTTTATCCGTACATTTGTTTCTTTTAATTTTACACTGGTTTTCCCTAAGCAATTCTCTTCCAATCCCCAAAAAAACTAACTGTCTGTTTCATGCTGTTTTAAATTATCAACTTATTTTAAGTTGTTTGTTTGTAATATTTTAAAATTAATTTTTATTGTTAGAATTTAACAGCTAAAATTAATTTTCATACCCTAATCCATACCAAAAGAATATACCGTCCATTCCCTTTGCTTTAAACCAAGGCTTATCAAACTTTATTTATTTAAAATTAAAAAATGGACAACATGAAAAAATTTTGGCTTAACTCAAAACAAATTGCAATTGCTTTTCTGCTCATTATTACTGCATCTGTTGCAAATGCTGCAACCTATTTTTCAATTGCTACGGGCAACTGGAATACTAATACAACCTGGTCATTAACCAGTGGCGGCGCTGCTGTTGGCGCAGGTGTATTTCCTGTGGCTGGTGACATTGTAAACATTGAAGGCAACGATATTGTTACAATTCCAGCTGGGTTTTCAGCTTTTTGCACCACATTAAATGTTACGTTTACAACTGGTAGTACTGGTACATTAACTTTTGCTGCCACTGGCACTTTAACGGTATCAGGAAATGTAACAGTTGGAACATCAGGTTCTAACTCAAGAGAAGGAACTATTAATATGGCCGCAGGCGGTACATTAACAGTTGGTGGTAATGTTACTATTGGAAATGATGGTACAACTGCACCAATTGCAAGCGAAATTAATCAGGGTGCTGGTTCAACTGTAAATGTAACAGGTAATGTTTCAATCATTACACCTGGAAATAATTTTACAAATCAATGGGCAGTAAATGCGGGAACAGCATCTATAACAGGTACTTTAACAATGGCTAATACAGCTAATGCAAACACAGATTGTGTTTTTTCTGTTTCAACAGGTTCAGCAACTGTAACAGGTGCTGTAACTATGAATGGTGCTGCAGGTGAAAATACTCTTTCTGTAACAGGTGCCGGTACACTTAATCTTGGAAATAGTATTAGTGCCACAAACGGAACTTTTACTCTCGGTGCAGGTTCTACTGTAGATTATGAGGGAGGAGGGCAAACCATTAGGGCCGCTACTTATATTAATCTTACCCTTTCTAACAGTGGTAATAAAACTATTCCAACAGCTACAACAGTTAATGCTAAGCTTTCTATTCAGGGAACTGCAGCCGCAATTACAAATGCACCAACTTACGGTGCAGCCTCTACGCTGGAATATGCAGGTTCATCGGTACAAACTGCAACAGCAATTGAATTCCCAGCTGCAGCCGGGCCATTTAATCTTATAATAGATAATATAAACGGAGTTACATTATTAAATGCTGCCCGTACAATCGGCGGTACTTTAACATTAACTAATGGTATCTTAACTATTCCCGCTGCAGCAACACCTAATTTAATTCTTTCTGGCGGTACTGTTATTGGTGGTACACCTTTTAGTGTAACAAAACATATACGTTCAGCAGTTTCTGGTGCAAATACAGGTTTAATAAGAGTAAATAGTATTCCTGTTTCTACTGCATATTTATTCCCTGTTGGTAACGGTACAAGTTATTTACCCGTAACACTTAACTCTGCCAACACTGTTGCAAACAACAGTTTTAGTGTATCTGCTTTTAACGGCATTACTGCAAATGGTTTACCCAATGGTACGGCATTTACTCCTGCCCAAAAGGATAAATGCGTAGATGCAGTTTGGACAATAAATTACAACGGTACCGGTACACCTACTGCACCATTAGCAGTGAGTATGACATTAGGATGGCCTGCAGCTTTGGAAGGAACAGCTTTTTCAGCAAATCCAAATCCTTTGATTGGTATAGCGCATTATGATGGTCCGCTTTGGGGAACAGCTGTGGGATCAGGTAACAATGTAGCTAACACTGCCACTAACACTAACGTTACCACCTTTTCTCCTTTTGCAGTAGGTACGATAAACGCAGGCGGAGCGCCATTGGCAATAAAAGTTAATTACTTTAATGCAGCCAAAGGTAACGGCGTAAATACTTTAAACTGGAGTGCAGCATGCAGCAGCACCGAAGCAACTTTTGAAATTGAGCGTTCTTCAGATGGCGTAAACTTTACCACTATCAATTCCATTACGGCCACACAGGCCCGTTGTGCACAGCCTTTTAGTTATGATGATAACAGTAATGTATCTGCCCTTGCCTATTACCGTATAAAAGCTATTGATAATAACGGAAAGATCAGCTATACATTAATAATAAAAGTAGGCAGCCAGGTAAAAGATATGCGTTTAGCAGGTTTGTTGCCTAACCCTGTAAGCAATACAGCACAATTAAGTATAACCACAGTTAAAAAAGATAAAGTACAACTGGCCATAGTATCGCTTGAAGGAAAAGTGGTTTACAGAAATGCTGTTCAGTTACAGAGCGGAACAAGTATAGTAAATCTTGAGATTAGCAATTTATCAAAAGGTACATATGTAGTAAGAGGCGTATTTAGCGATGGACAGACCAACTCCATCAAATTTGTGAAACAATAACATACACATCAATCTATAAAAACCAAAAGCGTCTCGTAACAGAGGCGCTTTTTTATTGATGAATGTTTTGTGGAGATTATCTCAGCCTGTTGCTGTCTTTAATTAATTTTTCATCTTTATTAATTGCCCTTGCAGCCAGCATAAAAAAGATAACAATCAAACTGTGCAGTATTGCCCATAAAGAGTAAGTGCCTTGTGTAAAAGTAGCTGCTTCACGATAGTATAAAAAAATTACTAAAGCTTCAAGCAAAATGCCCAGTACACATAAACGCAGTTGTAAAGTTCTTTTTTTAAATAAAAAAATTGTAATAAAAGCCAAAGCGCCTGTAATGATAGTTGTGCAGAGTAATAACAAATTTTCGTTGCCATTTAATTCGTAAGATGCAACAGCTTTTGCATTTGTGCCACTGTAATAAGGCAGCTTAATGGAAAGAAAAGCACAGGCTGCAGCAAGCAGCAGCCATACAGATTGAATGCGTTGTATCATAAAAAATATTTTTTAATTATCCTAATTCAGGGTATAGAGAAAACTGCTGCATAAATGCTTTTACATCTTTGGCAACAGCTAATAAAATGGCTTCATCATCAGCATTCATTAAAGCTTTATCAATAAAATCAACAACAACTTGCATGTGTTCTTCCTTCATTCCCCTGGTGGTAATAGCAGGTACGCCAACACGAATACCGCTTGTTACAAAAGCACTTTTATCATCGTAAGGCACCATGTTTTTATTTACAGTAATGTCTGCTTTGCCTAAAACCTGTTCTGCTTTTTTCCCGCTGATGTTTTTATTTCTTAAATCAATCAGCATTAAATGATTGTCGGTTCCGCCACTAATCAACTGGTAATCTTTTGAATTAAATGCTTTTGCCATGGCCTGTGCGTTTGCAATTACCTGTTTGGCATACACGGTAAATTCATCAGTAAGTATTTCTCCAAAGGCAATTGCTTTTGCAGCAATTACATGCTCTAGCGGTCCGCCCTGTGTGCCGGGAAAAACAGCCATATCCAGTAAATTACTCATCATCCGCACATTACCTTTTACATCTTTTAAACCAAAAGGGTTTTCAAAATCTTTTTTCATTAAGATAACACCACCACGGGGGCCACGTAAAGTTTTATGGGTAGTGCTGGTTACAAACTGGCAGTGCTCAAACGGAGAATTTAATAAACCTTTTGCAATTAAACCGGCAGGGTGTGCCATATCGCACCAAACAAAAGCACCTACCTCGTCGGCCACTTTCCTAATTCTTGCATAATCAATATCACGGCTGTAAGCACTTGCTCCGCAAATAATAACTTTTGGTTTTTCTGCACGGGCTTTTTCTTCCAGCATTTCATAATCTATTAAGCCAGTATCTTTTTTTACACCATAAAAATGCGGCTGGTATAATTTACCTGAAAAGTTTACCGGTGAACCATGCGTTAAATGTCCACCCATGCTTAAATCCAGTCCTAATATTTTATCGCCGGGCTGCAGAATGGCTAATAATAAAGCCGCATTGGCCTGTGCGCCGCTGTGCGGTTGTACATTGGCATATTCGCAATTAAAAATTTGTTTTAAACGATCAATAGCCAATTGCTCTACTTGGTCCACAATTTCGCAACCACCATAATACCTGCGGCCGGGGTAACCTTCGGCATATTTATTAGTAAGGGAAGTTCCCATGGCCTGCATTACCTGCAAACTGGTGAAATTTTCGGAGGCAATCAACTCAATGCCGTGGCGCTGTCTTTCTAATTCTTTATCGATCAGGTCAAAAATTACGGTATCTCTTTGCATGTATTAAAATTTTGAGGGGCAAAGATAAATGCAAGTTTTTATGAAACCTAAAATCCATAGTAAGGGTTACCAACCTTTGTAACTTAAGTTTAAAAAATAATGAGAATTCATAAGGTTGGTTACCCATCTTAACATGACCTGTGTAAAAAATACACCACCTTATTAAAAAATCACTAATTTCACATCCTTTTAAAAAAAGACGCTTCTCAAATATTCAAAGCATGAAGGCCATTATTCCGGTTGCAGGCGCAGGCACTAAACTTCGTCCGCATACATACACACAACCTAAAGCGTTGATTCCTCTTGCAGGAAAAACCATTCTCAGTATTATTGTAGATCAGCTGCAGGAAGCAGGGATAAAAGATTTTGTATTTATTATAGGATACCTGGGAGAAAAAATTCAGGATTACGTAAAAGAAAAATACCCTCATTTAAATTGCCATTTTGTAAATCAGAATGAACGGCATGGTACCGGCCATGCTATTAATCTTACCAAAGAAATTATAGGCGATGATGAAATTTTAGTTGTGCTGGGAGATACCATTGCTGAATACGACGTAAAAGAAATACTTAATACACCCTACTCAATGTTAGGTGTAAAAAAAGTGGATGACCCACGCAATTTTGGCGTAGCTGAAATAGAAGAAGATGGTTTTATAAGCCGTGTGGTGGAAAAACCCGCCATACCAAAAAGTAATATGGCATTGGTAGGGGTTTATAAAATTAAAGAAACTGGTTTTTTATTTTCCTGCATTGAAAAAATAATTGCAGCGGATATTAAAAGTTACGATGAATTTAATTTAACCGATGCATTAGAATGTATGATACAAAACGGTGTAAAGTTTCAACCGTTTAAAGTGCAGAACTGGTTTGATTGCGGTAAAAAAGAAACACTGCTGGAATCGAATGCAACCCTGCTAAAAAAATTTGGCGGAAACATTGCTGAAAAACATTCTTTTGAAAATACTATAATAATACCACCCGTAAGTATTGGTGAAGGTTGCGATATTAAGAATTCGGTAATTGGCCCCAATGTAGCCATTGGCGAAAATTCTAAACTGAGCCATGCAATAATTAAAGACTCTATTATTGGCGCTTATTCCAATCTTTTTGAAATTGTACTAAACACTTCACTTATTGGCAGCGATGCAGAAGTAAAAGGTGTAAGCCGCAGCTTAAATATTGGCGATAATACTGCAATTGACCTTGGCGGTGGCAGCAGAAATTAACCCAATCCCATATCTTTCAAATTAAAAAAATCTTGGTTTTATAAAATAAATCCTTTTACTTTGCGTTTCAAAGTACTTTCTATTTTCTGCTTTTGAAAGAGTGCAAAAGTGTTTTAAAATATGAACAACAGGGTAACACAACTTTTTAATATCAAATATCCCATTATTCAGGCAGGAATGATATGGGCCAGCGGCTGGCGCCTTGCAAGTGCTGTAAGTAATGCAGGAGGGTTAGGGTTGATAGGAAGCGGAAGCATGTACCCGGAAGTATTAAAGGAACATATAAAAAAATGTAAAGCGGCAACGGATAAACCTTATGGAGTTAATGTACCCTTGCTTTATCCGGATATTGATAAACATATTGACATTATTATTGAAGAAAAAGTACCCATTGTTTTTACATCAGCAGGTAACCCTAAAACATGGACAACAACTTTAAAAGAAAAAGGCATTAAAGTAGTGCATGTAATAAGCAGCAGCAAGTTTGCACTAAAGGCACAGGAGGCAGGTTGCGATGCAGTTGTAGCCGAAGGTTTTGAAGCTGGCGGGCATAATGGAAGGGAGGAAACTACAACAATGGTACTGGTACCGGCAGTTTGTGCAGCAGTAAATATTCCTGTTATAGCCGCAGGTGGTATTGCAACCGGAAGGCAAATGTTAGCGTCAATGGTGCTGGGTGCAGCAGCCGTTCAAATAGGAAGCCGTTTTGTTGCCAGTGAGGAAGCATCTTCTCATATTAATTTTAAAGAAGCCGTTATACATTCCGCAGAAGGCGATACGATGTTATCGTTAAAACAATTAACACCGGTAAGATTAATGAAGAATATTTTTTTTAACCGGGTGCAAACAGCAGAACAGCAATGTGCATCGGCAGAAGAGCTAAAAGAATTATTAGGAAGAGGCAGGGCAAAAAATGGAATGTTTGAAGGAAATTTAGAAGAAGGAGAGCTTGAAATAGGGCAGGTAAGCGCTATTATTAAATCAATACAACCGGCTGCAGCAATAGTAGAAGAAATATGGAATGAGTTCGAATTCTTATTAAGGCAGCCACTAAAATAAAATATTATCTTTGCCATCAAAATTTTTGAAAATCAATCCCCAAGAAATGTTAGTAAACTCAGGAACGGTAACTAAGTATATAAAAAAGCTATCTCTAATATCTTGCTTATTTTTTATTGTTTTACTAAGTAATGCCCAGGCACAACCGCCTATAGGCGACCCAAGTAATCCAACAGGTTTACCATCTTTACCCAGTACAACAACAATGTCTCCTGGGCAATTAAACCAAATTTTAGCCGATAAAAATGCAGGAAGTTCATCAATTGGTACTGATAAAAATAAGGCACTTAATAACAGAATTGACAGAGACAGCCTGGTTAGGGAAGCTACACCACAATCGGCTAATGTAACCGAACAAACGTATGGCATGCAGCTATTTAGAGGTGGCGCTGTAGCATCAATCACTGATTTATCAACGCCTCCGTTAGATTATCCCATAGGTGTGTACGACCAGATAATTGTATCGCTGTGGAATGGCGCCGAAGCTACTTTTGATTACACAGTGGCAAGGGATGGCTCCATTTTTCCTACAGGGCTGGGAAAAATATATTTGCAGGGTTTAACCTTTGAGCAGGTACGTTCTTTAATAACACAACGTTTTAAATCTTATGTTCCAGCTTCTACAAACATCACCGTATCGTTAGGCCAGCCCCGAACAATTTCTGTAAACGTTGCTGGAGAAGTAAATTCACAGGGGCCTGTTACCGTTTCTGCTTTTACCAATGCATTTAATATAATTGCGTTAGCAGGTGGACCAACAGAATTTGCCAACCTGAGGGATATATTAATTAAAAGAAACGGAAGGGTTATTGACGCACTGGATGTATATAAATATTTAACCACCGGCGATTTTGGCAAACATATTTACCTTGAAAATAACGACTTTGTTATTTTACAATCTGTAGAAAAAAAGGTAAAAGCAGAGGGCAAATTTAAAAGGCCCATGTTTTACCAGTTAAAAAAAGACGAAGGCATGAAAGCGCTTTTGAAATACAGCGGCGGCTTGCAAAAAGATGCCTTTTCAAGTGGTGTAAAAGTTTTTAGAACTGAACTGGAAAAACAAATAATAAAGGATGTAAATACTACTGCAATTATAAACCCCACAAATCTTGAAATTTATAAAAACGAAGATTTTCCTTTGGTGGATGGTGATATTGTAAAAGTAATTGCCGTAAACCCGGGATTAATAAATAAAGTGGAAATAAAAGGTGAAGTATCTTATCCAGGCCAGTACGAAATACGAAAAGGAGATAAATTATTTGATGTTATTAACAGGGCAGGAGGTATTACACGTAATACTTATTTGCCAAGAGCCTATGTTTTTAGAGGCGGCGGCGATAGTACCAATATAAAATCGAATAAACTGGAAGTAGATTTAAGTGACATAACTAAAACTGATAATGATGCCAGCCTGTATAATGTAGAAATTTTTGCCAACGATCAGATATTGTTATTTAATACTAACAATTTTTACGACAGGCAGTATGTGGAAATATTTGGCGAAGTAAGAAAAGAAGGCAGGATAAATAAATATGGGGGAATGACCTTACAGGATCTGTTGTATTTATCAGGCGGCTTAAAACAATCTGCCGAGTTTGGAAGAATTGAAATATCGAGTGTGCTTGACATTGATTCAGCTAAAAGGGAGCAAACACCAACAAGAGTTATTTTAAAGCAGATAAAAGTTTCTCCTAATTTAGATATTGATAGTGCCTCTGCAGGAATTATTTTAAAACCTTTCGATCAGGTGTATGTTAGAAAAAACCCCACCTTCGAATTGCAGCAACTGGTGCAAATAAATGGGTTGATAAAATATCCAGGTCCTTATCCACGTCTTGACAAATACGAACGGTTATCATCTTACATAGAAAGGGCAGGAGGGATAAAAGAAAATGCAGATCTGGAAGGGGCAATTTTATACAGGAAAAAAACACAATATTTTAGAGAGAACGTAACGAGTAAAGTAAATTCTTTAACCGATTCTTTAGGTGGCATAATTTTAGACTCTGCTCAAACTAGTTTAAATGAGGTATCGCAAGAGCCGGTAAGTATTGATCTTTTCAGGGCTATGAAAAATAAAAATTCCAAGTTTGATATTGTATTACAGGAAGGAGATATCGTTTTTGTGCCGGAAATAAATCCTTTTGTAAATGTAAAAGGAAGTGTGCAATCGCCATTAAAATTAACTTTTGATAAAGAGCACACTAACTTATTGTATTATATCGATAAGGCAGGTGGATATGGCAGGCGCCCCTGGAAAAGCCGAGTATATGTACAATACGCCAATGGAAAAAGCAGGCGGACAAAAAACTTTTTCTTTATACATTTTTATCCAAAAGTTGCAGAGGGCAGTACAGTAAATGTGCCTGAAAAAGCTGAGGGCAGTCAGGTAGGTGATATAATTAAACAGGCAGGGTTATCTATAGTAACCATTGTAACAGGTGTATTAGTTGCCAAAGTTGTAGGAGGCCTTTAATTGCAATAACCCAATAAATATTCAAATGAATAACATAGAACTTATAAAACAAATTATAAAGCGGCTGCGAAAATTCAGTTGGTTAATTGCCCTTATTGCAATTGCATTTGGCGCACTATTCTATTTTATGGCAAGGCAGAGTGTGATGATTTATACTTCTAAATCTACCGTGTTTCCATTAAACAGCTCAAACGATAATAATATTTCTTCCAGCACAATAAGTAATATTTTGGGTTTGTCAGATGCGCCAAAATCGTTTAGCGGCGAAGCTTCTATTAATATTGTTGAATTAGCTGCCAGCCGAAGGACAAGAGAGGCAGTAGCAGAAGCTAAAGCTACAAGAGTTCCTTCATTAAAAAATAAAAATATAGCCCGTTTATTAATTGAAGAAAATAATAAGCATATTGGCTTTATACAAAACGAAGAAATTGAAATTAAAAAATTGGATAGTGCCACAATGATTAATGTTGCCAGCAACATGCTAAAAGGGGGCTTTGCAGCTAAAATTAATAAGAATGGTATTCTTGAATTAAATTACAGTAACAGTAACCCCGATATTGTAAAGGAAGTGAGTTACCTTTTTATAGATAAGCTTTCTGAATTTTATATTGATTTAAAAAAGAAAAAAGCACAAATTGATTTTGAATTTGCGGTTAATAAGGCAGACTCTTTACGCAGGGTTTTGAATGCACTGGATAAAGCCCTGATCCGGCAGGATGAAACAACTTTTTTTACCGATGAACAATTAAAGCGGTTTAGTTTACCTAAAGTTAATCTTTTGCAGGATAAGCAAACCGTACAATCGCAATATTATTATGCAGTAAATAACCGTGAAGCAGCTGCATATAAATTGCAAAAAGAAACTCCTATTATAGAAGCATTAGATAGACCGGAAGGCCCGTATGATGCAGGCCGTAAATCAACAAAAATTTATGCGATTGTAGGTTTGTTACTGGGTATATTTATTGGCATTGTTGCCGTAAGCTGGAAAATTATAAATAAATATCTTGGTGAAGAATTGAACAGGGCAATAGAAAAAGCTGCAAAACCTAAAGAACAATTAAAAGAACAATTAAAAGAGCAGCCAGAGGTTTTAAAAGTATAAATCATTTTGTTTTCTATAAAAAATCCCTGTTTGTAAAATACAGACAGGGATTTTTATTTTGTTGATATTATTTTCTAAAAGCCCATTTTATCATTTCCTTCCAGCTGGGTTTTTTACCATACATTAAAATACCGGTACGGTAAATTCTTGCAGCAAACCAGGTGGTAAACATAAAGCCTGCAATAAGTGATGCCATTGATAAACCCAACTGCCACCATGGTACAGTGTTAGGTACACCAAAAGGAATACGTGCCATCATTACTATTGGAGAACTGAATGGTATAATGCTTGCCCAAACCGCAACCGAGCTGCTGGGGTTGGATATTGCAGGCGTCATTAATGCAATAGAAAAAATGATAAGCATGGTTATGGGGAAACTTAATGATTGTGCTTCTCTCATATCTTCATTAATAGCACTGCCAATTGCTGCGTACAAAGAAGAATAGAAAAAGAAACCTGCCAGTAAATAAAAAATAAAACATCCTACCACCAAAGGAATATTTACGCTGGTAAATACTTCCTGAATTTTGCCTACCATAGCTGATGCAGCGCCTCCACTTCCTGTTGTTTTAGTAACATTATAAATTATAAAAATGCAGGCGATCCAGATCAGAAACTGCGTTAAAGCTACCATGCCAATACCAACAATTTTGCCGATCATTAATTGAAAAGGTTTTACAGAAGATACTACCACTTCTGCAATGCGGCTTGTTTTTTCCTCAGTTACACCCATCATTACCTGGCTGCCGTAAAGCAATAAAATAAGATACATTAAAAAACCACACACATAACCAATAGTAGTGGCAATACCTGCGTTGGCATTTTTGTTTTTTTCATTATTCAATTTTAAATCTATGCTTTTACTTAACACGGCTTCTTTTACCGAGTCGATGCCTAGGCTGTCACGCTTTATTTTGTTCCAGATGCGGTTAATTTTTTTCTCAACCGGATTTATTGCTCCAATGCCAAAAGATTTTTTTGTATTTACTAAAAGGCTGTCTGTACCAGTCTGCCATTTAAATGTTTCTGGAATTATTACATAGCCGTCGTATCCCAACGAGTCGAAACTTTCCTTTATTACTTCAATACTTGCAGCCACTAATTGTATGGTATTGCTTGTATCGTTGCCATTTACTGTATTAATTAACTCCTGCTTAAATAAACCAGATTGATCAATTAATGCAATCCTTAAATCTTCTCTTGTTTTATCAGCAATATAGCTTGTGCCAAAAATTAAAGCCAAATATAAAAGCGGAAAAAGAATGGTACCAATGATGAAAGTTTTTTTTCTAACACGGGTTAAAAATTCTCTTTGTATGATTAATAAAATTTTGTTCATTTTTTATAAGTTGAAAAGTGTAAAAAGGGTTAAGCGAAAAAAGACAAAGTAAAAATTATCAATTATCCATTGTTTGAAATTGTCTTGCAGTTGGTGTGCCTTCTACTAATTTTATAAAAATATCATTCAGTGAAGGGAGTATTTCTTTAAAAGAAACAATACTGCTTCCGCTATTGATAAAATAGCCCAATACATCATTGGCTTTAAAACCTTCGTTAATTTTTACAATAAGTTCCTTCTTATTTGTATTAATAATTTCAAATGTATTACTATTTACAATTTCAGGAATGTTTTCTAATTGGATACTGAAAAGGTTCTCTTTAAAATCTTGTTTTACATTTTGTACTGTACCATCTAAAATTTTCTTTCCTTTATTTACCAGCACAATATTGTTACAAATTTCTTCCACCTGTTCCATGCGGTGTGTGCTGAATATTATGGTAGTACCTTTTTGCGCCAGCCTGTAAATTTCATCTTTTATAAGATTGGCATTAATAGGGTCGAGGCCACTGAAGGGCTCATCTAAAATAATTAAATCAGGTTCGTGTAAAACGGTAATTACAAATTGTAATTTTTGTCCCATCCCCTTACTCAAGTCTTCTACTTTTTTATTCCACCAGCTTTCCATCTCCAGCCGCACAAACCAATCTTTAATTTTATGCATGGCATCATCTTTACCTAATCCCTTAAGCCGGGCAAGGTATAAAGCCTGTTCGCCAATCTTCATCTTTTTATACAAGCCCCTTTCTTCGGGCATGTAACCAATGTATTTGGCATCATTTTCGGGATCAAACTTTTTTCCTTTTAAAATAATATCACCGGAATCGGGATAAAAAATCCCTGTGATCATTCTTATTAAA
Source organism: Ferruginibacter sp. (assembly GCF_031391665.1). Lineage (GTDB taxonomy): Bacteria > Bacteroidota > Bacteroidia > Chitinophagales > Chitinophagaceae > Ferruginibacter. The sequence continues at coordinate 18,293 of NZ_JANMUN010000164.1, forward strand.
GTGGTTTTACCGGCACCGTTAGGGCCAAGTAATCCAAAAATACTCCCTTTGGGAATGGTCATACTGATATCGTCCACTGCTTTTTGGGTGGCAAAATATTTTTTCAGGTTGTGCAGTTCTAGAATGTTCATTAGTTATGGGTTAAAGAAAATAATTATGTAAAATAACAGCTTGCAAATTTTATTATCCGTAGTTATTTTATGAATGGTAAATTTATTATTAATTCTAAAATTATAAATTATCAATTGCATTGGCTACTCTTTCGCCATCCATAGCCGCACTTACAATACCGCCGGCATACCCTGCACCTTCGCCACAGGGGTATAAGTTTTTTATTTGTGGATGAGTAAGTGTATCAGCATTACGTGGAATTCTAACTGGGGATGATGTACGGCTTTCGGTTGCTACCACCACAGCATCATTGGTAAAATAACCGGGCATTTTTTTTCCAAACTCTATAAAACCTTTTGCCAGTGATTGATAAACAAAATCGGGCACCACTTCTTTTAATGATAAAGATTGCAAACCCGGTTGATAAGAACAATTGGGTAACGACGAAGATGTGTTGCCATTACTGAAATCGGCCATGCGCTGTGCAGGTGCCACAAATTTTCCACCGCCACTTTCAAAACATTTTTGCTCCACCATTTTTTGAAACTCCATCATTATTAATGGATGTTTTTCATTGAACATTGAATATTGAACATTGCTCATTGAATATTTCATTTCTCTCAACGCATCCTGCAGCTCTACCTGTACCACCATGCCACTGTTAGCATAAGGATTATTTCTTTTAGAAGGGCTCCAGCCATTCACCACAATTTCTCCTGCTGCGGTAGAAGCCGGAGCAATAATACCTCCGGGGCACATACAAAAACTAAAAACACCTCTTTCATTTATCTGTTGCACTAAAGAGTAAGAAGCTGGGGGTAAAATTTCATTTGCAGCATTAGTTTTATACTGGCAGGTATTAATAAGCAGTTGCGGATGTTCAATTCTTACACCCAAAGCAAAAGGTTTTGCTTCTATTAAAATATTTTTTTGGTGCAGCAACTCAAAAATATCCCTGGCACTGTGGCCGGTGGCCAAAATAAAACTATCGCCATCAAAAATATTTCCGTCAGCAGTTTTTACTGAAATGATTTTTTCCTTCTCAATAATAAAATCAGATACTTTCTTTTCAAATAAAAATTCGCCGCCACACTCCATTATTTGGTTACGCATGGCAGTAATAATATGCGGTAATTTATTGGTGCCAATATGCGGATGTGCTTCGTATAAAATTTTTTCTTCGGCGCCAAAGCGTACAAATAAATTAAGTATGCGGTCAATATCGCCCCGCTTGTTGCTTCTTGTATAAAGTTTGCCATCGCTGTAAGTACCTGCACCACCTTCGCCAAAGCAATAATTACTTTCGGGATTAATAATGCCTTCTTTATTCAGTACAGCTAAATCCCTTCGCCTTGCCCTTACATCTTTTCCTCTTTCTAAAATAATAGGCTTAATATTTTTTTCTATCAATTGCAATGCAGCAAATAAACCTGCCGGGCCGGCGCCAATAATAATTACTTTTTTTTGGGCCTTACTTACATCTTTAAAATCGAATGGAGTAATGTCTCTTTTTTTAAAAGGCTCATCAATAAAAGCATTTACTGTTAAATTTACCCAAATAGTTTTTGCCCTGGCATCAAGCGATTTTTTTAACAGATGAAAACCGGTAATGGAACTTTCTTTTTTGCCGGCAGTACTGGCAATATATTTTTTGATGATGGACTCATCCATTGCCTCGGAAGGAAGCAGTTTGAAAGAAATTTTTTGTTGCATGTATTTAATGCCGGATACTTATTCCGGAAATTTTTATTCGCTTTTATCTTCTTAATATTCTCCTCCATTGTTCCCCCTTCAGGGGCGGAGGGGGATTGGCCTAAAACGGCAAATCATCCACAGCATCCGGCGGTGCCGACGAAAAAGTATCCAATGGTTCTAAGTATTCATTATCGGTTTTTGCAGTTGCACCGGGTTGTAAAATTTGTTCAATTCTCCAGGCATCTAAATTAGTAATGTAATTTACTTTGCCATCTTTTTCCCATTTGCTGCCTTTAATGTTAAAATACACTTTCACATCATCGCCAATATTCACCCTGTCCACAATAGCGGTTTTATCCTGTATGCATTGAAATTTTACATAGTTGGTAACAGTGCGGCCATTTATTTCATCAGTTTTTTCAACAGCAAATTCTCTTGTTTTAAAAGTTTCTGTTCGTTGAACGATGTCGTATTTGGCAATTAATTTGCCGGTTAATTCATAACTCATAATAATAATTTAATATGCCAAAAGTAATTCTATTTATTGATAAATTTTTATCCCATCTTTTTTGTTGCTATTAATAAATAATTACTACCTTCCTCTTTATTCTAACAGGAGTTTTATGAGGAGACCCAGCCACTTTTTTTTACCAATTTTTTTTACCGCATTTTTTTTAGTATCCTGTAAAACGGTATATCAGCCGCAGGCAGTACAGTATATTGATTACCGCCTTACGCAGCAAAGTAAGCAAGACAGTGGTTTAAATAAATTATTGCAACCCTATGCCGATAGTGTAAATAAAAGCATGAATACAGTTATTGCAGTTGTAGCGACAGAACTGGAAAAAAAACAACCCGAAGGAACATTGGGAAATGTTATGGCAGATGCTATGCTGGCTAAAGCAAAGCAGGGTTATAAAATGCCTGTTGACGGAGCCTTTATTAATTTTGGTGGTATCAGGCTTACTTCGGTAGCTGCTGGCAATATTACAAGAGGTAAAATTTTTGAGCTGGCACCTTTTGATAATGATATTGTAATACAAAAACTGAGCGGTAAAGTGTTGCAGGAATTCTTAAATCATATTTCTGCAAAAGGTGGCTGGCCTGTGGCAGGCATTAGCTGGCAAATAAAAAATAAAGCTGCAATAAATATTTTAATAAACGGACAACCCATTGCCGATACGGCAATTTATACAATTGCAATGGTTGATTATGTAGCTAACGGTGGCGATGATTGTATTATGCTCAGGCCAATACCTCAAAAAAGTACAGGATATGTTTTAAGGGAGGCGCTTATTGAATATTTTATTGAATTAAATAAAGAAGGGAAAAAAATGTCTTCTCAAATAGAAAACCGGGTAACAAATGCAGAGTAGAAGAAAATTTATTACACAATCTTCGCTTGCTGCTGCGGCAATACTAACATCAAACAGCCTGTTTGCAGAAATGCAAAAGGAAAATGCAGCAAAAAAATTAATCATCCTTCATACTAATGATGTACACAGCAGGCTGGAGCCTTTTCCTATGGACGGTGGCAGAAACCAGGGACTTGGCGGAGTGGCTGCAAGAGCAGAATTAATAAAGAAAATCAGAAGTGAAAATAACCAGGTGTTATTATTAGATGCTGGCGATATTTTTCAAGGCACGCCTTATTTTAATATATATAAAGGCGAACCCGAAATGAAAGCAATGGCTGCAATGAATTATGATGCAGTAACAATGGGAAATCATGATTTTGATGCAGGGCTTGAAAATTTTGCTGCACAATTAAAGCATGTAAATTTTCCGGTATTGATGTGTAATTACGATTTTTCCAATACACTAATGGAATTTAAATACCAGCCGTATAAAATTTTTAAAAAGGGAAAATTAAAAATTGGTGTTACCGGAGTGGGCATACAGCTAACCGGGTTAGTACCGGATAGTTTATTTGGTAATACAAAATATCTTGATCCAATACAAAAAGCAAATGAAACTGCAGCTACATTAAAAAAAGAAGAAGGCTGCGATATGGTGATATGTCTTAGCCATTTAGGGTATAAATACAGCGATAACAAAATAAGCGATATGGTATTGGCAAAAGAAACTGAAAATATAGATTTAATAATTGGCGGGCATACACATACTTTTATGGATGCACCGGAATTATATACTAATAAATCAGGAAGTGGTGTATTGATAAACCAGGTGGGTTGGGCTGGTATTCAACTGGGCAGATTAGATTTTGATTTTGCAGGATTTAACCCAAAAAAATTGTCAAAATCCCATACTGTGGTGGTAGGGAAAAAAACAATTGAATAAAAAATTTTTTTTTCAATAATTTATTCGATATTCGCTGTCCTGCTAAAAATTAATTTTCAGTATTCATTGAAAGCAATTTTTAAAGGAAAATCCCCCGAGACTACTCTTTTACTCAACATAAATAAATTGTTTAAGAACTAATGGATAAGGCTTTTGAAAAAGTATGGACTAATTGTTTAGAGATAATCAAAGACATTGTAGAATGGCAACATTTTAAAACTTGGTTTGAACCTATTAAACCGGTAGCATTAAAAGAAAAAATATTAACCATACAAGTACCAAGTCAATTTTTTTATGAGTACCTTGAAGAACATTATGTTTCGCTTTTAGCAAAAACATTAAAAAGAGAATTGGGTAAAGAGGCAAGATTAGAATACAGAATAATGGTGGATAGCGGTAACAGTAAAAACAAACCGCTAACGATGGATGTGCCGGGGCATGGTTATAAATCATATTCAAACAACGAAATGGATTTTCCACTTGTAATAAATAATCCTGTTAAGAATCCGTTTGTAATTCCGGGTCTTAAAAAAATGCAGATAGATCCGCAGTTAAATCCTGCATATGTGTTCGATGCATTTATAGAAGGCGATTGCAACCGTGTTGCCCGCCGTGCAGGTAAAACTGTTGCAGAAAAACCTGGTACCACTTCTTTTAACCCTTTAGTAATTTATGGCGGTGTTGGTTTGGGTAAAACGCATTTGGCACAGGCCATTGGCAACGAAGTAAAAAGATTACATACTAATAAAGTGGTATTATATGTAAGCTCCGAAAAATTTATCAACCAGTTTATAGATCACAGCCGCAACCAGGCCATCAACGATTTTATACATTTTTATCAATTGATAGATGTTTTAATTATTGATGATGTACAATTTTTTAACCGTGCCGAAAAATCGCAGGAAGCATTCTTCGCCATTTTTAATCATTTACACCAAAGCGGTAAACAATTAATACTAACCAGCGATAAGCCACCAAAAGATTTGGAAGGTGTGCAGGAAAGATTATTAAGCCGCTTCCGCTGGGGCTTAAGTGCCGATTTGCAGGTGCCGGATTACGATACCAAAATTGAGATATTAGAAAAAAAGATGAAGAATGATGGGTTAGAAATGCCCCGTGAGGTGGTAAAATATATTGCTTATAATATTAATAGCAACGTAAGGGAATTAGAAGGCGCTTTAATATCATTATTGGCACAATCTTCGCTTAACAAGAGAGAAATTGATCTTGAATTGGCAAAGAAAGTACTTAGAAATTTTGTAAAATCCTCCAGTAAGGAAATCACTATCGACGCCATCCAAAAAATGGTATGCGAATACTTTGACGTGCCTTACGATAAATTGCTGCAAAAAACCCGTAAAAGAGAAATTGTACAGGCAAGGCAGATTACTATGTTTTTATCTAAAGCTTTTACCAAAAACTCACTTAAAACAATTGGAGAGCATTTTGGCGGCAGAGATCATACCACGGTAATACACAGTTGCCAAACTGTAAAAGATTTAATGGATACTGACAGCCTTTTTAAAGAAAGCGTACTGGAACTGCAGCAAAAGGTTCAGCTGGCGGCAATGTAATATTGCTGTTATCTCAAAATTATTATACTGCTTATAAAATATTTTAATCTAAAAAATTAAAAATATTCTTCTTTGTATTAAGTTACAGTCATTGGGGCTGCACGAAAAATCTTAATTTTATTTTCATAATAAATAGGAGTAATTTCATCCAAACATTTTCAAGCACTTGCAATTCATTAAAGATTTTTTTAACAGTCAGAATAAAACACGGGAGTTTAAAAAACAACTGAGTAATATACTGGGTTTTACACCCGGCGATGTTGCCCTGTATAAAACTGCACTAAGCCACAGAAGTGTAAGAGAAGGGGCTGATGAAAATAACGAACGGCTGGAGTTTTTAGGCGATGCTGTTTTAAGCTCCATTGTGGCGCATTATTTATTTAGAAAATATCCCTACAAAGGCGAAGGCTTTTTAACGGAGATGCGGAGCAAAATGGTAAACCGTCAAATGCTGAACGATATAGCATTAAAGATGGGCCTTAAAAAAATTACCTTTTACAACAAGTACGATAACTCCCTTAAAATTTCTCAAATATTTGGTAATACATTAGAGGCTTTAATTGGCGCTGTGTATTTAGATAAAGGTTATGCCGGTACACAAAAGTGGGTGGAGAAATATATTATTATGCCGCATCTTTTTATTGATGACCTGGAGATAATAGAAATAAACATAAAAAATAAATTGTACGGCTGGGCCAACAAGAATGGTAAGTTATTAGAGTTTGAAACACTGAATGAAAAATTTGAAAATGGCCGCCGCTTATTTACCATTGGCGCAACTGTTGATGGGGAATTAATTGCCGAAGCAAAAGGCTATAATAAAAAAGATGCCAGCCAGATTGCGGCGCAGTTGGCGGTAGATAAATTGGGACTTTAAAAATTAAATGTTGATGGTTGAATATTTGCGAATTGAATTTCTACCATTAATTTTTTAAAGTAAATCTTTAGTGCTTACTGCCTTGCATTTAAAAACTTTCAACCATCAACTTTCAACTATCAACCATGAAATTTGGAATATTAGGAAGCGGCAGCTGGGGAACAGCCCTTGCAAAAATTTTAACCGATAACGGTAACACTATTTACTGGTTTAACCGCAGCGAAGCAGCAATCAAACATATACAAACACGCCATCACAATCCACATTATTTGCCATCGGCACATTTTAATGTTTCACAATTACATTTAACCATCAATGCCGCAGAAGTTATCTCTAATTCAGATTGTATTATTATTGCGGTTCCCTCTGCATACGCCACTGATGTTTTAAAGGGACTTGATAAAAAAATATTTGAAGGAAAAAAAATCATCTCTGCCATAAAAGGTATTTTACCCGGGCAAAATTTATTGCTGAACGATTATTTGCAAAAAGAGTTTAATGTTGAACTGAAAAATTATTTTGCCGTATTAGGCCCATGTCATGCCGAAGAGGTGGCAGCAGAAAAATTATCGTATTTAACTTTTTCTGGGGTTGATGAAGTGATGACAGCAGAATTAGCAACTTATTTTAAAACTGATTATCTCAACACAATTTGTAATAATGATATTTATGGGGTGCAGTATGCTGCTATATTAAAAAATATTTATGCGGTCGGGTCAGGTATGGCACATGGCTTAGATTATGGCGACAATTTTTTAAGTGTTTTAATTGCTAACAGCGCCGATGAAATGGCAGGTTTTCTTCGTGAACTTGGAGTAAAAAATATTCAAGTAGGTTCTATCGATCACCACCCAACCACCAACCACCAACCACCAACTACAAACTATGCTGCTTCGGTTTATCTTGGCGATTTATTAGTAACCTGTTATTCGCTGCACAGCCGCAACCGTTCATTTGGAAATATGATTGGTAAAGGACATTCGGTAAAAACTGCCCAGTTAGAAATGAGTATGGTGGCCGAGGGATATAATGCCAGTAAATGTATGCACATCATCAATCAAAAAGTTAAAGCCGATATGCCCATTGCCGAAACCATTTATAAAATTTTATGGGAAAATTTGCCTGCAGGCAAAGGATTTAACGAAATAGAAACAACGCTGGTGTAAATTTATTTTACTTTTAAGGTAGAAAATAAAACGATGCCATTCTCCTTTTCAAATATCAGCAGTACTGCAATAATCGCAATGATTATTTATCTTTCTATTGCAGAGCTGATAAAATATTATAAGAGGCGTTCTCATTCTTAATTTTTTTTAAATTAAAGGGTAAAAAATAGATCAGCAGCAATTCCATCAGCAAATAATTTTCCTTCTCTGGTTAATATAATTTTTCCGTTTTCAATTTTTAATTTTCCTGTCGCTTCATATTTGCTGCTTGAAGCTTTTATTTTGCTGCTTGCAACTTCACCAAACTTTGTACTTACATACTTTGTATTAATTCCCTCCATCGTTCTTAAAGCCGTCATAATATATTCATTCAACTGTTGCGTTTCAGTAAGTATCTCTTCTTCAAAAGGAATAATATTTTTTTGTAAAGATTGAATGTACAATGCATTATTTGCAATATTCCATCTTCGCTTGGGTGAGTAACCCTGTGAAAAATAAGAATGTGCCGAAGGACCAAAGCCATAATAGCTTGCGCCACTCCAATAACTGCTGTTGTGCTTACTGCGTAATCCGGGTTTAGCAAAATTACTTATCTCATAATGTTCATATCCGGCTTCGCTCATCCAATCCATTAATAATAAAAATTGCCGGGCTTGTTTTTCTGCATCAACAGGCGCTTTCTTTTTTAAAACAATCATTTTATCTAAAGCTGTTTTAGGCTCTACAGTTAATGCATAGCAACTGATATGCGGAATATTTTTTTCAATAACAGTTTGTACATTTTTTTTCCAGTCATCATCACTCAGTAATGGCGAGCCGTAAATTAAATCAACTGAAAAATTAGTAAAACCGGCAGCTATAATTTTATCAATACATAATAACGATTCTACTGCTGTATGTGCCCGGTTCATCCAGGTTAATTCATCTTCTATAAAACTTTGTATACCTACGCTCAGCCTGTTTATCCCAATGTTCTTCCATTCCTGCAGTTTTAAATTGGTGATATCATCGGGGTTAGCTTCTACAGTAATTTCAATGTCAGCTGCAAAAACAAAACGTTTATGCAAAGCATCAAAAATTATTTTTAAATCATCAATACTTAAAATACTTGGCGTGCCTCCACCAAAGTATAGTGTATTAACAACTTCATTTCTTATCCCTACTTCAATCTTTTCCATTTCCCTCCCCTCGGGGGAGGATAGGAGGGGCTTTATTTCCTTCACCAACGCAATAAGCAGCTCATCTTTTTGTTTTAAAGAAGTAGAAAAATGAAAATTACAATAATTACAAGCCTGCTTGCAAAAAGGAATATGTATATAGATGCCTGACAAATATTTTAGATTGTAGATTTAAGATTTTAGATTTGAATATTAATGATGAGTTTTAAAAAAATTTTGAACCCCTGTTTATTACTTGCAATAGTTTGCAACTGTATTATAATGCCTTTTGCATACGGCCAGCAACCAGCAGAAAAAAATAATCAGTATCAATTAAATATTTATTTTATTGACAAAGATACCAGCTTTAATGCGCAAGCTTTAAAATTGCAAACAACTTTCAATAATTCCATTCAATGCAATACATACATTAATAATCTGCCTGCATTGTTAAGCACTAAAGGTTATCCAACAGCTTCTGTTGACAGTGTTTGGGAAGATACTGCATCTGTCAGCATTAAACTTTTTTTAGGCAAACAATACCAATGGATAAAATTATTACCCGACAGTATCGAAAAAAAAGCACTTGATCAGAGTGGCTTTTTTGAAAAAAACTTTACCAATAAATTGCTCAATATACAGCAATTGCAAACCATACAACTGAGGGTTTTAAATTTTTACGAAAATAACGGTTACCCCTTTGCCCAGGTTTTTTTAGATAGTGTGCGTTTAGAAGAGGATAAAATAAACGCTTTACTTAAAGTTAAAAAGGGGCCATTGTATCATCTTGACAGTATCAGGGTTTTTGGTAAGGTAAAAATTTCTAAAAATTTTCTAAGTCATTATTTAAGCATACCCAATGGCAGCCTTTATAATAAAGAAAAATTAGAACAGGTGCGTAATAAAGTTTTAGAATTGCCTTACCTGCAGGAAGCAGCACCAAATGATATAACTATGCTCGGTAGTGGCTCGTTGCTTAACCTTTACCTGGCACCCAAAAAAAGCAGCCAGTTTAATTTTTTAATTGGCATTTTGCCCAATGCAGGCCAAACCAGTAAAGTACAGTTAACTGCCGATGTAAATCTTAATTTAAAAAATGTTTTAAATAGCGGGGAAAGTATTTTATTTAACTGGCAGCAATTGCAAAAAAAATCGCCCCGTTTAAATTTAGGTTACCAGCAACCTTATATTTTTAATTCTACTTTTGGTTTCGATTTTTTGTTTGATCTTTTTAAAAAAGATTCTACTTTTTTACAGGTTAACGGGCAGGTGGGGTTACAATATCTTTTGTCGGCCAACCAGGCGGGCAAATTTTTTGTGCAATGGCAAAATAGTTTTTTACTGGCAAATGGCGTAGATACCAACCAAGTAAAAGCCACAAAACAGTTACCGGTAAATATTGATGTTAACGCAGTAAATTTTGGTATTGATTACGAATGGATAAAAACTGATTACCGCTTAAACCCACGCAGCGGTAACGAAATAAAATTAACCACTTCGGTAGGTATAAAAAAAATAAAGAAAAATAACGATATAATTTCTATTAAAGATCCTTCATTTAATTACGCAACACTTTACGATTCGCTAAAAGAGCGCTCTTATCAATTAAGAATAAAATTATCAGCAGCACATTATTTTCCTGTGGGCAAACAGTCAACTTTTAAAACTGCAGTTAACGCAGGCATCTTCAACAGTCAGAATATATTTAGAAACGAGCTGTTTCAAATTGGCGGTTACAGGCTGTTACGTGGTTTTGATGAAGAAAGTATTTATGCCACTCAGTTTGCTGTGGCTACAGCCGAATACCGTATAAGGGTTAGTTTAAATTCTTACTTTTTTGGTTTTGCTGATGGGGCTATTGTTAAAAATAAATATCAAAACATCAACCTTAATAATAATTTTGTTTCAACCGGCATTGGTATAGCTTTAGAAACTAAATTGGGCTTATTAAATGTTAGCTACGCTATTGGTAAAAGAGACGATGTAAAGTTCAACATCAGGCAATCTCAGAAATTACACCTTGGTTATGTTAATTACTTTTGATAAATCTGCTTTACTCCATTTACTTTTGCAAAAAATATTTGGTTTGATAAAAAAGGGATTATTTTTTTTCAGTGTTATTTTTTTGATGCCCATATTGGTTTGTGCACAAAAGCCTGATACAATTACTGTAGAAAAAGATACGGTACAAAATCTGGTAGTGCAGGCTCCCGTTAATCAATACAATGCTGCAATAGAGGCAATACTTAATCAGAATTCTTTTTTAAACAGTAAGGGAACGCCAGTTTCGATGGTAATAAAAATAAAAAAATCACAATCAACCGATGTGGTATTTTATTTACTTGCCGGGCTGGTTTTATTAATGGGAGTAATTAAAGTTTTCTTTGCCCGGTATTTTACAAATCTGTTCAGGGTTTTCTTTAATACTTCTTTGCGGCAAAGCCAGCTTACCGATCAATTGTTGCAGGCCAAACTGCCTTCGCTTTTCTTTAATATATTTTTTATTCTAAGCGCAGGCATCTATATTTTTTTTCTTCTGGTACAATATAAGTTAATAAGCAGCCATTATCAATGGTCGATATTGGGGGCATGTATTTTAATTTTAGCCATAGTTTACCTGGTTAAGTTCAGCACCCTTAAATTTACCGGCTGGGTTACCGGCTACCGGGAATCAACAGATACTTACATTTTTATCATTTTTTTAATCTGCAAAATCATTGGGGTTGTTTTAATTCCGTTTACAGTATTAATGGCTTTTGCCCAACCTGAAATTGCAATTGCCAGTGCATTTGTTTCACTACTTATCATTGGGCTTTTGCTTTTTTTACGTTTCTTCCGCTCTTACAGCTTGCTGCAAAGCCAGTTAAAGATCAGCAGGTTTCACTTTTTTTTGTATCTAACAGGGGTAGAAATAATACCTCTTTTGCTGGTTTACAAATGGGCAGTGCTTTTTTTGAGTAAAAACATGTAGTTTTGCAAAACCATTTTCCCTTTAAAGTATGGTTAAAAACGGTTCCACAAAAGCAGATCATTCGGCTAACAGAGTTAAAAAGATACTTATTACCCAGCCAAAGCCCGAAGGCGAAAAGTCTCCGTATTTTGATCTGGCTAAAAAGCACAGTATAACTCTTGATTTCCACCCTTTTATAGTTGTGGATGGTATTATTGCTAAAGAATTCCGAAAGCAGAAAATTGATATTGTAACCTACTCCGCTGTAATATTTACCAGCAGGCATGCCATCGATCATTTCTTCCGTATCTGTCACGAAATGAAAATCAATATTTCTCAGGATACCAAGTATTTCTGCATTACCGAAGCTGTTGCCCTCTACCTTCAAAAATTTATTTTGTATCGCAAACGCAAAGTTTTTTATGGTGCCGACGGATCAAACAAAAGCATGTTTGACGTAATTAACAAACACAAGGACAATGAGAAGTTTTTGTATCCCTGCTCAGAATCCTTTGACAGTGAAGTAACCAATTGGCTAAAAGCAAATAATTGCGAATACGCTAACCCAGTTTTATACAGAATAATAAGTAATGATGTAAAAGAAGTGGTGGAAAGAAATTACGATGTGATTTGTTTTTTTACTCCCGGCGGCGTTAAAAGCCTTTTAGAAAACTTTCCCAAGTTTAAACAAAATGGTACAAAAATTGGCGCATTTGGTGCCAATACATTAAAAGCTGCAGAAGATGCTGGCTTAATACCCGATATAAAAGCACCACAACCTCAGGCACAAAGTATGGTAAGTGCGTTGGAATTATATCTTTCCTCTTACAAAAAGAAATAGTGCACAAACAATATAAATTATGAGAGGCTACACGAATGGCCTCTTTTATTTTTAATTCACTTTAGCATATAAAAATTTAAGAATGATATTTGCAGGTGTAATTGTGTGATAATCTATAAAAAACTTCAATGCCCCATCAATTTACCAACCGTTTAATTAACGAAAACAGCCCTTATCTTTTACAGCATGCACACAACCCTGTTGATTGGTATGCATGGGGCGATGAGGCCCTGCAAAAAGCAAAAATCGAAAACAAATTAATACTGGTTAGCATTGGGTATGCAGCCTGCCACTGGTGCCACGTAATGGAAAAAGAAAGTTTTGAAAATGAAACAGTGGCAAAGCAAATGAACGAAAATTTCATCAATATTAAAATAGACAGAGAAGAGCGGCCCGACCTGGACCACATTTATATGGATGCCGTACAGGCCATTACAGGTAGTGGCGGCTGGCCTTTAAATGTTTTTTTAACGCCAGATTGCAAACCTTTTTATGGTGGGACTTATTTTCCCCCTGTAAAAGCGTTTAACCGTACTTCCTGGACGGATGTTTTAACTGCATTAACACTGGCATGGAACGAAAGAAAAGATGAAATAGAATCGCAGGCTGAAAACATGATTGCTCATTTGCAAAAGTCAAACAATTTTGGGCAAACATTATCCTCTTCAAACGATAACATTTTTACAAAAGAAAATTGCGAAAATATTACAGAAAATATTTTGAAGCAGGCAGATACAGAATGGGGCGGCTTTGGTAAAGCGCCAAAATTTCCTCAAACATTTACCATTCAATATCTTTTAGAATATCATTATTACACAGGCCATAAAGAATCTTTACAACAGGCTTTGCTTTCTATTGATAAAATGATAGAGGGTGGCATTTATGATCATGCTGGCGGTGGCTTTGCCCGGTACAGTACCGATAGGGAATGGCTGGCGCCGCATTTTGAAAAAATGCTGTACGATAATGCTTTATTGCTGAATGTAATTTGCGATGCTTTTAAAATTACAAACGATAAAAAATACGAACAGGCCATTAGAAAAACCATTGCTTTTGTACAAAGAGAATTAATGGATAGTGAAGGAGGTTTTTATTCGGCATTGGATGCCGACAGCGAAGGAGTGGAGGGCAAATTTTATGTGTGGGATAAAACTGAAATTGAAACTTTATTAAAAGAAGATGCAAAAATATTTTGTGAATTTTATGATGTAATTGATAAGGGCAACTGGGAAGGAAAAAATATACTTCGTATTTTAAAAAGTGCTGAAAATTTTACCGCCGAAAAAAATATTACCGAAAGCAAACTGGAGATTATCCTAAACCATTGCCTTGAAAAATTATTAGAAGAAAGAAGTAAAAGAGTAAGACCAATAACCGATGATAAAATTTTGCTGGGCTGGAATAGTTTAATGATAACTGCATTGTGCAAAGCCGCCGCAGCTTTAAATGAAGAAGAGTATAAAAATCTTGCAGAAAAAACAATGCGTTTTATCCTGGAAAAATTCAGGGAAAATAAATTTAGCTTTCAACTTTTTCATACTTACAAACAAGGCATTGCAAAATACCCTGCTTTTTTAGATGATTATGCTTATACAATACAGGCCTGTATTCAGTTGCAGGAAATTACTTCTGATACAGCTTATCTTGATACAGCAAAAGAAATTACCCGGTTTGTAATAGAAAATTTTATGGATGAAGAAACCAATTTCTTTTATTTCACCAATAAAAACCAAAACGATATCATTTTACGTAAAAAGGAAGTGTATGATGGTGCTACACCATCGGGCAACAGCGTTATGGCCGAAAACTTATTTTATCTCTCCATAGTATTCAACAACAGCCAATGGTATAACATTGCCCAAAAAATTACAACATCACTTGGCACAGCAATTGTACGTTATCCAACATCTTTTGGTGTTTGGGCATCCTTATTATTAAAAAATACGTTTGGCATTAATGAGGTGGTAATTGTGGGGAATAACTTTTACGGATTAAGAAACGAACTTTTAAAACAGTATTTGCCCGGTAAAATTTTGCAGTCGGCATTAAATGAAAATAGTAATTTTCCTATGCTAAATGGTAAAAATGCTGCTAATGAAACACTTATTTTCTTGTGCAAACAATATACCTGCAAAACACCCGTTTTCAATATTGAAGCATTAGTAAAACAGATTAAAGAAGAATAAAATTTAAGCAGTAATCACAATAATTGATTTTTTCCGTCGTTTATGATTTTTGGGATCATATTTTGTTGAAAAATTTAATCCGGGAAACAGTTGTAAAACGACGATAATTCAAAATAATCGTTACATTTGCTTATCACCCTCAAAGTTAAAAACAATGAAGAACAATCTGTTCTGCATGATAGCTGTAGTCGCTATCGCATCAACTTCTGCAAGCTGTAAAATGCTTGGTGGAAAAAACAAATCCGGCGGGTCACTACCCAACGATGGTCAATTACATGGTGTTGCACCTGCATCAAGATGGAGTTTGCCAAAACCTCCCGGAATGGTGTACATCAATCCAGGTACCTTTCACATGGGCCCAAGCGACGAAGATGTTAGCTATGCCTACACAGCCCGGAACAAATCAGTTTCTATCAGCGGCTTTTGGATGGATGCTACAGAAATTACCAACAACGAATACCGTCAGTTTACCCATTGGGTAAGAGATTCAATTGCCGGTCATTTAATGGGCTTTGAAAAACAAGGCACTGATGGTAATACCTACCTCGACTGGAAAAGAATTAAAACAATTAAATGGGGCGATAAGGCAACTTTAGAAAAAATTGATGCCATGATCGTTACTCCTGATAACCGCATATTTGGTAAAAAAGAAATTGACGCTACTAAAATAGAGTATCAGTCAGAAACTTTTGATTACAAAGCCGCAGCTATGAACAGGGATGCAACTATTCCACGTTCTACTTACATGATTAAGAAGCCGGTTAAAGTTTATCCTGATACACTTTGCTGGATAAGAGATTTTTCTTACTCTTATAATGAGCCAATGAGCAAGCAATATTACAGTCACCCTGCTTTTGGAAATTATCCTGTAGTTGGTGTAAGCTGGAAACAGGCTACTGCTTTTTGCGAATGGAGAACGCATTTTCTTAATGCTTTCTTAGAAGGAAAGAAAAGAAATGCTGAATCAGATTTTCGTTTACCAACAGAAGCTCAGTGGGAGTATGCAGCACGTGGCGGAAGAAGCCAGGCATCTTACCCCTGGGGTGGATATTATCTTAGAAATAAAAAAGGCTGTTTGTTAGCTAACTTTAAACCAGGCCGTGGTAACTACCCAGAAGATGGCGGGTTATATACAGTAAGAGCTGATGCTTACTGGCCTAACGATTTTGGTTTGTATAATATGGCAGGTAATGTTGCAGAATGGACATCATCTTTATATTACGAAGGTGCTTATAACTTTCAACACGACTTAAACCCCGATATCAGATACAACGCTAAAGAAACAGATAAGCCCCGTGACAAACGCAAGGTATTACGTGGAGGAAGCTGGAAAGATGTTGGCGCATTATTAAGATGCGGTACACGTAATTACGAATACCAGGATACAGCTAAATCCTACATTGGATTCCGTTGTGTGATTGATTTGCCTCCGGCTCCTAAGAAAGGCAAAAAATAAAAACATTTCCAAAATTAAAAACTTATTGAGGCTGCCCGTGATACTAAAAATTACGGGCATCTTATAAACTTTTGTATAATTCAATCAATCTTAAATTAACCCCCAGTTAAAACTTTAAAATTTAAAACGTCATGGCTAAGTACAAAAAAAGAACGTTCCTCACTCTAATTGATGTATTGGTAAGTGCAGGTGCAGCAGTAATCATTTTTGCAGCATGGGCAAAATTAACGCACCAGTCTTATGCAGATGTGCTGCTTACTGTTGGTATGTGGACAGAAACCGGCATCTTCTTAATATATGCCGCAATCGAATGGATTAAACCAAAGCATCACGAAGAAGACGACGATATTCCGGAAGTAGCAGTAGCAAGTTCTAATCCATTATTATCTATGGATAAAATGATGCAGGATGCAGAGATCAATCCATCTAACTTAAAAAAATTAGGCGAAAGCTTTAATAAATTACAGGGTTCTGTAGCCAACATTGCTGATGTAAGCGATGTGGTAAAAAACACCAGCGATTTTGGTGCTAAAACAAAAGAAGCAACTGTAGCAATAGGTAACATGAGTAGTGCGTTTACAGCAAGTGCTGCTTCAATGTCTTCGTTTAACAATGCTTCTGAAGCTGCAAAAGGTTTTCACGAGCAGGTACAGGGCCTTACTAAAAATTTAGGTTCATTAAATACTATTTACGAGCTGGAATTGAAAGAAGCCAACAACCATTTAAAATCGTTAAACAATTTTTATGGTAAGCTTAACGAAGCCAGTGCAACAATGATGGCCAGTGTGGATGATGCTACAAAAGCAAAAGAGCAAATTGGTGCTTTAGCTAATAACCTGG